>CALZJF010000031.1 GCA_945787885.1 uncultured Bacteroidales bacterium | reverse complement strand
AATAATAATTATAATAATAGCTCTCGTCAAAAAAAGAAAGTGCGCGCGAGAGAAAGAGAGGGGGGGATGCTTTTCTGTGTAAAGGCTGCGATATTCTGTAAAGACCTGTAAAGGCAGCGAACGCCGAAGCAGCGATGGCTTCCTGTCAGGATGCTTCAGACGATTGCCCAACGTTGAACCATCAGCCTTTGCCTTCCCCCTCGTCTGGCTATCTTCGATTCCGGGCGCACTGGGCAATGTTCATCACAACATTCGCGCTGTTCGTGGCATTCGTGTTCAATGGCCTCGTCAGTCAGCAACTAATGTCGTGGCATCCGTGTTCAGAAAACTGCAAACGAAAAGGCTCCGCCATGCGGAGATGACGGAGCCAAAGAATATGATGGAGATAATGATAATCACGTCAGAGCGTGAGCAGGGCGATGTACAGGGCTGCAAGCAGTGCGCCGAGCAGGAGAATCCGAGCGTTGTCGTAGAACTGCTGGATGCGGCGGCGAGTGGAAGATTTCATGGTGAATGGACGTTGGGGGGGAAGGAGAGAGTGGGTAAGGAAGTGGCAGCCCCTGCGGTATGGATGGAGACGTTATTCGCAGAAGTGCGAGCAAGACTTCAGCAGTGAGCGAAGTTCCTTCGCCAGCAGCTCAGTCTCCTGAATGATGTGGATGATGAGCGTGGTGGAAGTGATGTTCGTGTCGGGCTGCTGCATGTCGATCAGCACATTGCGGCGCAGCATATTCAGTTCGTTGCGCAGCTGGTCGATGTGGAGGCGCAGGCCTTCTACGCGTTTCACCCTTGCATCGTGGAGCGAATAGATTTCGTCGAGCTCCGCCATAGGGTCTTCGTAGTGCATCTTGTTCAGCTCCTCGATAGCCTGCTTCATCAGTTCAGCCAACTTCATGCGCAGGCGGTCGAAGTTCTCCAGCGTTGCAGCGTCGATAGCCGGGAAGTGGTTGTCCACGTGCTCCAGGGCAGGGTCGGCAATGCGGAGCAGGCAGTAGCGCATCTGCCGCAGCGAATTGTGGATGAGGTGGAAGTCGGTGCATTTCTTCACGCTCTGCGCCGGCGTGATGCGTCGGAGGCAGAGAATCTCCCTGCGTCGGAGGTTTTTCAGCGTCATCTTGTCTTTGTGCAGCGTCCGCGAAGCCTTCCGCAGAGGTTTGAGGCGCTCGTTCGCCATGCCGTCCACGAGCATTCCCAGCGTCTCGTTGAAGAGCGTCAGTTGCTCAGCCGTGTTCTCCATGACGTGTTGTTCCAGCAGCGGTTCCACTTCGAGCGGATTGTTGTTGCGCATCATCTCGCTGAAGAGCGCGTCGCCCTTCTCTTCGCCCTCCTTCGATGCCTTCCACTGATTGCGGATGAGGATGAAGAGTACGAGGGCCACGATGCCAATCATCGCTATGGGGCCACCCGTGTGCATGACGAGCGCCACGAGCATGCAAGCCACGAAGGCCACGCCCGCCGTGATGAACCATCCGCCGATGACGGTCAGCACGCCCGTGACGCGGAAGACGGCACTCTCGCGCGTCCAGGCACGGTCGGCAAGACTCGTACCCATGGCGACCATGAAGGTGACGAAGGTGGTGGAGAGGGGGAGCTTCAGCGATGTGCCCAAGGCGATGAGCAGGGCAGCTACGACGAGATTGATGGAGGCTCGGATAAGGTCGTAGGCAGGCACATCGACCATTGTCGTGCCTGCTGCGCTCTCGCTCTGCACGTAGAACCCCCTGTGGGCATCCTGCGGCAGGCGGAAGCGGCGGTCAATGTATTGCAGGACGGCATCGGGCATGATGCGGCTCACCGCATGACCCAGGTTGATGCCACCGCGCACGATGGAGCGAGCTGCCCGCGAGGAGCCAAACATCTCTTCGCCCTCACTGCGCGAGGAGAGGCTGACGGACGTCATGACCACCTTCCGCGCCTTCTTGCTCGTGGCCAAGGCAAAGACCATGACGGCGCCCGCACCGATCAGGAAGCCGATGGGCGTGCGCGCACTGGCTTCGAGCGATGTCATCGGATAGTTCATCGGGTCGGTAGCCCCGGAGTGGTAGAAATCCATGAACGACGAGAAGCCAGCCAGCGGCACACCGATGAAGTTCACCAAGTCATTGCCCGCAAACGCCATGGCGAGGGCAAACGTGCCTGCCAGCACCACCAAGCGGAAGACGGAGTGGCCACCGGACTTCGACAGCCAGCCCGAACGCGAGACGGAGAACGCCTCGACCAAGACCATCAACAGCGTGAAGAAGATGAGGCAGCCCACGAGCAGCAAGCCGATATTCTCGTGCAGCCATGCCTTCAGCGAATCGTCCATGAATGTCATGGTCTTCAGGCCCTTGAAGAGCATGAAATACACGATGGCAGTCAGGGCGATGCTGCCGAAGAGGCACACCCTCAGGCTAAACTTGCGGTGAGTGCCGTCGGCAGACTGTGGGACGATGAAGCTGAAGACGATGCGCGCAATGTACTGCACGATCAGACCTCCGATGAAGGCGATGGGCACACTGACGAAGATGCCGAAAATCACCTCCATGGCTTTCGAGGTGTTCAGATAGTCGGCATACGAGCCGCCCACGTCGCTGACCTTCAGCAGGGTGAGGGCGAAGGAGGCTCCCAGGAGTTCGAAGACCATGGAGACCGTGGTCGAGGTGGGCATGCCCAGGCTGTTGAAGACATCGAGGAGGATGATGTCTGTAGCCATGACGGCAAGGAAGATGACCATGACATCGCCAAACTGGAATTGCGCCGGATTGAAGATGCCATGGCGGGCAATGTCCATCATGCCGTTGGAGAGGCAGGCTCCGAAGAAGACGCCGATGGCGGCAACGATGACGATGGTGCGAAACTTTGCCGTCTTGCTGCCGATGGCAGAATTGAGGAAATTGACGGCATCGTTCGATACGCCCACCCAGAGGTCGAAGAGGGCAAGGGCGAAGAGAAACGCCACGATGCAGATGAAAAATACGGTCATAAGTTGGTGTGTTTATGTGATTGTGTATTTCCCTAAGTGGTTTCGGCTGCAAAATTACGCCAACTCCTCCGATGCCCATTGGTTGGGCCAAATAAGTGTCTGTTACGTTTTTGTTACAAAATTGTTACGGCGCGCCGTGAGCCTGATTTTTTCTGCATCCCTGTAGCAAATGTTGGCATTGCAGCGTCTAAACAGCGTGTTTTGATTGGTAGGTTCTGTCAATTAGCTTGTGCAGGACAGAAACACTGCCTTGCATTGAAAACTAATTGATAGAACCTACCTCTCATCATTCCCTACCCGTTATAGATACTAATTACTCATGTACTCATGCAACACTCACAGAATCCCCTACCACAGCTACAGCTGCGCACGCTCTTGGCGATGGCGCTGCTGGCACTGCCCTCACTGGCTCATGCCCAATTTGGCGTGACGGATGAGCAGTTCGACTCGATACAAGCCGTGCGCGACTCCATGGAAATCGTGCTCGGCGAAACCCACGTGACTGCCAAGAAGCGAACCGTCAAGGCAGAGGTGGACAAGCTGACCTATTCCGTGGCAGACGATGCCGAGGCACAGACGCAGACGCTCACCGAGGTGCTGCGAAAAGTGCCGATGGTCACCGTCGATGGCGAAGACAATGTGAAGCTGAAAGGCCAGAGCAACTTCAAGGTCTATGTCAATGGTAAGCCCAACCAGATGATGACGAAGAATCCGAAGGAGATTTTCAAAGCATATCCCGCTGCGGCAGTGAAGAAAATCGAAGTCATCACCGACCCCGGCGCACGCTATGATGCCGAAGGCGTGGCAGGCGTGCTGAACATTGTGACCTTCGAAGGCACACAGTCAAAGGGCTGGACCATCACACCGCGTACGAGCGTGCGGCGCGATATGAACGATGCCGGATTCTTCGGCACCATGCAGTATGGCAAGTTCACGCTCTCGGCGAACTATGGCTTCGGGCTTTCGAAGCGAATGCAGCCCGTGCGGCAGACCTCGGAGGTGGAATATCTGAACAGCGATGTCTATCGGAAGCTGACCACGCACGCGGAGGCTGCGCCTGACTTGTTCTACAATTTCGGCAGTCTGGAGGCTTCCTACGAGGTTTCTGACCACGATTTGCTCAGCCTGAGCGCAGGAATCTTCGGGCATTCCTACGATTTCGACTGCATCGGGACGATTGTGATGACGGGCATTGACGGCGCGCCAGCCTATTCCTATAAAACCCAAACCGCACAGCATAACAGCTACATGGGCTACAATGCAGGCATTGACTATCAGCACACCTTCGCCAAACCGGAGCAGACGCTGACCTTCTCCTATCGTTTCGATGGCGCACCGCAGAAGTCTTGGCAGAAAAATGAATATTTCGACATAGAGGGCAGTGCCCTCCCCACTTCCCTGACTGACATCTACTCCGACCCCGACAACCACTCCTGCGAACACACAGCGCAGGCAGACTTCACCACGCCCTTCGCCCGGCACCACCAGTTGTCCGTGGGCGGAAAATACATTGTGCGGACGAACGAGAGCGACTCGCGACAATGGGAGAAACCTTCGGAGAGCGTGGGGCAGGACGCATGGAACTTCGACGATGAGGCTTCCCCGCACTATAGACACCGCAATGGCATAGCGGCTGCCTATGCGGAATATATGTTGAAAATCAAGCAGTTCAGCCTGCGTACAGGTGTGCGCTTCGAGCATTCGCACGTAGAGGTCAGCTATCCCGATGGCAAGCGTCAGGGGTTTGGCAGGAATTTCGACAACTGGGTGCCCTCCGTCAATCTGGCTTACAACCTCTCGCCGATGCAGATGCTGAAGCTCAGCTATGCCTATCGCATCGGCAGACCGAACATCACGCAGCTTTCGCCGTATGTGAACACCGCGACGGCGGGATTTCGCACTTACGGCAATCCGCTCTTGGAGAGCGAGGGGGCGCACCAAGTGGGGGCAAGCTATAGCTTCTATGGGCAGAAGTTCAGCATATCCGTGGATGCCTCGTTCAACACCTCAGACAATGGGCTGGTGAGCTATTCCTTCATCGACCGCAGCCATTGCATACACACCACATACGATAACTTCCTCGAACACCGTATCGGGAATCTTTCAGGATTCATCAGCTGGAACATCACGCCGCACACCGTGGTGACCGTCAATGGTAGTGGCAGCTATTCGCACTTCAGCGTCGATAAGGGCGTGGCAGCCACGGAGACGCACGATGCCTTTCGGGTGAGTCAGCACAACTCAGGCTGGAGCGGCTATGCCTTTGCAGATTTCCGTCAGGACCTCTGGTGGCGCTTGAAGCTGGGGCTGTCGGGCGGTGGCGGAGCTCCCGATGTGAGTTTGCAGGGCAAGGGCGACGGCTGGTATTTCTACAACCTGACGCTCTCGCGCTCCTTCCTGAAGGACGACCGCCTGCACGTTTCGGCCAATGTGGGCAATTTCCTCCCGCGCCATCGCAGCTACAGCCAGCGGAGCGAGGGCGAGGGCTTCGTCAGCACGCAGACGCAGCGGCAGGACCAACTCACCTTCGGCCTCTCCGTCTCATGGCGGTTCGGAAAATTGCAGACCTCTGTGAAGAAGGCACGCCGAAGCATACAGAACGATGATGTGGCGAAGAGCCAAGGCAGCGGGCAGCAGGGTGGCGGAGGCAAGCAGGGAATGCCCTGATGCCATAGCCAGGGCTGAATCCTGCATCCTGTTGTGGCTCCTCCTCCTGCAGTGGTAGCTCGTGTGGTGGCTGCCTCCCCCCCTCTCAGGTTGATTAGCGCCCCCCCGCAGCCCGAAGAACTCCCATGAACTACGTTGCAGTTCCCTATAATTTTCAAAGTTAAATAGTATTCATATAATCAAGATTGACAACTGAATAAGTAAACCCACTGACTTTCTGCAGAAATGCTGAAGGTCAGTGGGTTTGTCGTTCTCTGAAAGCAGGTGTTCTGCGCTTTGGGTGTGTGTGGCCGTTGCCAGTCGCATATCAAAGCGCAGGATGTTTATTCGCAGAGCAGGGAGAAATCGAACTGCAGACCGCCTTCCGGGCGGTTGTGGGCGCGAATTTCTCCGCCGTGGAAGATGACGGCATTGCGGACAATGGAGAGCCCCAAGCCCGTCCCGCCTCGTCCGTCGCGCGTGCGGCCCTCGTCGATTCGGTAGAAACGCTCGAAGATGCGTTCCAGATGCTCATCGCCCACGCCGTGGCCCGTGTCGTAGTAGGAGCAGACGATGCGGCGTTTCTTTTCAGCCGTCAAAAGTCCGTTCGCCGCCGTCTCGCTGCACGTCAGGCAGGCTTCCACGCCGGGGCCGGCATAGCGGATGGTGTTTTCGAGGAGATTGCGGAAGATGGCGTGGAGCAGCGTATAGTTCGCACGCAGTGTCAATCCGGCGGGGAGGTCTAAGCGTACGTGGATGTCCGAACGTTGCAGTTCGGGCTGCAACTCTTCGATGACTTCGCGGACGACGTCAGCCAGCCGCAACGGTTCGCGGCGGAGCAGATGGGGCGAAGCCTCCGTCTTTGAGATGATAGACACATCGCGAATCAGTTCGGTCAGGCGTTCCGTCTGCATCAGTGCGCGCTGTATGAAGTGGGCTTTCCGCTCATCGCTGAGATGAGGGTTTTCGGTCAGCGTCTCTAAATACCCCCGTATGGCCGCCACGGGCGTGCGGAGTTCGTGGGCGATGTTGGTGGAAATCTGGCGTTTCACCTCTTGCGTGCGCTCCTTCTCCTTGCTGCGTATGAGGCGGATGCTCTCGCCGATGCTGCCGCCCGTGTAGATGAGCATGAGCGACATGCCCGCGAAGACGAGGAGGGCGAACCAGAAGAAGACGTTCGATGCCGTATGGAGATTGTGGCTTACGCTGGCGTTGTAGGGGAGTGCCACGCGGACGATGCGTGCCGTATGGGGTGAGGCACCGGAGGTGGGATCGTATCGCTTGGCGTAATAGAAGAAGTCTTCGCCCGTCGTCATCGACTGTCGGATGTCGTAGCCACGCCCGGTCTTCAAAGCCTGCTTCACCTCGGGGCGGCCCAGATGGTTTTGCATGGCGTCGGCGCGCAGTCTGCTTTCGCTCTCATAGAGCACGGTGCCGTCCGGGGTGAGCACCGTCGTCCGCAGATGTTGCATGCTGAGAGGGGCTGCCAGGGAATCCTGTGCCGCTATGACGTCGGCATAACCCTCCAAACGGGCTTCGAGGGCTTCGCGCCGGAAGATGCGTTCGCGCTGCCACTGAAATCCTATCAGCGCGATGGCGAATGCGAGGAACAGCCAGATGTAGCGTCGGAGCAGCTGGCGTGTGGAGGAATCTACTACCATGATGCTGTGTGTATGGGGGGAGGGGAAAGTTCAGTCGAATTTATAGCCATAGCCCTGCCGGCTGGTGATGCGCTCGCCGTGTTGGCCTAATTTCTTGCGCAGGCGGGCGATGTGGACATCCACCGTGCGGTCCAGCACGTAGGCTTCGCCGTTCCAGACGGCAGACAGGATGTCGTCGCGCGTGAAGACGTGGCCGGGCTGTGAGGCGAGAGTGGTGAGGATGCCCATTTCCTTGCGCGAGAGGATGACCTCCGCACCATTGACGATGACCACCTTCTGCGAGTCGTCGATGAGGAGTCCGCCTCCGAGGTCGCGCTGTTGGGGCAGGGAAGTCTTGTCGGCTGCCACTGTGGGAGCCGTCTCCGCACGTCGCACGACGGCTGCTACGCGCGCCATGAGTTCGCGGACGGAGAAGGGCTTCGTGATATAGTCGTCGCCACCACGAGCGAACCCCGTCAGGATGTCCTCCTCGTGGTCTTTCGCCGTGAGGAAGATGATGGGAATGTTCAGGTGTCGCTCTCGCCGCAGGATGTCTGCCATCTGAAAACCATTGATGCCGGGCATCATCACATCGAGGAGGATGAGTGCAGGCAGCCCAGGCGTGTCGGGGGCTTCATCGTTTTGGCGGAATCGAATGAGAGCGAGTGCTTCTTCGGCAGAGCCTGCTTCTTCGACGGCATACCCCGCGCTTTCCAGATTGCAGGCTATGATTTCGCGAAGGTCGGCTTCGTCATCGACGATAAGAATGCGTTTCATACGGAAAGTCTTATAAGTAGGTGGTGCAGAATTGTTTTAGGCAGGTAAGCATTTACGGTAAGCTGCCTTGCTTCTACGGCATATTCTTCTTCGCAGAGAACATTTTGAAGGGGAAAATGGCCATTTCGTGGGGGCAAAATAATCACATGGCGGGGTGAAAATGATGGTTGGGGAAGCCAGAGCTCTGCAGAAGGGCCGTAAAGCCCGGCATTTTCACCACAGCTTCACATTTGGTGTCCATGATGATGATTCTTACGGCTTACTTGATTTTACACGCCTACTGATGTTTTTGCAGCAAAGTTAGGGCGTTTTTGCGGAAGAGCGCATGAAATGGCTGTTACATTTTCGTGAAGAGCGCATTCCGTGGCGGAATCTGTCAGCTTCGCCGCCTTCCCTCAGCTGTCATCCCCATCTTTCAGCAGGCAGGCGGCCTTCTCCGCAGTCTCTGTTCTCTCAGTCGGCGACTGAGAGCCTTGGCCTTTGTCATCGCTCGTCCTCGCAGGCATAAAGAAAGCCCTTCCAGCTTGCAGGCAGCCTGCATGAGCTGAAAGGGCGTTTCTGTAGCAATGGGCCTCTACGGGATGGAGAGGGGGGCGTTATTCTGCTTCTGCCTCGGGAGCCTGGTCAATCAGGTCGAGGAACTGGTCGAGCTTCGGCGTGATGATGATTTGCGTACGGCGGTTGCGAGCGCGGCCCTCTGCCGTATCGTTGCCTTCGAGCGGATTGTATTCTCCGCGTCCGCCTGCCGTCAGACGGCTCGGGTTTACACCATACTGGTTCTGAAGAGCCTGAACAACGCTTGAGGCACGCAGGCAGCTGAGGTCCCAGTTGTTGCGGATGTTCGTCTTGGAGATAGGCACATCGTCCGTGTTTCCCTCTACGAGCACCTCATAGTCATCGTAGTCCGTGATAATCTTGGCAATCTTTGCCAACGTTTCGCCAGCGGCGGGGCTGATTTCGTAGCTGCCACTGCGATAGAGCATATTGTCGTTCAGCGAGATGTAAACCACGCCCTTCAGCACCTTCACGTCCACGTCGCGCAGCTCGCTCTTCGAGAGGGAGCGGGTGAGCTTGTTGGTCAGGGCCAGATTCAGCGAGTCGCTCTTGCTCTTGGCCTCTACCAGCTGCTTGATGTATTTGTTGGAGGCGTTGATTTCATCTACCAGCTTGGAGATGTTTGCGCTTCCGGAGTTGATGCTGTTGTCGAGCGAACTCTGGAGTGCTTTCAGCTGCTCCTTCAGTTCGGTGTTTTGCTTCTGGGCGTCGCTCAGACGCTGCTCCAGACTGCTGCCCGTGGCGTTCTGCTGTGCCAGATTCACCTTGGCATCGTTGTACATGCTCTGCAATTCGGAGTATTCGCTCTGAAGTTTGTCGTAGTTGGAGCGCAGATTCTCATACGTCTTCTTGTTCACACAGCCCGTGAAGAGCATGGCTGCCGACAGGACAAGAATGGAGAGGAGGGATTTGGGGAAGTGTTTCATAAGAGAGAGAGATATGGGTGTTATGGTCAATAATAGGGGGCCGTATGCCCGCTTTTGGGGGCGAACGGCACTGCAAAAGTACGACAAAAGGGTGGGGGAGTGGGAAAATGACGGATATTTTTGCTTGCGTTTTACAGTTTTCAACGTTTTTCTGTAAATTTGCTCGACAAATTCGTAATTCTGTGACACATCAACCCTTTAATTATATGAAATCAAGAAAGATAGTTATGCTCGGCTTCTTTGCCCTTCAAAGTCTTATGGGCCTTGCCCGCGACTACCAGTATGCCACGTATGAAGACTATCCCGTGCCTGCGGGAAGTCTGCAGGAAATGACCTATAGCGCGGCAGAAACCACCTTCCAGCTGTGGGCACCCACGGCACAGCGCGTGGAACTCAAGCTCTACGATTCTGCAAAAGGCGGAAAGGCGACGAAGAGCGTGGCGATGAAGCGTTCGGCTGACGGCACTTGGCACGCCACCGTCAAGGGCGATCAGGACGGACGCTTCTATACCTTCAATGTGCGTCATGGGGGGAAATGGCTCGGTGAGAACCCGGGCATCAATGCCCGAAGCGTCGGCGTGGGAGGAAAGCGCGGTGCCATCATCGACCTCAGGCAAACTGACCCTGCGGGATGGTGCTGCGATGTGGCACCGAAGCGCAACGACATCGTCATCTACGAAATGCACCACCGCGACTTCTCGATGGCGCAGGCGAGCGGAATCACGAACAAGGGAAAATTCCTGGCGCTGACTGAGCACGGCACGAAGACGCCCGGCGGACACGCTACGGGTATCGACCATCTGCGCGAACTCGGCGTGACGCACGTGCACATACTCCCCTCCTACGACTTTTTCACCGTCGATGAGGAGCATCCGGAGATTCCGCAGTACAACTGGGGCTACGACCCTCTGAATTACAATGTCCCCGAGGGCAGCTATTCTACCAATGCTGCCGACCCCAAAGCGCGCATCAGAGAGTTCAAGCAGATGGTGCAGGCCTTGCACAAGGCAGGCATCAAGCTCGTGCTCGATGTCGTCTATAACCATACGATGGACATTGACAACTCCAACTTCCAGCGCACCGTGCCGGGATATTTCTTCCGCAAGCGTCCCGATGGCTCGTGGGGAGATGCTTCGGGGTGCAGCAACGAGACGGCTTCTGAGCGCGCCGTCATGCGGCAATACATGATAGAGAGTGTGGAATACTGGATGCGGGAATACCACGTCGATGGCTTCCGCTTCGACCTCATGGGCATCCATGACTTGGAGACCATGCGGCAGATTCGCGATGCTGCTCGCAGAATCAATCCCGACGTGCTGATCTACGGCGAGGGATGGGCGGCTGCCGCACCGCAACTGCCGGAAGGAACGGCGGCGATGAAGGCGGACATCGGACAGGCTGAGGGCATTGCGGCCTTCAGCGATGAGATTCGCGACGGGCTCCGTGGCCCCTTCTCTGACGACCACAAGACGGCATTCCTCGGAGGAGAGGCAGGGCATGAGGAGAGCGTGAAGTTTGGCATTGCCGGTGCTATTGCCCATCCGCAAATCAATATGCAGAAGGTGAACTATTCGAAGCAGCCGTGGGCAAAGCAGCCGCACCAGATGATTTCCTATGTGTCGTGTCATGACGATATGTGTCTGACTGACCGTCTGCGGGCTTCCGTGGCGGGGCTGGCAGAGGCCACCGTGAGCAGCACAACGCAGAAAGCCGGCAAGGGCGAGGCTGACCTGATTCGTCTCGACCTCTTGGCGCAGACCGCCGTCTTCACCAGTCAGGGCATTCCCTTCATGCAGGCGGGCGAAGAGGTGCTGCGCGACAAGAAGGGGGTCCACAATAGCTATAAGTCGCCCGATGATGTCAATGCCATCGACTGGAGTCGTAAGGATGTGCATCCCGAAGTGTTCGATTATTACCGTGGCCTCATCCGTTTGCGCAATGAGCATCCTGCCTTCCGCCTGAACGATGCCGACCTCGTACGCCGTCATCTCTCCTTCCTCGATGCTCCCTCGAATGTGGTGGCCTTCCGCTTGGCAGACCATGCTGGTGGCGATGTGTGGAAAGACATCATCGTAGTCCTCAATGCCCAGCCTTCTTCCGTCAGCGTCAGCATTCCCGAGGATGACTACGAGACGGTGGCGCACGATGGCCGCATCGACCTGAACGGCATGGGATGGGTGTCGGGCAACAGCGTCGCGGTAGCTCCCCGCTCCGCAACGATTATTTATAGCCGCTGAGCCTGCGTTCCTATCAGGAATCAGGGAATTATGAATCCCTGATTCCCCCCAAAACGACATTAACGTTAATAACGAAAACAACGTAAATAACGTAAGCCAACATTTAGCCAACAGCATACTAAGAAAACGTGAGTTCAATGACCTGTGTTCTCATTGAACTCACGTTAGGTAGGTTCTATCAATTAGCTTGCGATGTATTTGCGACTATCGTGCCGTAGGTTTTTGTTTTTCACGAGGGAGCGTAGCGGGCTACGTGACTGAATGAAAGACAAAAAGATACGGTGCGAGAGGCGTGAAGACATCCAAGCAAGACAGAAACACTGCCTTACATTGAAAACTAATTTATAGAACCTACCGTTAATTATAAATATTCTCCAAAACAAAAATCCCCTGCCCACGGTCTGAAATCTTGACCTTGTGGGCAGGGGAAATGGTGTTTCTAAGAAATAGAAGGATTAGCCGAGGTGACCGTTAGAGCCAAGCACCTCAACAATCTTGTGGATGTACATCTTCTTCATGTTCTCACGAGCGGGCTTGAGATACTGACGGGGATCGAAGTGGTCAGGATGCTCAGCGAAGTGCTGACGGATGGCAGCAGTCATTGCCAGACGAGAGTCAGAGTCGATGTTGATCTTGCAGACAGCGCTCTTGGCAGCCTTGCGGAGCTGCTCCTCGGGGATACCGATGGCGTTGGGGAGAGCACCACCATACTTGTTGATGGTGGCTACCTCTTCCTGAGGTACAGAAGAAGAACCGTGGAGCACGATGGGGAATCCGGGGAGCTTCTTCTCGATTTCGGCGAGGATGTCGAATGCGAGGGGAGGAGGAACGAGGAGTCCGGTCTCGGGATCCTTGGTGCACTGTGCGGGAGTGAACTTGTAAGCACCGTGGCTCGTACCGATAGAAATAGCGAGGCTGTCGCAACCGGTGCGGGTAGCAAACTCAATCACCTCTCCTGGCTGGGTGTAGTGAGACTCTGCTGCAGAAACCTCGTCTTCAACTCCGGCGAGGACGCCGAGCTCAGCCTCTACGGTCACATCGTACTGGTGAGCGTAGTCAACAACCTTCTTCGTGAGGGCAATGTTCTCCTCGAAGGGGAGGTGTGAACCGTCGATCATGACGCTGGAGAAACCATTGTCGATGCACTCCTTGCAGATTTCGAAGCTGTCTCCGTGGTCGAGGTGAAGCACGATTTCGGGCTTCTCGCAACCGAGCTCCTTAGCATACTCTACAGCACCCTGAGCCATGTAGCGGAGGATGGTGCCGTTAGCGTAGGCACGAGCACCCTTGGATACCTGCATGATGACGGGAGACTTGGTCTCAACAGCAGCCTGCACGATAGCCTGCATCTGCTCCATGGTGTTGAAGTTGAAAGCGGGGATGGCGTAACCGCCTGCAACGGCCTTCTTGAACATCTCACGGGTGTTCACAAGACCCAGTTCTTTGTAGCTTGTCATAAAACGTTTTTGGGTTTGTTTGTATGAATGGGTTTATTCTTTTATTTTCTTTTATTGCTAAATATATAAAGAGGAGTGGGCAATGGGGTGGCAGCCTGCTGTAACGCCATAATGCTGCATACAGCCCCCTCTCGCAGAGCCCTCTTGAGGCTCTTAGTAAGCGTTCGCAAAAGTACAATTATCTTATCTACTCTCCAAATGTTTCGGTCTTTTTTTGAAAAAAAACGGGAATGTTTGCCTGTTTCAGTTGCCAATGATGTCATTTTTTCGGGTAAAGTGATTAAAAACAGGTCAAAAACATTTGGTTGCACGGGATTTATGACTACTTTTGCATGCCGATTATTATCAAGGTGTCGCTCTGCGATGCCGTCTCTGGCGTGTTAATAGCCGTCTTCGCTTGGCCTGAAACGGTGGTTAGGGAATCGTCAGAGGTAAACGAAACAATCTATTCAAGTTACTACAAAAACAAACCAACAACCAAAGAATGGACACTTTAAGTTACAAGACCATTTCTGCCAATGCTGCGACCGTACAGAAGGAATGGGTCGTGGTAGATGCTAAGGATCAGGTGCTTGGCCGTCTCGCCAGCAAGGTGGCTAAACTCCTGCGCGGAAAGTACAAGCCCAACTACACTCCTCACGTAGATTGTGGCGACAATGTTATCATTATCAATGCCGATAAGTTCATCCTCACCGGCAAGAAGATGACCGACCGTGTTTATTATACCTACACGGGCTATCCCGGCGGTCAGCGTGAGCATACGCCTGCCAGCATTCTGGCAAAGCCCAACGGAGCTGACAAGCTCATGCGTCGCGTGGTGAAGGGTATGCTCCCCAAGAATCGCCTCGGTGCAAAGCTCCTCGGTAACCTCTATGTATATACCGGCACGGAGCACAATCATGAGGCACAGCAGCCCAAGGTTATTGATATTAACACGCTCAAGTAATTCAGTAAAGACACACTATGGAAATGATCAACGCATTAGGCCGTCGCAAGAGCGCCGTTGCCCGCATCTTCGTTACCGAAGGTACTGGTAAGATTACCATCAACAAGCGTGACCTTACCGAATACTTCCCCTCTTCTATCCTCCAGTTCGTAGTAAAGCAGCCCCTCGCCCTTCTCGATGTGGCTGAGAAGTACGACATCAAGGTGAACCTTCAGGGTGGTGGCTTCACTGGCCAGAGCCAGGCTCTGCGTCTCGCCATCGCACGCGCCCTCGTCAAAATCAATGCTGACGACAAGAAGGCACTGCGTGCAGAAGGATTCGTTACCCGCGATAGCCGCGAGGTAGAACGTAAAAAGCCGGGACGTCCCAAGGCACGTCGCCGCTTCCAGTTCAGCAAGCGTTAATCTCTTATCGGCAAGTTTGCTGAATT
This sequence comes from uncultured Bacteroidales bacterium, assembly GCA_945787885.1. Taxonomy (GTDB): domain Bacteria; phylum Bacteroidota; class Bacteroidia; order Bacteroidales; family Bacteroidaceae; genus Alloprevotella. The sequence continues at coordinate 13,879 of CALZJF010000031.1, read as the reverse complement.
CTGGGAAAAAACGTTTAGCATCTAAATCCGTAAGACCCGCATTTTCCGAACGCAGATGCCTATATACGACATACATACAGGCTGCGTCGGAGGCGATGGTGGTACAATCGCTGCCCTCTCCTATATATAATAAGAGGATTTTGCCTGCGGTTACCTGCGGATTGGTTACCATCTGTTCGATGAAGGGCGGCTGCTATGAAGGCCGACGGACAGAAAATTCATGCGAACAGATAACTCACAAAGAAAGTAAACGAAACAAAAACATTCATCTCGAACAATGTCAAGAACAAACTTCGAAACCCTTCTTGAGGCTGGTTGCCACTTCGGACACCTCAAGCGTAAATGGAATCCCGCCATGGCTCCCTATATCTTCATGGAGCGCAATGGTATCCATATCATCGACCTTCACAAGACCGTAGCCAAGATTGACGAGGCTGCCGAGGCTCTTAAGGCTATCGCCAAGGGAGGTCGTCTGATTCTTTTTGTAGCAACGAAGAAACAGGCCAAGGAAATTGTTGCCGATAAGGCTTCCAGTGTGAACATGCCCTACGTTACCGAGCGCTGGCCGGGCGGTATGCTCACCAACTTCCAGACCATCCGCAAGGCTGTGAAGAAGATGGCAAACATCGATAAGCTCACTGCTGATGGCACTTTTGCTAATCTCTCCAAGCGTGAAATCCTCCAGATTAGCCGTCAGCGTGCTAAGCTCGAGAAGAACCTCGGTTCTATCGCTGACCTGAAGCGTCTGCCCGCTGCACTCTTCGTAGTCGATGTTTGCAAGGAGCATATCGCTGTCAAGGAGGCTCACCGTCTCGGAATTCCTGTGTTCGGTATTGTTGATACCAATGCTGACCCCAACTGCTGCGACTTCGCCATTCCCGCTAACGACGATGCAACGAAGAGCATCGAGGTCATTCTCGACGCTCTCTGCGGTGCCGTTGCCGAAGGCATCGAAGAGCGTAAGCTGGAGAAGGCTAACGATGAGGCACAGGCTCAGGGCGAAAAGCAGCCCCGTCGCAATCAGCGCACCCGCGTTGAGAAGAGCGAGGAGGCCGCTGCTGAAGAGACCGCAGAATAATCCTATACAGGCGGTGTTCCTCCGTCTTTGCACGTGAGGAACCTGCCTATTTTTTTATACATCACCCCTTTATTCACCAAGAAAATATCATAATATTGCTATGGCAGTATCTATTGAAGATATCAAGAAGCTCCGCAACATGACTGGTGCGGGCCTCTCTGACTGCAAGAACGCCCTGAACGAGGCTGAGGGCAATCTCGAAGCAGCCATCGAACTCATCCGCAAGCGTGGCCAGGCTATCGCTGCAAAGCGTAGCGACCGCGAGGCTGCTGAGGGCTGCGTGCTCGTGAAGGTTGACGGCAACTTCGGCGTTATCTGCGCCCTGAAGTGCGAGACCGACTTCGTGGCAAAGAACGCTGACTTCGTGGCTCTTGCCAACGAAATCATCGACGCTGCTCTCGCTGCACGTTGCACTACCGTTGAAGAGGTGAAGAACCTCGTTATCGGTGGCCGCACCGTGGCTGAGCGCATCACTGAGCAGAGTGGTGTGACGGGCGAAAAGATGGAGCTCGACGGCTATATGACCGTCACGGGCGAATCAATCGCTGCTTACAACCACCAGAACAACAATATGCTCTGCACCCTCGTTGCTTTCAACAAGGCTATCGAAGACCCCACCGTCGGCAAGAACGTGGCTATGCAGGTTGCCAGCGCAGCTCCCATCGCTGTGAATGCTGACGCTGTTCCTCAGGAGACGAAGGATCGCGAGTTTGAAGTAGCTGTAGAAAAGACCCGCGTAGAGCAGGTGCAGAAGGCTGTTGACGCTGCTATCAAGAAGGCAGGCTTCAACGCTTACATCGCTGAGAGCGAGGAGCACATCAACGAGGGCATCATGAAGGGCCGCATCACCGAAGAGGAGGCTCAGGCCATCCGCGACCTCAAGGAGAAGACCGCTGCCGAGAAGGCTGCCAGCCTGAATGATGGCATGATTCAGAACATTGCCAAGGGGCGTCTCAATAAGTTCTTCAAGGAGGTTTGCCTCGTTGAGCAGGAGTACATCTGGGACAAGGCCATGTCTGTAGAGCAGTATCTCAACAGCGTCGAGAAGGGTCTGACCGTTACCGATTTCAAGCGCTTTACCCTCCGTGCTGAATAATTTTGATTTGGCGGCTTCATTGTCCTTACCGCTGCGGGCATTATGCTGTTGCCGGCGGCAGAGAGGAATGAAATCTCCACGATAGCATGTCGGCCGGTCTTCCGCAGGAGGGCCGGCCGTTTTTTTATGGTTGGTTCTATAAATTAGCTTTGTCAGATTTGAGATTATTTTCAAGTTCAAATTGTAAGTTGAAGAGGGAGCGTAGCGGGCTACGTGACCGATGAGACTTGCAATTTGAACCGAAAAGAAGCCAAAAGATGACAAAACGTTAAACCATAATTATTAACCCTTTTAACGGAGGTAATTTATAGAACCAACCTTATCTGTTTTTGCAGACAGACTATCCGGCATTGCAGGCTTCTCTGCCGCAGAATCGTAGTGGCCTGTAGTTTTCCATCCTTCCAATTCAAGATACAATAAACCCCTTTTTTTCAAACATGAAGATATTAAGCAATGAAGAGATAGCCCAGCGAATTGATGTGCCGATGCTTCGAATCCTCTCGCAGACAGCAGATGCGATGGGACTGGAGGCATACATCGTCGGGGGGTATGTCCGCGATATGTTGCTCGAACGTCCCTCAAAGGACATTGATGTCGTAGTGGTGGGAAGTCAGGCGTATCTGCAAAATCCTGAAAATGCCAGTCCGGGCATAGCCCTCGCCCGTGTGTTTACGGAGCGTTTAGGGAAGGCTGCCCATTGTTCTTACTTCAAGAATTTCGGAACGGCGCAGGTGAAGTGGCGGCATACGGTGTCCGCGGTGCTTGAAGACGGCACGACGGAGCAGCAGCGTGTGGAGGATGAAATAGAATTTGTGGGCGCACGGCGTGAGAGCTATAGCCGCGACTCCCGCAAACCCATTGTCGAGGACGGAACCTTGGAAGACGATCAGCAGCGGCGCGATTTCACCATCAATGCCATGGCCATCTGTTTGAATGGCCCGCGCTTCGGCGAACTCGTTGATCCCTTCGGCGGTGTGCGCGATCTGGAAGAGCGAATCATTGCCACGCCCCTCGACCCCGATATCACTTTTAGCGACGACCCTCTGCGCATGATGCGGTGTGTGCGCTTTGCCACTCAGCTCAACTTCACCATCGAGGAGGAAACCTTCGAGGCGTTGGAGCGCAATCGCGAACGTATCAACATCATTTCGCAGGAGCGTATCATCACGGAGCTCAACAAAATCATGGAGTCGCCCACGCCGAGCATTGGATTTGTGGAGCTGCAGCGGTGTGGACTACTGAAAATCATCCTGCCCGAAGTAGCGAACCTCGATGTAGTGGAGGAGCGTTACGGGCGTAAGCATAAAAACAATTTCTATCATACCCTCGAAGTCCTCGACAATGTAGCCCGTGCGAGCAATAACCTCTGGTTGCGGTGGGGTGCCCTCCTGCACGACATTGGCAAGCCAGCCTCAAAGCGTTGGGACCATCAGATGGGATGGACTTTCCACAACCACAACTATTTGGGTATGAAGATGGTGAAGGGCCTATTCCGACGTTTGAAGTTGCCCATGGACGAACGGCTGAAATACGTGGAGAAGATGGTGGAGCTCCACATGCGCCCCATCAATATTGCCGACGACGAGGTGACAGACTCCGCCGTCCGCCGTCTGCTCTTCGATGCAGGCGATGATATCGACGACCTGATGGTGCTGTGCGAAGCCGACATCACGAGCAAAAACCAGCAGAAGAAGCAAGGCTTCCTCGAGAATTATCGTCTGGTGCGAAAGAAATTGGTGGATTTGGAAGAGAAAGACCGCATCCGCAATTTCCAGCCCCCCGTCGATGGTACGGAAATCATGGAGATGTTTCAGCTGACGCCTGGTCCGCAGGTGGGCCAGCTGAAGATGGCACTGAAGGATGCCATACTTGATGGCATTGTCGCCAACGAGCACGATGCCGCCCGCGCCTTCATCATAGAGAAAGCCCGCGAGATGGGGATAGAGCTGGCAGCCCCCGCTGCTGAATAGCTCCTCCCTGTTTGGCATACGCTTATAGGTAGGACTCTATAAATTCCCACCGTCAATAAATCTTATTATAACGCTCAGCCCCTGCCGCACTAAAATCTGTGGCAGGGGCTGAGCGCTTTCTGTTTTTTCTATCTTCCAGCCTCTATCTTGCAGCCCTGTTTGCTGCCGCGTCGCAGCATTTCCCTTTGCACCAAGGCGGTGAACTCATGGTTCTTCATCCCCCAGTCAGGGGCTATCAGCAGACTTTTTGGCGAGGATGAAGTGAAACGCTCTACGGCAATCCCAGGGGCGAGGCGTTCCAGCACATCGCACACCAGTTGGCAATAGTCGTCCGCCGTGGAATATAGTCCGAAATCATGAGGCTTTTCAGCATATTCCTCTGCCATCCGCGTTCCTCTGACGATTTGCAGCTGATGGAGTTTCAGCGTATCGGGAGCTAAACGGTTGATGAGGGGGACGGAAGCCATGATGTCGGCGTGCGATTCTCCGGGGAGTCCGAGTATGAAGTGCGTCCCGACATGAATCCCCGCCGCTTTCGTCAGCTGAATAGTCCGTTCCGCACAGGCAAAATCGTGGCCCCGATTGATGCGTTGCAGCGTGCGATTGTAGCAACTTTCTACCCCGTATTCCACCATCACAAACGTGGTCTTCGCCTTCGCCGCCAACCATTCGAGCAGTTCCGGCGGCATGCAGTCGGGGCGTGTCCCGATGACGATGCCCACCATGTCTTTCACCCCCAGAGCCTCCTCGTAGAGCGCAATGAGATGTGACGTTGGAGCATACGTGCTGGTATATGCCTGGAAGTAGGCGAGATACCTCATCGCAGGATATTTGTGGGCAAAGAATGCCTTGCCGCGCTCCAGTTGTTCCGCCACGCTTTCGTGGGGTGAGCAATAGTCAGGGTTGAACGTCTGATTATTGCAGTACGTACACCCACCACGTCCCACCGTACCATCGCGATTGGGGCAAGTGAATCCCGCATTGATGCTGAGTTTCTGAACTTTCATCGCGAAGTGACGCGAGAAAAATTGTGAAAGCGTAGTGTATGTCATGGCACGTTCAGACTGAAAGTGATTGTTTTTTCTACAAAAATAAGTCATTTTTTTTGTAAGTAAGTAGGTTTTAAGTAATTTTGTGCCGATAAATGGTCACGGACCGTGTCAAATGCAAGCAATGCTGACCAGCTTTTTTCTTCTTCAGATGTAAAAAGTAAGCGTGCAAGATGATTCTTATCATCCTTGCCCAGCCTACTGCGCACTGACAGTATGTGATAACAGTCAATCAGGAGCCGCCACACTCCTTTATGGTAGGTTCTATCAATTAGCTTGCGATGTATTTGCGACTATCGTGCCGTAGTTTTTTGTTTTTCACGAGGGAGCGTAGCGGGCTGCGTGACTGAATGAAAGACAAAAAGATACGGTGCGAGAGGCGTGAAGACATCCAAGTGAAACAGAAACACTGCCTTACATTGAAAACTAATTGATAGAACCTACCTTATATCATATACTAATCCTGCATCACCATCCCATGCAGACATTACAATAATAATCTTGCAAACCTACCCATTCATTTATGGTTTTTGCCCATCTTGATGATGCTGAGCGTTATGAGTCGCTGCATCCTCTCTTCCATCAACTTTTTGAATACGTCAAGACGCACGACCTCTCTGCCGCGGAGCCGGGACGCATCACCCTCGACGGTGAGCGTCTGTTCATCAACATAGCCCACCCCGAACTTCGTAGTGCTGAAAATCAGAAGCTGGAGGTACACCGTCGGTACATTGATGTCCATTTCCCCCTCACGGGCGATGAAGTCTGCGGCATTAGTCGGTTGGCAGACGTGGGTGTGGCGAGCGATGCCCCCTTTGATGAATCTGGCGATTTCGCCCTTTATTCCGAGCCGGCGCAGAATTACTTTACCGCACGCCCCGGCACGTTTTATATCGTTTGGCCCGAAGATGCCCACGCTCCCATCATCGGTGAGGGCAAGATAGTGAAAGCCATTGCGAAGGTGCTGATGGAGGAGCCATAAATTCCTGCGCGTTCTGTCAGTCAAGCATTCGTCCTATCAGTCAAGCATTTATAACACCTAAATCTATACATATATCATGCTATCCGAACAAGACAAGGCCCAACTTGCCAAGAAGGGCATTTCTGAAGAAAAGTTCAACGAGCAGCTTGCCAGTTTCGCTGCCGGATTTCCATTTTTACGGCTGAGTGGTGCTGCCAGCGTAGCCAACCGCGGCATCTATGTCCCCACTGCCGAAGAGCAGGAAGCCTATCTCGCCGCTTGGGACGAGTATGCTGCCGACCCTGAGAACCGCGTGGTGAAGTTTGTCCCCGCATCCGGTGCTGCCAGCCGAATGTTTAAGGACATGTTTGCCTTCCTCGATGCAGACTACGATGTCCCCACCACCGATTTCGAGAAGAAATTCTTTGAGCGTCTTCCCGATGCCGCCTTCCTCGCTGACCTCAATGCCAGCCTCCTTGCTACTCACGGTAAGGATGCCGCTGCCCTCGTGGCAGAAGGCAACTATAAGGCAGTCGTGGCAGGAATGCTCGGCGCGCAGGGTCTGAACTATGGCAAACTTCCGAAGGGACTCCTCAAATTCCACCGCTATCCCGAGGGAGCCCGCACGCCCTTCGAGGAGCATTTGGTGGAAGGTGCGCTCTATGCCAAGGACAATAATGGCAGCGTCCATGTCCATTTCACCGTAAGCCCTGAGCACCGCCCCCTCTTCGAAGCCCTCGCTGCCGAGAAGTGCAAGGCTTATGGCGAGCAGTTCCATGCAGTTTATGATGTGACCTTCAGCGAACAGAAGCCTTCCACTGACACCGTTGCCGCCAATGCCGACAACACGCCCTTCCGCAATGCCGACGGCAGTCTCCTCTTCCGTCCCGGAGGCCACGGTGCGCTGATAGAAAACCTCAATGATATCAATGCAGATATCGTGTTTATCAAGAATATCGACAACGTCGTCCCCGACCGTCTGAAGGGCGACACGGTGACCTACAAGAAGCTCCTCGCCGGAGTCCTCGTCACGCTTCAGCGCAAGGCCTTCGCCTATCTCGAAGAGCTGGAGAATGGCAATGTCTCCGACAAGCGGATGAAGGAGATGCTCGCCTTCTTGGAGAACGACCTCCGTCTGCACAGCGATGCTGCCGAAGGTCTGGAAGGTCTGGAACTGCTCGACTATCTCTATTGCAAGCTCAACCGTCCGATGCGCGTCTGCGGTATGGTGCGCAATGTCGGCGAGCCCGGCGGTGGCCCATTCCTCGCCTACAATCCCGACGGAACCGTCAGCCTGCAGGTGCTCGAAAGCAGTCAGATTGACATGAGCGACCCTGAGAAGAAAGCCATGTTCGAGAACGGAACCCACTTCAACCCCGTCGATCTCGTCTGCGCCATCAAGAATTTCAATGGCCTGAAGTTCATTCTGCCCGACTATGTTGATCCTGCCACGGGCTTCATCTCCCACAAGAGCAAGGACGGCAAGGAACTGAAGGCACTCGAGCTGCCCGGACTCTGGAACGGCGCAATGAGCGACTGGAACACCGTCTTTGTGGAAGTGCCCCTCTCCACCTTCAATCCCGTGAAGACGGTCAACGACCTCTATCGCGAGCAGCATCAATAATCTTCCTTCCTCCTCCCGGCATACTCTCTCTGACAGTGATGCCGGGAGGCGCGGGCAGCACATTGTCAAGCTCCCCATTCATACAAAGTTTTTGCAAAAGGAGCATGGAGTCAAAAGCCCCGTGCCCCTTTGCTGTGTGTAGGGGGTGCAGAGGCATTCCGCCTTCTCACCCCCATTCTCCCCATATCTCCAAGTCATGCCCCTTAGATTGAAATCGTTCAGTGCCGAGAAGCGGCGTTCCCAAGATCGTCAGGCGTTTTTCACGCTCGGTCTGCTCTCTGTCATTGCTCTTGCAGGGTGGTGTCTGCCCGTCTGTGCGCCCTATTGTAAGGGAGCATTGCAAGCCGCCTGGAGCCCATTGCTCATCATCACGTTGAGATACGTCTTTCGGGTTTTGTCGGGCGTGCGCTGGGATGCCTTTGCCATCTTGGATGCTGCGGCATTCGTCTGCGCCACGATAGCCATTCCCTTCTGGCTTTTCCCCCAAGATGTCTGGCATTTCGCAATCATCTTGCTCTGCTTCGTCTCCACCGTCTGGGGCGTTCAGCACTTTCGTTTTCGTCCCCTCTTCATGCTGCTCAACTGTCTCGTAGCAGGAGCAATATTGCTGTAGATTGACAGTTGTAAAAGATTAACTCCGCAAAGATGAAAACCGCTACTACCGCACGCGACACGCGCCTCGACCTTATCCGCCTCGTCGCCTTCATTTTGCTGGTTGGATGCCATGCCTGCGACCCCTTCAATGCTGCCGCCACGTATGGAAGCGGTGTGGCCAACCCCGAATTTACGCGTTGGGGAGCCGTCTGGGGCTCTCTGGTGCGCCCCTGCGTTCCACTTTTCGTCATGCTCACGGGCGCACTTCTGCTCGGGCGAAAGCCGTCTGCCGAAGTCGCCGCAGTGCCTCAGGGCATAGAGATGGGCAGTTTCTATCGCCGCCGCATACCCCGCGTGCTGTGGCCCTTCCTGATATGGTCCGCCGCCTACTATCTTTTCCCCTTCCTGCTCGGACTTTTGGGCTATGGCGCAGAGACGGTGCTGCTCTTCTTCCCATGGGCAGAAACTTCCTCACAGACTTTCGCGACCGCCTTGGAGCGTCTGATGCAGTTGCCCTACCATTTCAGCTACGTGGCTTGCCACATGTGGTACATCTATATGCTCATCGGTCTCTACCTCTATATTCCTGTCTTCAACGCATGGGTGGAGCGCGCGAGCCAGCGCCAGCAGCAGGGCTTCCTCCTGCTATGGGCAGCATCCACCTTCCTGCCCTATTTCCGCGAATTTGTAGCCCCCTATCATTTCGGCACGTGCGATTGGAATCAGTTTGGGCTCTTCTATTATTTCTCCGGCTTCAGCGGCTATCTCCTCTTGGGCCATTATCTCTACCGCCATGTGCGGCTTTCGCTGCTCCCCTCCGTGCTGATTGCCCTTCCCCTTTTCGCCGCAGGCTATGCCGTCAATCTTTTGGGCTATCGCCATATCCTCACGCTCGCCGCCCCCACGCCCCAGCAGGTGGAATTGTTCTGGACCTACTGCACCCCCAATGTCCTCGCCATGACGTTCGCCCTCTTCATCCTCCTCTTTCAGATTCGGCTGCGCCATCCGTTGGCGGTCCGCCTGCTCTCCAGCCTCACGTGCTGTGGCTTCGGCATATACATGATTCACTATTTCTTCGTCGGCCCCATCTTTCAGTGGGTAGCCGGTTGGTGCGCCCCCATATCGCTGCGCATCCCCGTCGCCACGTTCCTCATCCTCCCGCTGTCCTGGGCGGTCGTCGCCCTCCTGCGTCGCCTGTCAGGCAAGCGTCTGAGTCGCATTATCCTGGGCTAACAGCCACATCCAATCATATAGCCCCCGGCATCTGCAGAAGATGTCGGGGGCTTTTTGGGGTGTTCTTGCTATTATAAGTAGGTGGAAAAAATGTTTTTCATAGCCTGCTCGGATGCTCAGACATGAAAATCCGGGAATACTCCTGTTCAAAATTCGGGGTGAAGAATCCCGTGCCCATCCGTTGCCGGATTTCTTCAGGCGAGAAGAAGCGTCCGCCGTCCAGTTCGTCAGACGGCTTCGGCAGGACGGTAGAGACAAGGCGGAACACGTGTACCAGTTCGCGTTCGCGAGGACTCTCGAAGACATATCTTTGCAGGAACTCCGCCTGGCCTACATCCGTGATTCCAATCTCCTCGCGCACCTCGCGAGCCAGGGCCGTGCGGACATCCTCGCCCCAGTCCACATGGCCGCCTACGCCCGTGTCCCATTTGCCGGGCTGAATGTCCTTCCAAGCAGGGCGGTGCTGAAGGAAAAGCTCGCCCGCGGGGTTGAAGAGATGCAGATGAACCACGGGGTGGAGCGGCTTGCCGTCCTTTCCGGAGTGAGCCTCCCTGCGCGTCGTGCAGCCCACCTCATGCCCCTCCTCATCGACCACGGGCAGGCGTTCCGCACCATTGTCCTGCTTCTCGCCCGCAGGCGAAGGAGCCTGGAGCGCGTCATAGTTCAGGATGGACGAGTCGCCATAGCTGAGGAAGCGGAAGTGATGGCCGAGGGCGAAGTCGTACATCTTCCGCCATTCGCCTCCCACGAATGCGCTGACGAGGAGCAGGAGCGTGGATTGCGGCTGATGGAAATTCGTGATAATCGTCCGCACGATGTGGAAGCGATAGCCGGGAGCAATGATGATTTGAGTAGAAGTAGCCAGCGCCTCCAGCTGCTGCGCCTCCAAGTATCGCAGGATGGCCTGCAGCGCCTCGGCAGGCGCAATCGGTTCGGGGCATAGCGCAGCCGCGTCAGCCTCAGATTCCGCCTCGGCATACGGCATCCACTGCGCCACGTGCAGATCCTCCGCCGTGATGTCCGTGAGGGGCAAGCCTTCCGCCTCCTTGTCGGCAATGATTTTTCCGATGTAGTAGAGGCTCTCCAAGGTGCGCACGCTCGTGGTCCCCACGGCAATGCAGTGGGCATCGTGTGCCAAGAGCCGTTCGACGACGTGGCGCGGCACGACAATCCATTCGGCGTGCATCGTGTGTCCCTCAATCTCCTCGCTCTTCACGGGCTTGAACGTGCCGGCTCCCACATGCAGCGTCAGCTCGGCGCGTTCGGTTCCCGCCTCGTCGATGGCGCGCAGGACATCGGGCGTGAAGTGTAGTCCGGCGGTAGGAGCTGCCACGGAGCCCTTGATCTTGGAATAGACCGTCTGATACGTGCGCAGGTCGCTCTCTTCCGTCTTGCGATTCAGGTAGGGCGGTATGGGCAGTTCGCCGATGGCATCGAGGATTTCTGCCCAGCTCAGTGCGGCATCGTCCCAGAAGAAGCGCACGATGTGGCCCGTGCCGCACGTCCCGAGGCGTTCCGCCCGCAGCATCACGGTGCGTTCGCCCTCCACATTGCGGAGCGCGATGGGGCGTTCCAGAAATCCCTCTTTCCATTTCTTCAGGTTGCCCACGAGGCACGTCCACGTCACGCTTCCGCGCGTGGCAAACGAGAGCTGATAGTCAGAAGGCTCATGGGGTTCCAGGCAGAACACCTCTATCAGAGCCCCCGTCTGTTTGTGGAAATGCAGCCGCGCCTGAATGACCTTCGTGTTGTTGAACACCATCAGGCTCCCCTTTGGCAGATAGGCAGGCAGATGGGCGAAGGTGTCTGCGGCGATTTGTCCGTCAGTGCGTCGCGTCAGGAGTTGCGAGGCATCGCGTTGTGCGAGCGGATATTTTGCAATCCGTTCGTCGGGCAGCGGATAATTGTAGTCGCTGATATGAATATGTTTCGGGTGTATCATCGTAGGTAAATCCTTTTGAGGTAGGTTCTCTAAAATGGGTTTCAATGTAAGGCAGTGTTTCTATCTTGCCGGGATATCCTCACGCCTCTCGCACCGTAGGTTTTTGTCTTCTTGCCATTTTCCTTCATGAAAGTCAATGACCGACGCCACGATGGCTGCGCACACATGGCAAGCCAATCGATGGAACCTGCCTAAATTCTTCCATGTCATGCCAACTGTGAAAGTACGCTGAAATGCAAGCAGTTAGCTCGCTTTTCGGCAAGGCAAGAGGGCTTTTCGGCATTGCCTCGGGAGATGCTGGATTCCGAGTGGTCAGTTTCGGCCCAAGAAGTGGTCAGTTCCGCCCCTCAAAATGATTGCTTCTCGCCCTTGGAATGGCCACTCCGCGGGCAAAACGTCGCGTCCCGGGCGCAGCATCGCCTTACGCCTCCGTTTCGTCGGCATGGAGCAGCAGCGGCAGCGACAGGCAGGGCAGGGCAGCGGCAGTGCAGGCTATGCCGTTGATGCCTGCATCCAGCAGTCTGAGCACATACGCCGCATCGAATTTCCTGCCAGTGGGCTCGGCTGCGGCATCGTTCGTGAAGCCCCAGTCGGCTCCGAAGCGTGCCACCAAGGGCACATTGCAGCCCGCGCGCCTGATTTCCGCCGCCAGCGTCGCAGCCTCTTCAGCAGGCAGCTGCACATAGTCAGCCCCCGCCTTCGCGGCAGTGATGGCATCGGCAGCCGTCGTTGCCCATGCGCCCGCCAGTTGCGGCGAATCTTCGCCCAGCATTTCCCGGGCAGCGTGCAGTGCCGTGCTGATGGGCTTCGGACTTTGCAGCACGATGCCCGAGGGCTTCTCGCGCTGCGCCGCTGTCCGGGCTATGCCCGCTTCAGTGAGGAACACCCCGTCTGCCGCGGCATCGCGTGCCGCCTCCACATCGTCGGCCAGCACGAGATAGCAGCCTGCGGCATGGCAGTCGTGAAGCGTTTGGGCAGGATTATCTGAAAGGCTGTCCGTCTGTATCCAGCGGCAGCCCGCCGCCAGAGCCTCGTCGATGAGCGAGGCGGGAATGATGTATTGAATAGGAATCATAGTCAAGAGAATCTGTGGGCGAGTCAGTTGCAAACCGTCATCCTGAGCCCGCAGCCCAAGGAATCAGGTGCAAGGTTTTGGCACAATTTTTGGCAAAGGTACGCACAAAACGGCGAAAAGGTCAGTGGAAATTCAAAAAAAGCCTTGTTTTTTTGCCATTTCCGTGCTTTTCCACTACTTTTGCACGGAGCATCCCCCGTCTGAAAACCCTGGCGGAAGTGGTGCGGAAGAGGGGATGTTGGGCCTTTTTCCCTCCCCCCTTTGCTTGATACTTAATCCCCTCCTCTATATTATTATATATCCTCTATATTATTATATATAATGAGTAAGATAATCAGCAAGGAGCAGTTCTCCGAGAAAGTCTTCAAGTTCGTAGTAGAAGCCCCTTTGATAGCCCGTGCGCGTCGTGCCGGCCATTTCGTCATCGTCCGTATCGACGAGCACGGCGAGCGCATACCCCTGACGATAGCCGATGCCGACACCGCTCGCGGCACAATCACCCTCGTGGTACAGGCCGTTGGCGCCGGCACCACTCGCCTCTGCCATCTTGAGCCGGGCGATGAAATCAAGGACGTAGTGGGACCGTTGGGCCGCCCCACGCATATCGAGCATTTCGAGCACACCGTCCTCTGCGCCGGCGGTGGCGTAGGCGTTGCCCCCATGCTCCCCATCGTGCGGGCGCTGAAGGCCGCCGGCAACCGCGTGGTGACCGTGCTTGCCGCACGCACCAAGTCGCTCATCATCCTTGAAGAAGAGATGCGCGCGAGCAGCGACGAAGTCATCATCATGACCGACGATGGCAGCTACGGCCAGCAGGGCGTCGTGACGAAAGCCCTGGAACAAGTGATAGCGCGGGAGCAGGTGGATAAATGCTTCGCCATCGGTCCGGCAATCATGATGAAGTTCTGCTGCCTGACGACTGCCAAATATCAGATTCCGACAGACGTATCGCTGAACACCATCATGGTCGATGGCACGGGCATGTGCGGCGCCTGCCGTGTGACGGTAGGCGGCGAGCGCAAGTTCGTCTGCGTGGATGGCCCCGAGTTTGATGGCCATGCCGTGGATTTCGATGAGATGCTCCGCCGAATGAAAGCCTTCTCCCACGAGGAGCACGACGCCTTGGAGCACGAACTCCAGCTGGAGGCCTCCGCCCCCCATCATGCAGCCCCCGCTCCCACGTGTGCCGCCGAGGCCGCTGCCTCAGCCCCTCAGCCCGCGCCGCGTCCGCCATCTCCCGCGCGAAGTCGCGCTTCG
>CALZJF010000030.1 GCA_945787885.1 uncultured Bacteroidales bacterium | reverse complement strand
CCGCCATTTTCACGAAGAGCCCTGAGTTCGCATTGAACTTGGGGCTCTTTTTTTTACTGACTGATTTTTTTGGGTATAATGTTCCTATGGGATTTTTCCTGATTGATTATTTTGGGTTTATTGTTCCGATAGAATTTTTGAATGTTACTACAGATTTTCTAAATGTAAGTAGGTAAGAAAATAAGTTTACGGTAAGATGCCTTGCTTGTGCAGCAGATTTCGCCTCAGAGTGACCATTTTGAAGGGCAAAATGGCCATTTTGGGGGGCAGAGTAATCACTTTTAGGGCGAAAATAATCACTTGGGAAGCGGGAGCCATGTGGAAGAGTTGTGAAGCTCGCTGATTTTACTACAGCAACACACTTCAAGCCCGTCAGAACAGAGAGGATTTCATGAGTTCAAGGGGGTGAAAGCCCGTCAGAACAGAGAGGATTTCATGGGTTCAAGGGGGCGAAAATGGGTTTCCCGAGTCAGATTCATCAGCAGCATAATAGGAAGAACGACCCGTGAAGTTCCTCGGATAAACGTTACATGTTTGCTACTTCTTAGAAACTAACACTTACGACATACTTAAATCGAACGATTATGATAGAGATACAGCTATTAAACGAGAAATGCGTGAAATGCGGGGCTTGCGCCAGCGAGTGCCCGTCAGGAGTATTGCTGCGGCATGGTGAAAAGGCGATGCCTGAAGTTGCAGATACGGCGAATTGTATCGGATGCGGTCACTGCGTAGCCATTTGTCCAACAGGAGCCTTGCGCCATTCGCTGTTTGCAGAGGAAATGGTGCGCGAAGTGAATCGCGAACTACTGCCAAGTCCGGAAGCCGTGTTGGAACTCATTCGCAGTCGTCGCTCCAATCGTAGCATGACTGCTTGTCAGGTGCCAGAAAAGGTCTTGCAAGATATGCTGGAAGCAGCGCGTTATGCCCCGACGGCAGAGAACTCCCGTAAGGTTCGCGTTAGCGTGTTGAGAGGCGCAGACATCAGAAATGTGGAAGATGCCACGATGCGCTTCTTCCTGCGCCTTGCGCGCATACTGCTACATCCCTTGGTGCGGCCATTTACGCGCACTTTTCTCAAAGACCTCTATAAGCAAGCCCCTGCACTGGAATCATTTCGCCGGCAATGGGAGAAGGGCGAGCGTCCGAGCACCTGCAATGCCACCGTCCTTCTTGCTTTCACGGCTCCGGCAGGCTATGACTTCGGGTGGCAGGACTGCAATCTGGCCTATCAGAACGCCTCGCTGATGGCCGAATCCCACGGTATTTCCCAGGTGTATATGGGTTTTGTGCAGACCGCTTGCAAGCTCTTCGGGCAAAAACGCACGGCGAAGCTGCTCCACCTTCCCCAAGGTCATCGCCTCTATGCGCTGATGGGCATCGGCGTTCCTGCGTTCAAGTACAGTCGTTATACCGTACGTTGAGGGCAGAAATAACGCATATATTGGGCAAAAGCCCTAAAAGAAATTGTGATATGTTTGCTTTTTCAAGTGGAGTTTCCGTGGATTTGGAAAATAAGTGGTAACTTTGCACTACGATACACAGACAAGATCACACATTTCATAGAAGAAAATCTGATTATGCAAGACATTATTCTCGCCATTTCTGGCAAGCCGGGTCTCTATAAACTGGTTTCACGCGGCAATCGTACGCTGATTGTCGAAACTCTTGACAATGCCCACCGTCGTTTCCCTGCTGGAATGCAGGATCGCGTCACTTCTCTGGGCGATGTCAGCATGTACACTGACAGCGAAGATGTGAATCTGATGCAGGTGTTCCAGAATCTGTACAATGCAGAGCAGGGTGCTACACAGGTGTCGCATAAGGAAGCCTCAGAATCACAGTTGATTGAAATCATGGACAAGGCTCTCCCCAACTGGGACCGCGACCGCGTGCATTTCAGCGATATACGCAAGCTCATACAGTGGTACAATATCCTTGTCGGTGCGGGCTATACCGTGTTCGCAGCGCAGGCTCCGAGCAACGAGATGACCGTGGCTGAGGGTGCGGAGGAAGCCGCAGCTCCTGCAGAAAGCGAGGAGGCATAAATACAGGAATAGTCGTTCTATTCGCAGCCATAGCAATTTATGGAGGAGGGTATGCCTTCTGAGCTTACCCTCCCCACTTTTTTTAGAAAAACCTATAAAGATGGTGAGATAGCGCTGGGGGCATCCGCCCTTGGCGTTTTTTTATAGGTAGGTTCTATCTGTTGGTTTTCAATGTAAGGCAGTGTTTCTGTCTTGCTTGGATGTCTTCACGCCTCTCGCACCGAAGGTTTTTGTCTTTCATTCAGTCACGTAGCCCGCTACGCTCCCTCGTGAACCCCAAAAACCTACGGCACGATGGTCGCAAATACATCGCAAGCTAATTTATAGAATCTACCTATATGGCTCTATTGCCCCTGTCAATTTTCTGCGGTTTGCAATACTTGCAGGTGAGAAGACATCACTTTTAGAAACACACAAAGCCTATGCTGTTCAATTCCTATGAATTTCTGCTCTTTCTCCCATGCGTCCTGCTGCTTTACTGGCTGTTTGCATCGCGTTTGGCATGGCAGAATGTGCTGCTCGTCGTGTGTAGCTACGTCTTCTACGCCTGTTGGGACGTGCGTTTCCTTGCCCTCATCATCGGGATGACCCTTGTGGGCTACGCTGGCGGCCGCATGATGGAGGCCCTGCGCCATCAGCCTCGGCGTGAACGTGCAGTCTGCATGGGCGGCGTAGTGCTGTGTCTCAGCGTGTTGGGCTGGTTTAAGTATTACGGTTTCTTCACGGACAACCTCGCACGCTTGATTCATGCCTTCGGCTTCACAGCCGACCTCCCCACGCTCAACATCATCCTGCCCGTGGGCATTAGTTTCTACACCTTCCAGATACTGAGCTACGTCATTGACGTTCATCGCCGCAAAATTCCAGCCTGTCGCGATGTCGTGGCCTTCTCGGCATTTGTCTGCTTCTTCCCACAGCTTGTGGCAGGACCGATAGAGAAGGCACAGCACCTACTTCCGCAGATGCAGACCCCCCGCAGAGTCAGCTACGCCCAGTTCGCTGACGGCCTGCGCCTTGTGCTTTGGGGTTTTGTCAAGAAGATGCTGCTGGCCGACCGTGTAGCCCCCTTCGTGCAGGCCGTCTATGGCAATCCTGAGAGCGACGGCACTGACCTCATCATGGCCACCGTGCTCTTCGCCTTCCAAATCTATGGCGATTTCTCGGGCTACTCAGACATAGCCGTAGGCACCGCCCGCCTTTTCGGCATTCGCCTCTCACGCAATTTCCATCTGCCCTATTTCTCGTCCGACATTCCCAGTTTTTGGCGTCGCTGGCACATATCGCTGATGGAATGGTTCCGCGAGTACGTCTATTTCCCCTTGGGCGGCTCGCGTTGCAGTCGTCTTCGCCATTTGCGCAACACCTTTGCAGTCTTCATGCTCAGTGGTCTGTGGCATGGTGCCGCATGGACCTTCGTTGCCTGGGGCATCTTCCATGCCTGCTGCTTCATTCCCCACGTTCTCCGTCGCCCCGTCCGTCCCGCCCCCCCGGCAGGCGAAGTTCAGCGTTCGCGCAGTGCGGCAGTCATTGCGCAGCTGGCACGCACCGCGCTGACCTTCGTCCTCGTCTGCATCGGCTGGGTGTTTTTCCGTTCTGAAAGTATCGTTTCAGCCTTCCGCCATTTGCGCAGCATGGTTTCCGATGTCCATTTCCACACCCCCTATGGTGGTTTCTCCACGCTCTATCCCGTAGTCTTCGTCGTCGCCGTGGAATGGCTCACGCGCCATCGCGCCCATGCCCTCGACCTTCCGCCAATCGGGTTGCTGCGGTATCGCGCCGTTCGTTGGGCGTTATATTATGCCCTGCTCTTTGCCGTGGCCTACTGGGGCGGTGCGCAGTCAGCGTTTATCTATTTCCAGTTCTGACCTCCCTGAAATGATTTTCCAACCTCCCCTCGCAGTGATGAAATGTCTCTCTTTGCCCTCGAAATGGTGGCGTCTTCCGCTCTTCGCCTTGCTGCTCCTGTTGCCCTTGGCCATGGGAGAAGCCTATGTGCGCTCGCTGCCCAATCCAGCAAAGTTCAAGCACGCCTACCTGAGTCGCCATGCCCGCGAAGTGGAAGTGCTGGTCATGGGCAGTTCCCACACCTACTATGGCCTCTGCCCCGAACGTCTGGGCCCGCACGCCTTTTCTGCGGCACAGACATCGCAGACGTTGAAGTATGACGACTATCTGCTGCACCATTACCCCTTCGAGAGCCTGCGCACCGTCGTACTTCCCATATCCGACTTCACGTTCTACGAGGAATTGGAGGAAGGCGCAGGATGGTCATGGGCCAACCGCTATCGCCTCTACATGGACTGCGACATTCATCCCCGTTTCAGCGTCTATGATTGGGAATGCACGGCGTTCCGCCCCTTCTGCGAAAAGCTGAAGAGCCTATGGCAACCGCCGCAGATGGAATGGAGCGCAACGGGGCAGGGACTTGAATACCGCATTGACCGCCGCCCCCCCGACTGGGATGAAGGTGGCACGGCCGCCCTCCGCAACCGCTATACCGACTTCTCGTCCGCCGTGCGTCAGCTCGCCCATCTGGAAAGCATAGCCCTCTACTGCCGTGCCCATCGTGCCAGGCTGTGGCTCATCTCCACGCCGCTGCGCCCCTCCTATCGCGCCGCCATCCTCCCATTGCAGGAGGCAGACATGCAGCAGAGACTCCGCCGCTTCCTGCATCGCCACCCCGAAGTGCGCTATGCCGACTTTCGGGCCGATGCCGACTTCACGGCCGCCGACTTCTTTGATTCCGACCACCTCAACCTCGATGGTGCGCGAAAATTGTCAGACAAATTGCGCCGCCTGCTTGAGCAAGACTGACAGCGCGGAGCCCGGCCAAGCAAAATCCCCCGCACAGGAACAAGCATTGCCTGTGCGGGGGATTGGCTATCCTATCGTCCGGAAGGACGGATTATCCCAGCGTATAGGTTTCGATGCAGGAGAATCGCTCAGCACCCTGCGGCTGAATGTCCACCCAATTCGTGGTAGCGGGGAAGAGCACCGTCTCGCCAGCTTTCAGCGTAGTGGAATTTCCCTCCGAGTCTGTCAGCACCGCCTCGCCCTCATAGCAAATGAGGATGGCGAATGAATCAACCTCCGCATAGTCAGCACGGAGCGGCTGCGTCAGATGATAGACCGATGTGGTGAACTGCGGGCAGCTCTCCAGCAGCACCCGTTCGTTCTCGCGGTCTTCATAGTGCGTGCGATAGTCCGGCTTGCTCTTGAAGTTCAGTGCCTCGCGCGCCTCTGCGGTGTGCAGCTGTCTGAGGTTGCCCTGAGCGTCGCGACGGTTGAAGTCATAGACGCGGTAGGTGAGGTCAGAGCTCTGCTGCACCTCAATGATGAGGTTGCCCTTGCCGATGCTGTGAATCTGTCCGGCAGGAATGAAGAAGCAGTCGCCCACGTGAGTCTCATAGCGTGCCATCACGTCTTCCAGGCGGTTCTCCTTCATCACGCGGTCATATTCCTCCACGGTGAGGTCGCGATTGAAACCGCTGTAGAGCGTAGCTCCGGGATGTGCTCCCACGAGATACCACATCTCCGTTTTTCCAAACGGCTTTCCTGCCACGCGCTGTGCCATGGCATCATCGGGATGCACCTGAATGCTCAGTGCATCGTCGGCAGAGATGAACTTGATGAGCAAGGGGAAATTCGTGCCGTTCACTTCATAATTCTTTCGTCCGACAAAGTCAGCGCCGAATTTCTCAATCAGCTGTTTCAGTGTCCATCCGTCGTATTCGCCTCCCACAACGGGAGTCTCGTCGCCCGGCACGCCACTTACTTCCCAGCTCTCGCCGATGGTCTCTACGCCCTCGATGTGCTTGAGAGCGACAATATCCTTTCCGCCCCAAAGCGGAGATTTCATGACTTCTTTGAATTTGAACATGGTATTTGATGATTATGTTGGTGGTAATTTTCTCTGTCGAAATACATAAGGTAGGTTCTATAAATTAGTTTTCTATGTAAGGCAGCGTTTCTGTCTTGCTTGGATGTCTTCACGCCCCTCGCAGCGTATCTTTTTGTCTTTCATTCAGTCACGTAGCCCGCTACGCTCCCTCGTGAAAAACAAAAAGATACGCTGCGATAGTCGCAAAGACATCGCAAGCTAATTGATAGAACCTACCATGAGTCAGCATCCAGCTTCAGGCCTCAGCACCTTTCGGCCCTGCTGAATGGATATGCCCGCAGCATTGGAGTCCATGCGCTGCCCCTTCACGTTGTAGCAGCAGTCAGCCGTCGTGCAGGCAGAGCCAGCGTTGGCTATCGGGCGAATGCCGAGCGGAATGCGGTCGTCCGCCCCCAGCTTGCGCAGGCTGATGCAGTCAATGTCAGGCATCCACGCCGCAGCATTATAGAGGCGAATGATGTTGTCGCCCGGTTTGAGCTGTATGCGCTGGCTCAGCGTCGCCACCTCGTTCCAAGCGTTCGAGTAGCAGTCGTCAAAGTTCTGCGTCAGCGAGCCGTTCACCTCCAGCGTCATGCTTCGGCTTTCGCCCGCGATGAAGCTCACCGTCAGTTCGTATTCGCCGCCGCTTTCGCTATAGACGTTTCGCCACTGAATGTCATTGTCCGCCCTTTTTCCGAGCCATCCTGCCACCATTCCCCCAGCCGCAGCCGAGTTGCCGTCATAGATAGCCGTTTCCTTGACCTGATTGTTGAAGATTTCCTGATACGCTCCCAAATATCCGCATTCGCCCTCATAGCGGTTTCGCTCATAGCGGACGTCGGCCGTCAGTTTGTAGATGCGCGTGCCATGGGCGGGAACCCGCATTGTGAGCTTCTCCCTCTTCGTCCCAAGGTCGTTGTGGCGGTAGAGGTCGCGTACGGCGACATCCCCTCCGAGGTCAATCTCATCGAAGTCTATGCTGATGTCTGCCGCCTTGTCAGTAGAATTGTAGAAGGCTACAGCCCGCGTGCGTCCGTAGCGCTGGAGAATATCCTTCACCAACACATACGTGCCCTCGTGGTGCTTGACGACGTACGCCTGTTCGTGAAGCACATCCTGATTCAGCGCTATGAGTTCCTCGTTTCTCAAGAGGTCGAGCGTCGTCTGGTCGAGCGTCGTCATATCGCAACCTATGAGGAGCGGGCTGCACATGATACACCAGATGCCGAAGTGAGTCCTGTCTTCCTCCGTTCCGATGCCTCGCCCCACCTCCAGCATATCCATGTCGTTATAGCGTCCGCCGTAGCAATACGCCGAGAGATAGAGGTTTTGCCTGATGATGTCGCGTATGCTCTCCCATGCCGCATAGATGTCGCCCGTGGTTCGCCATGATGCAGCCACATCGTGTACCCAGTTGCCGGGGTAGTCCCATCGGCAGACGTTCATCCGCACGTCCTCGCGTCCCGTCTTGGCTATGGCGCGCGCGATGTCCGTATATCGCTCCTCGCAGTCGAGGTTCAGGTGGTCCACGTTTTCATTGGCGTTTCCGCCGCAGTAGTCCACCTTGATGAAGTCGAACTTCAGCGTATTGAAGAAAAAATCGCAGTCGCGTTCGTCGTAGCCATAGAGCCCCACGTCGTGGGCAATGGTATCGTTCTGGAAATAGTGGCCGCAGGTGTTGCGTCCGGCATCCGAGTAGATGCCCGCCTTCAGTCCGAGGCTGTGAATATAATCGACGACGGGTTTCAGTCCGCTGGGGAAACGCTTGGCGTGGATGAGGAGTTCGCCCGTGCGGAGGTTTCGCCCGCCGAAGTAGCCATCGTCGATGTTGATATGGTCGTAGCCGACGTCCGCCAGCCCCATCGCCTTCATGGCATCGGCTTGGCGCATGATGATTTTGTCGGAGATATTGATGCCGAAGGTGTTCCATGAACTCCATCCCATGGTAGGGCCTTGAGCATGGGCTGCCATGGCAAAAGCGGCAGCGAGGGAGAGAAGGAAATGATTTTTCATGGCAAGGGGGATTAAGGTGCTGCCCTCAGTCGGCGACAGAGAGGACAGAGGCTGCGCGGCGAGGGCAGGGCAGGGGGGCTTCAGGCCTCCTCGTCGTCCATGTCGAACTCGAAATCGAAGGCATCGTCGAAGAACACCGGGGTCTGGTCGGCATAGTCGTCGATGGCGCGGCGCTCCTTCTTCGTCGGGCGTCCCGTGCCGCGGGCGCGATCCACAAATCCGCTGATGCGCGACATTTCGAGAATCTCATATTGCTCAGGCGGCGTGACGTTCTCAAGAATCTGCGGGAGGAGCTTTGCCCCCACGCGCTTCTCGATGGTCTGCAGCACGCGGAAGGAATACGTGACGGGCGGCTTCCGCACGCCCACGGTGTCGCCCGCCTTGACTGTCCGCGAGGCCTTCACCTGCTGTCCGTTGATGCTGATGCGCCCATTGCGGCAGGCATCCGTGGCTAACGTCCGCGTCTTATAGATACGCGCAGCCCAGAGCCATTTGTCTATTCTTGCTTCGTTCGTCATGATTTGGCATATTGTGTTACACGTCTTTTTACAGCAGTGTCGTGTAGGTCTGGCTGTAGCGCAGGCACTGCTCGTCGAAACGCTCGTCGTAGTCCACCCGGACATCCGTGATATTCCCCTCGGCATCGCGCAGGGCTGAATACTTCGGGTTGATGAATCCCTTGTAAGGCCTGAGGTCCAGCCGAGCATAGCGTTCGAGCACCTCAGCGTGCAAGTCGGGGTCGATGCCTACGCCATACGTCTCCACGAGTTCTCTTGCCGCCGCATAGTCGCCCTCACTCTTGATGCGCTGCACCTCAGCGAGCAAGCGCCCAAAGAGGGCTCGCAGCGCAGCATAGTCATAGACGCAGAGGAACGTCTTGCCATCGCGTCGCACGATTTCCGCCTCACGCTCCGAGGCATGGGCCAGCACCCACCGGGCGATGATGGCACGGTTTCGCATGTGCGCCTCCTCGATGCACGCCCCCGGCTCTATCCTGACGAGCTGCGTGATGGCCCCGTTCATGAGGTAAGTGTAGTACTGGCTCTTGTACGCCTCATGGTCAGGCAGCAGCCCGAGAGCCACGAGCTTCGGGTCGGCCATGTAGTAGAGCGCGAAGAGGTCAGCCCGCGCCTCCTCGATGGTAGAAGCATGCGCCTTCAGCGCATCGGCGCTCACCCCCGGCAGCAGTTGCCCCGAGCCGTGGCCCAAGCATTCGTGGAGGTCAGTGTGAAGGTCGTCGCCCGCATCGCCATACGTGCGAATGAGGCGGCGTGTGGCATCGTCGCAGACAAACTCCTCCAGCATTCCGCTTCCGCGCGAAGCCCGGTTGTAGGCATCCGTGAAGTTCCCGATCGTCACACTCTTTGAGCCATGTTCGCGCCTGACCCAGTCGCTGTTGGGGAGATTGATGCCGATGGCAGTGGCAGGATAGAGGTCGCCTGCAATGATGGCCGCCTGAATGACCTTCGCGCTGATGCCCCTGCAAGCAGGTTTTCTGAACCGCGCATCGATGGGACTATGGTCTTCAAACCACTGCGCATGGTCCGCCAGCGTCTGCGTGCGGCGCGTGGCAGCTTCATCGCGGAAGTTCACGATGCTCTCCCAGCTCGCCTTGTAGCCCAGGGGGTCGCCATAGGTCTCGGTGAAGCCATTGACGAAATCCACCATGCTCTCCGTATCTTGCAGCCACGCGATGGAATAGCGGTCGAAGCCCACGAGGTCGCCCGAGTCGTAGAAATCAATGAGGAGGCGGATGACCTCGCGCTGCCGTTCGTTCTCGGCAAAGGGCAAGGCGTCTGCCAAATGCCGGCGAATGCGCCGTATGGCAGTGCCGTAAAGCCCATCGGTGCGGCAGACATTCTCAAAAAGTTCGCCATTCTCCGCCCGCTCCAGCCTCGAATTGAGCCCCAGCTGTGGTGGGCAGTCAGGCGGCGTGGTGAGCGCGCGGCGTTGCCGGGCATAAAAATCCTCCGCCTCCTGCTGCGTGATGCCGTCAGCATAATAGTTGCTTGAAGACGTCAGGAGGAGGTCGTCGCCATCGCGCTGATTGCAGCGGCTGGGTGCTATGGCGGGGTCGAAGATATAGCTGAGCAAGGCCTCGTCGGCAGTCAGCTGCAACTCCTGCAGCTGAGTAATCAGCCAAGAGCGCGAGAATCCCGGCTTGAACTTCGAGCAAGCATAGTGGTGATGCGGCCCGTGGGAGAACCAGAACCGCTTCATGTAGCATCTGAACTCCCTCGTGTCGGCATCCTCGTCAGTCGTCTGCGCAGGCAGCGCAGCATAGACCGCCTCCAGCAAGGCGCGCAGCGGCAGATTCAGCGCCCCATTCTGCGCATAGAGTATATCGCGGCCGCTCAGAGCCGCCAGCGCCAGATGATAGATGAGCGTCTTCTGCTTCAAGGTCAATGCCTCGAAGCCCTCCACGCGATAGCGCAGGAGCTGAATGTCGGCAAATTTCTCGTCGGTATATGCAAATTCTTTCATTGGAAGTGTAGATTGTGGAAGTGCGCCCCCAGAGCCCGCAAAGTCCGCCAGTCAGACATCGGGCAGGATGGTCATTCTGAGGGCAGGAAGTGAGCATTTCAGGGGGTCAGAATGGCCACTTTTGGGGGGAAAAGCAGCCAGTTTCGGGCGCAAGCGTCATCACGATGCAAAATGCTGCCATGCGCGCAGCGAAGGGGCGACATGGCGGCGCGCCGCAGGGCGCATGGCGAAGCCGGCGGGGCAGGGCGCAAGCGGATGGCCCTCAGTGCGTTGATTCGGCAGCCTCCCAGTCACCGCCAGCGTCTGCGCCTCGCCTTTCAGCCACGGCCTCCAGCAGCCGCTCAATCTGCGGCAGCAAGGGCTGAAGCCCATCGTTGAGGATGACATGGTGCGCGCGCCGGCAACGCTCCTCCTCCGATGTCTGCATGCCAATCCATCGCAGTGCCGTCGCGCGGTCGCAATGGTCGCGCTCGGTGATGCGGCGGATGCGTTCGGGCAGCGGGCAGGCAATGCTGACGATGAAGTCGGCATAGCGGTCGAAACCGCTCTCGAAGAGGATGGCACACTCCATCCATTCCTTGCCGCTCGCCATGAAATCAGCCGCCACGCGCGGATGCACGATGGCATTCACCTGCGCTGCCGCCTCCGGCCCTTGGTGCATGAAGGCGCTGAGGCGAGGCTTGTTGATGCACAGCCCACTGCCGAAGGGCGAGGGCGTGGACGCAGGCAGATAGACGTCAGGGCCCACGAGCTCCTTCAGCTCAGCCTGCACGTCAGTCCGCGAGGCCATGATGCGCTGCGCCTCCACGTCGCAATAGTAGATGCTGATGCCGCGGGCCTCCAGCATGCGGCATACGAAGCTCTTGCCAGAGCCGATGCCTCCGGTGACAGCTATCCTCATTCGCCCGTCTCCTCAATGATGTATTCCACTTCGCCCGGCACGATGCGTGCGTGCTGTACGCCGAATGGGACGGACTTCAGGCTGAGGTCGAAGCGATTGTCGGTGTCCTCGAGCAAGTCCTCGTAGTTCACGACGATGGTGAACGATTCTTCCGTAATCTTCCTGTAAAGGCTCGTGCCCACCTGGAACACCACATCGACCTTGGGCGGAAATGTCCGCAACGCCTTGCCCGCGGGGAAATTGACGCCCCGCACGGGCACCTTCACCGTCTTCTCCACCATGCGGTCAGCAAAGACCGTGAGCCGCACCTTTGATGGCACGAACTTCGCCCCGCGAATTTTCTGGAAATCCACCTCTACGACGGTTGTGTCCGTCAGGTTGCTCAAATTCACGGGCATGATGTAAGCCCCCGTGATGGTGTCGATGATGCTCTTCGAGGCATAGACCGTCACGCGGCGTGGCATGAGTTCGGAGGCTATGATGTTATAGGCAGAGTCGGGGCGTATGCTTCCTTGGAAGATGACGTTCACCTGCTTCGACTGTCCATAGTTATAGAAAAACTCCACGGTGTCAGGCTTGCAGCTGACCACTTCAGTCGTGCTTTTCAGCGAGGCCATCAGCTGCTTCGTCAGGTTGGAGGTGAGCAGCCGGACGTGCCCCGTGGGCGTAGCCACGTTCGCCCAGTTGATGTTCACCTTGAAGTCCTTCCGCTTGCGATATTTATAGTTGAAGAGCGTGAAGACCTCGTCCTTGAGCTTGATCGAGAGCTTGTGAGGCGGCTCCGTGGTGACGACGACGTTGTCAGGCACTCCCGTCAGCGTGACTTCAATATCAAACTCCTGCTCCTTCACCTCCTTGCCGACGGTGAAAATCCAGAAGATGAAGGACAGGACGAGGAAAAAGAAAAACACGAGCAACTGCCTGTTCCATATTCGGGACAGGTAGCCGCTCGTGCGGGAAATAAGGCTTTTTTTTCTGTACATGACTTGGCAGGTTCAGAGGAGTGTTTCCCCGCCTTTATGCCTGTTGTCCTACGGGCGCACCGGCAGGGATGATGGCGCTCTTTTCAAAGGTGATTTCCACACCCGTAGCCACTTTCAGGACAAGGGTGGTGGCGGCAATTGACTTGATGGTGCCGTGAATGCCTCCGATGGTAGTGACATCCTGGCCCACGGTCAGCGAGTCGCGGAATTTCTGTACTTCCTTCTGACGCTTCTGCTGAGGGCGAATCATGAAGAAATAGATGATGGCGAAGAGCACGACCATCATGATGATGGTGGGCCACATGCTTTGTTGGCCTGCGGCCTGAAGTAGTGTGATCATTTTGTTGGTTTGTAAGATTTAATCAGTGAAGGATGGAGAGGCTGGCAGCTGAGGCCCAGGCATCATGGCAGGGCGAAATTGCGGAGCGTGCCTCTCGTGCGTGCGCAAGCCCCATATATATTGGCAAGGCCTATATATATATATGAGTGCGGCTGGGGATTATTTGTGGATTTCGCCCGTTTCCTGCAGATGGCGTGTGATGTTGTTGAGCATCCCGTTCACGTATTTATAGGAATTGGGTGTAGAGTAAACCTTCGCGATGTCTATGTATTCGTTGAAGGTGACATTGAGCGGAATGGTGGGGAAGGCGATGACCTCTGCGAGAGCAATCTGAATGATGATGATGTCCATGAAGGCCATGCGCGAGATGTCCCAGTTCTTGCTGTATTCCGCCATCATGGTGCGCAGCTCGTCGCAGCGTTCGATGGTGGTGGTGAAGAGGCGGCAGGCAAATTCATGGTCTTCCTCCGTGTTGTAAGCCGGCAGCAGCGGCTGCTCCTCGCCGTTCTCCGGGTCGAAACGCTTGATGGTCTTCAGCACGAAACTATCGATGATGTCCTTGTCGTCGTTCCAATAAAGCGAGAGGTCTTCAAGAATGGGGGTGAAATCTTCGTTGTTGACGACGTGGTTCTTATACAGCTTCCTGACGAGCTCGCGGTCATCCTCATAGTCATGATTGGTGCGGTCAGCATAAGCAGCGAAGACTTCGTCGTCCATCCATTTCGTATAGATACGTTTGACGAAAGCATCCTCTGATGCCCAGGTGAACTTTTGGTTTTTCTGCCATGCCAGAATGGTTTTGTTGCAAGCCAGTTGGTTGAGGAAGAGGTTTGCAGCGAGCATGGCATCGCATCCGCCGACGCTTGCGTGAGCCGAATTGCGCGCCCGCAGCTCAGACTTCCGCTGTGCGATGTCGCGTATTTCGATGAGAAACGCAAGGAGTGTCAGGTAGAGATCGTAGGACTTGTTCAGACTGTAGTCCAGTTCTTTCAGTGCCACCTCTGTGGCTTTGCCTTCGTTGTGGTAGTACGCATAGACGAGCTGTACTACTTTCAGGCGGATTAAGGCTCTATTTATCATGATGCGTCAATTAAATCCCCTTTGGGAAGTTCGTTTTTGCAAGAAAAGTTTCGTTTGCAAAGTTACAAAAAATGGTCATTTTTAGCAA
Source organism: uncultured Bacteroidales bacterium (assembly GCA_945787885.1). Lineage (GTDB taxonomy): Bacteria > Bacteroidota > Bacteroidia > Bacteroidales > Bacteroidaceae > Alloprevotella. Next base: position 16,859 of record CALZJF010000030.1, on the reverse strand, counting down.
AGTAATGGCCGTTTTTTCCATTTGCAGATATAGGTGAGGAGGAAAATAGAGGTTGAAGTTGCAAATTTCATCGTTAAAACTTGCAATCTACCTAAAAACATTGTTCCTTTGCAGCAATTTTCGTCATGATAGTTTTTGCATCGTTTGACAAGTCTGCCAGCACAGTCTTTGGCAGGTGTTTTCTTTTTAGTCTTATCCACGGCGCAGACTGTAGCCGATAGCCGGAGGTATGCTGTATAAATCGTTGTCGTTTTCTGCGTGTCAGCATATGGCGTCCGGCAGGGGTGCAGTGCGTGTTTCCCCGTGGAAGGATTTTTCAGGAAATATCCCTCTGCCAGCCCGTGTGCGTTGCTCGTGTCAAGGTGCTTTGTAACGCTCTTCTCATTTATTAGTTATGCAATCAGAAAGAAAACCAAATCGCACTTGGGTGCCTGAAGAAATGCTTTACAGCCGCACTGTGAAGGCTGGACGCCGTGTGTATTATATTGATGTGAAGCAGGATAGCAAGGAAGAATATTATCTCTCCATCACCGAGAGCAAACGTACGCAGGAAGGCACCGAGACCACTGCTCCCCTGTTCGAGAAGCATAAGATTTTCCTCTATCGCGAGGACATCGTATCCTTCCTGGATGCCTTCACGGATGCTGCGCAGTATATCAGCAACCGCCGTCCGCTCACGCCCCATGAATATCGCAAGGACCCTGAAGCGGCAGCTGAAAGTGCCAAAAACGGGTTTGGCGGCGATTTCAATGTAGAATTTTAAGGAATTATATTTGCTGTTCCCGGCATAGATTGTACATTTGCGCCCGATTTGCATCTACAATCTATATAGGGCATACGTGTGCCTGCATGCGTATGCCTGTATGTGTGATGGCGAATTAAGCCCTGCCGTATGTCTCTTACACATATATATATTATATATAGGAGAGCGCGGCAATATCGTTCACTTAATTTAGAGTAACACAAGTTAAAAAGTTTATGAAAAGTATCTCTATCAGCGGTCAGCTCCGCAGCGATCTTGGCAAGAAGGCTTCCAAGATGTATCGCGCACAGGGCCTCGTTCCCTGCGTAATGTACGGCGAGCAGAAGGATGAGCAGGGAAATCCCGTGGCTACCCACTTCCTCGTTTCTGAAAAGGAAATTGCAAAGTGCATCTATACGCCCAACATCTATCTCGTGCAGATCACCATCGATGGTGTAGAGCATAAGGCCGTAATGCGCGAAATCCAGTTCCACCCCGTGAAGGACAATGTGCTCCACGTGGATTTCTACGAGGTGACCGATGAGAAGCCCATCGTGATGGGTGTTCCCGTGGCTCCTCAGGGTCTCGCTGCCGGTGTGCGTGCCGGTGGTAAGCTCGTCACCATGGTGCGCAAGCTCAATGTCCGCGCTCCCTACGGTGCAATCCCCGAGAAGCTCGTCATCGACGTGACGAACCTCGAGCTCGGCAAGAGCATCAAGTGTGGCGAACTCTCGTACGAGGGTCTCGAACTCGTTACTCCCAAGGAGGTAGTCGTAGTCAGCGTTCAGATGACTCGTGCCGCCCGTGGTGCTGCCGCTGCCGCTGCTGCCGGTAAGTAATCAGATTTCATACAACAACTCAATAGAGTGCTGACGTTTTGTCCCGCAAGGGGCGGCATAGCGTCAGCACTTGTTGTCTTTTTAGGGGATTTCCCGATTGTTCTTGGAGGGAATTTCCCCAATTATCTTGCCCCTTCTATGTTTATGAACCATTTGCGCCGCCTGTTCGGAATGCAGGGCGGCGCATCTACCAAACAGTTTGAACCAATGTATCTGATAGTAGGATTGGGAAATATCGGTGCCGAATATGCCGACACACGTCATAATATAGGTTTCAAGGTCGTGGAGCGGCTGGCTGCCGATGCCGGAGCAACATGGGAAGACCGCCGCTATGGCTTCGTCACGACGATTCGCGTGAAGAACCAGCAGCTGCTGCTCCTCAAGCCATCCACGTACATGAATCTTTCAGGCAACGCCGTGCGCTACTGGATGAACGAGCGGAAAATCGACGTGAGCCGGCTCCTCATCGTCAGCGACGATTTGGCCCTCCCCTTCGGCACGCTCCGCATGAAGCCCTCTGGCAGTGAGGGCGGACACAACGGTCTGCGCCACATCACGCAGATACTCGGCACGCAGCAGTATGCCCGCCTGCGCTTCGGCATTGGCAACGACTTTGCCCGCGGCGGACAAGTGGACTTCGTGCTGGGAGGCTTCACCCCCGAAGAGCGCGAGAAGATGGATGAGCGCATAGGCATGGCAGCCGAATTCGTGCGCTGCTTCGCCCTGGAGGGCATACAGCGGGCGATGAACAAGTATAACGGCAAGTAGCAGCTCTCCTCCCGTCGTCCTCCTGTTTTTCTCTGTTTTTTTGTAGCGCATGCAGTCCAACCATTTTCTCTACCGTTTGTTTTATTTATTGCTTGGGACGTTTCTGATAGGGCGTGTGATATTCATGCTCTATAATATCGCATTTTGCGACTACACGTTTTGGCAGGTGGTGCAGTGCTGTTGGTATGGCTTTTGGCAAGACATCGTCGTGACATCGCTCTCGCTGGCCATCCCGGGTCTGCTGGCGTTGCTCGGTGTGCGCCGCCTGCGCCGATGGCTGACGCCCTATTATTTCCTGATGTCTTTCGTGCTCGTCGTGCTCATCACGGCCGACACGGTGATGTATGAGTATTGGCATTTTAATCTGAATGCCGTCATTTTGTCGTATGCCGCCTACCCCGAGGGAGCCACGAGCAGTGTCCCGCTCTATTATCTCGTCAGTCGCATCGGCTGTGGCATCTTGGGCAGCATCGCTCTCGCTCTGCTCTGCATACGGCTGACGCCAAAGACATCGCAGCAGCCACGTCGGAGCCTGCGGCAGCCCGGCTCTCTCCCCTTCTGTGTCTTTTTCTGTTTTTGCCTGATAGCCTCGCAGGTGGAAGTGGGGACTGCCTATTGGAGCCCCCGCCTCTTTCTCAACCATTCCGCAGTCAATCCCGTCTATGGCTTTTTCTCCTCGTTTCATACGCGTCCGTACCATGAGCGATATGTGAGCATGGACGATGCAGCCTGTGCTGCCCGGTTCAGAGGCCTCTACGATGTCGGCGGCGAGACCATCGACAGCCTGCTCCGCACCCGCAGGCCTGACATCCTCATTGTGCTGATGGAGAGTTTCGGCAGTCCCTTTGTCGAAAGTCTGGGCGGAGCCCCCGTTGATGCAAATTTGGAGCGGCTGATTCCGGAAGGCGTCTATTGGGAGCAGTATTACAGCAATTCCTTCCGTACGGACCGCGCCATCGTCAGCACCTTCAGCGGCTGGATATCCTACCCCGATGTAGGGCTGATGACGCATCCCGAAGTCCACGACAGCCTGCCATCGCTTGCCCGCACCCTCGCTGCCGCAGGCTATTCCACGGAATATCTCTATCATGGCCCGATGACGAACATGGGTTTTGGCGCATTCCTCTCAGACATCGGTTTCCAGCATCTGTACGACCACACCGCCTTCCCCGACGTCCCCTTCGACAGCCCATGGGGAGTACACGACCGCGAGGCTGCCGAAGAAGTGGCAACACTGCTGGCAAAGCCCGCCCCGCATCCGCGTTTCATGGTGTGGCAGACGATTTCGAGCCATGAGCCCTGGGAAGTGCCCTGGCAGCAGTTCGACGACCCAGTGGAAAATGCCTTTTCCTACACCGATGCTGCACTGGGCGATTTGGTGGATAGCCTGAAGCAGACCCCCGTCTGGGACAATCTGCTGCTAATCGTCATCCCCGACCACGGGCATCATCACCATCAGTCGTACGAAGATGAAGCCTATTTCCATGCCCCTATGCTGTGGATAGGAGGTGCAGTGCGCCAGCCCCGCCGAATACCGGTGTTGATGAATCAGAGCGACCTGGCAGCCACGCTCCTCGGACAGTTGGGCATAGCGCACGCCGACTTTCCGTGGAGCCGCAATGTCCTCGCTTCGGGCTATCGCTATCCCTTTGTCTATTGCGCCTTCCCCTCCGGCTTCCTCTTCCGCGATGCCACGGGCTCCACCATCTACGACACCAGTGCCGATCGGCTGATATTCCAGCAGGATGCACGCTCTTCCGCACATTATGGTCCTGATGCTCCCTCGTCAATCCTCGGACGTCTGCGTTTGGAGCACGGGAAAACCATCCTTCAGACCTCCTACGACCGCCTCTGGACCAACATGCACCGCTGATTCCCCCATCCCTCTCAATTTCAAAAAGTTCATGATATGAAACTCTCCGCCCTACGCCCCTTGTTGCTCCTCGTGTTTGCCCTCTGGCAGAGCGGTGCGCGCGCCGAAGATTTCAATAGCCGCTTCGGAGCAGAGCCATACGAAGCAGACAGTACGAAGGTGCGGGCATTGACCGTCAAGGTCGGTGCGCTCGCCTTCTTCAAGGACAATGAGTTCGACGGCAATGTCGTCAAGGGATATTCCCTACCCGGCTTCCGCCTCCAGCCCCGCCTTGCCTATCGCCCCATCCCGCAGATTAGCATGGAGCTGGGCGTTCACGCCACCATCTATGAGGGAGCAAACAAATATCCCTCCTACGTCTTCCACGACATTGCAAAATGGAAGGGCAGCCAATATCAGCGTGGTGCCCACGCCCTGCCTTTCTTCCGCGCCGCCGCCCATCTTCACCGTCCCGGAGGCAGCCGCGTCACGATAGCCGTGGGCGATATTTATGGCGGTGCCACCCATTCCCTCCTCCTTCCGCTCTACAATCCCGAACTTCTGCTGACGGACGACCCCGAAGCGGGTGCGCAGGTGCTCGTGGATAGACCACTTTGGCACAGCGATGTATGGGTGAACTGGCAAAGCTATATCTTCGAGGAATCCACACATCAGGAGGCGTTCACCGTCGGATGGGCGCAGCGCATCAGTCTGCTTGACACTTCGCTGCGCTCTGCCGCCTCGCCTTGCCCCACCGCCTCTCCCCGCCCCCGGCATCGGCTCAGCATTCCGCTCCAACTCTTGGTGCAGCACCGCGGCGGCGAGCAGGATGCTACGGATTTCGGTGTTCAGACCATCGCCAATGCTGCCGTGGGTCTGGCGTGGGATGCCGATTTCCAGCGTCGGCATGGCATCACCGCTGCCCATGCTGAGGCCAGCGGACTTTTTGCCCTCCAGCAGAGCGGCACGCTCTGGCCCTTCGATTTCGCCCCCGCCTTCTGGGGCAGTGCATCGCTGACGCTCCAGCGCGACCTGATGCTGGGCGTCGGCCTCTTCCATGCCGCTGATTTCTGCTCGCTCTACGGCAGCCCATTCTTCGGGACGCTGAGCGTGAAATATCCCGGAGCGCGTTTCGGGCGTATGACGATGGGAACGTGGAGCCTTGAATATTCCCGCTCCTTCCTGCAAGGGGCCTACGTTTTGGGTGCAAAGGCCAATGGTTACCTGAGCGGCTGCGGTGAGCTCCGCCATCCATTGGAGGCAGGAGCCAGCGAGGCAAAGACGGATGCCGCCCGTTTCCGTCATACATTCTCCTTCGGCGTCTATTTCCGCGTCTGTCCGGAGTTCGTGCTCAAGCGTTGGAAGTGATGGCTACACAGAAAGGGGCAGGAAAAGCACAGTGCTTTTCCTGCCCCTTTCCGTGTTTCTCACACGGTTAGAAGTAGCCTTCCACGGTTAGAAGTAGCCTTCGCGCTTTTTCTGCTCCATGGAAGCCTCTTGGTCAAAGTCGATGACACGCGTGGTGCGCTCAGACTTCGTCGTTGTCATCATTTCCTCCACGATTTTCTCAATCGTGTCAGCCTCGCTCTCGATGGCTCCCGTCAGCGGCCAGCATCCGAGCGTGCGGAAACGAATCTTGTGCATCTCAATCTTGTCGCGGTATTCTGCCGGCAGACGGTCGTCGTCGGGCATGATGAGCTGTCCGTCCAGATTCACCACGGGGCGCTCTTTGGCAAAATAGAGCGGCACGATGGGGATATTCTCTAAGCGGATGTACTGCCAGATGTCGAGTTCGGTCCAATTGCTGAGGGGGAAGACGCGGATGGACTCTCCCTTTCTGACGCGGGCATTGTAGATGTCCCAGAGTTCGGGGCGCTGGTTCTTCGGGTCCCATTGGTGAAACTGGTCCCTGAAGGAGAAGATGCGCTCTTTGGCACGGCTTTTCTCTTCATCGCGGCGTGCTCCGCCGAATGCGGCATCAAACTTATGCTTGTCGAGCGCAGCCAGCAGAGCCTGCGTCTTCATCAGGTCGGTGTGTACCTTCGAGCCGTGAGTGAAGGGTCCGACGCCCGCCTTGAAAGCCTCCTCATTGCTCTCCACGATGAGGTCCCAGCCGTGTTCGGCGGCATAGCGGTCGCGAAACTCTATCATTTCGCGGAATTTCCATTTCGAGTCGATGTGCATCAGGGGGAATGGCACTTTGCCCGGAGCAAACGCTTTCTCTGCCAGGCGCACCATGACGCTGGAGTCTTTGCCGATGGAGTAGAGCATGACGGGGTTTTCAAACTCCGCTGCCACCTCACGAATGATGTAGATGGACTCAGCCTCCAGTTCCTTCAGATGGCTGAGATTATAGTTTTCGGTCATATTCTTTTATTATAGGTCCTGCGGCAGCTTCTTGGCCTATGGCCTTGCCCCATGTCGAACCCGTTTTTTTGAAAGTTAATAGATACAGGTAGGTTCTATAAATTAGTTTTCAATGCAAGGCAGTGTTCATGTTTTACTTGGATGTCTTCACGCCTCTCGCACCGTATCTTTTTGTCTTTCATTCGGTCACGTAGCCCGCTACGCTCCCTCGTGAAAAACAAAAACCTACGGCACGATAGTCGCAAATACATCGCAAGCTAATTGATAGAACCTACCTACAAAGAGAAGCATAGCTCCGGTAAGTGCAGCCTAAAGTTGCAGCAGTCTGACTATTTCTGCCACACTCTCCTCCACGCTCAGGCGCGAGGTGTCGAGGCTGAGGGCAGGATGTTCGGGAGCCTCGAAGGGGGCGGAGATTCCCGTGAAGTCCTTCACCTCGCCGCGTCGGGCTCGTGCATAAAGCCCCTTGACATCGCGGCGTTCGCATTCTTCAAGCGGCGTGGAGATATAGACTTCCAGAAAGTCCGTCTCCCCCACTATCTGCCGCGCCATTTCCCGCAGTTCGCGGGTGGGACTGACGAAGCAGGCTATCGTGATGATGCCCGTATCGACGAACAGCCGCCCCACTTCTGCTATGCGGCGAATGTTTTCCGTGCGGTCTTCAGGCGAAAATCCCAGGCCGCGATTGATGCCCGTGCGCACATTGTCGCCGTCGAGCAGCCGCACCAGTCTGCCGCGGCGGTGGAGTTCGCGTTCCAGAGCCAGAGCCACCGTGCTCTTGCCGGAGCCGGAGAGCCCCGTCATCCAGATCATCACGCCGCGCTGACCCAAGAGGTCTTCCTTCGCCGAGCGTGGCAGCATGCGGTCCGTGATGGGGTAGAGGTTGTCAATATCTTGTAGCATAGATAAAGTAGATAATGGCTATATAATAGGTAGCGTCACAAGCGGGATAGCATTATGTGGAAATCGGCGTTTTCGCCTTCAGAGCTGTATGCGCTGCACGCTGACGTTCGTGTGGGGGATGAAGATGGTGGCGCTGTCGTAGAATTTCTGAGGGTCTTCCGTAGTCAGGAATTGCGCCTTGCCGTTCTTCTCCAGCCGCTCGTCCATTTCCGGATGCCGCCTGAGATAGTCCTTCAGCGAAGCCGCTATCAGTTCGCCCTGCGGCACGATGCGCACGCCGGGCGGGGTGTAGCGCAGGATTTTGCTCATCAGCAGCGGATAGTGCGTGCAGGCCAGCACCAAGGTGTCAATCTGCGGGTCAGTGCGCAGTACGGCGTCAATGCGCTTCTTCACGAAATAGTCAGCCCCGGGGCTGTCGAACTCGCAATATTCCACGAGCGGCACCCACATGGGGCACGCCTGCGCCGTGACGACGACATCGGGGTAGAGCTTGGCGAGCTCCATCTCATAGGAACGGGAACTTACCGTACCCTGCGTGGCGAGAATGCCGACGTGGCGCGTCTGCGTCAGCTCTCCGATGGCCTCCACCGTCGGACGTATCACGCCCAGCACGCGGCGTTCAGCTCCCAGACGTCCGAGGTCGTTCTGCTGAATGCTCCGCAGTGCCTTGGCCGAAGCCGTGTTGCAGGCCAGGATGACGAGCTGGCAGCCGCGGGCAAAGAGTGCTTCGACGGCTTGGAGCGTGTATTCATAGACCACGTCGAAGGAGCGCGAACCATAAGGAGCCCGCGCATTGTCGCCGAGATAGAGGTAGTCGTACTCAGGCATGAGGTTGCGGATTTGTCGCAGGACGCTCAGTCCGCCATATCCGCTGTCGAAAATTCCTATCATAATCGGGAGAGGGGGAAAGCCCTGCATTTTTGAAGAGTCGGCCTGAGCGCAGCAAGCGGGCTGCCTTGCGCTGCTTGGCGGATGCTTCCCTCCGGGGGGTTATTGCTGTGTAGCCGGCAGGCTCGCCTCCTGCAGTTTGGCAAGCGCGTCGGCGGTGATGTCTTCGCTCAGCGCGGGGTTGAGGAAGGGGAAGGCAGCGAGGTCAGTGTCGATGACATAGTCATAGCCGCGCTCTGTGCCGATGCTCTTCACCACGCCTTCCACTCGCTTGCGCAGCGGAGCCAGCAGGTCGCGCTCGGCCACCACGAGCAGCGAGTCGGCCTGACGGCGAAATTCCAGTCCCTCCTCCATGGCGCGTTCCAGGTCGCCCTGACGTTTCAGCAGAATGGGCTCAGGAAAATTCTTCTGCCCTTGCAGATATTCCTGAAATCTGCGTCTGAAGTCGTCCTCGTTGTGCTGAGCTTCCAGTTCATAGCGTTCTCTCAGCTGCTGCATCGCCTCCATGGCCTGGGCATATTCGGGCAGCGATTGCAGCAGGGCCGTCATGCTGCAAAAGCCATAGCGCGGCGTCGCGGGCAGTGCCTTCAGCGTCGTTGCCGTTTGCGGCGACGGGGTGTCTGCCGCAGGCGTTTCAGCCTCTTGGGCGCAGACGGAGAGAGTGGGGAGCGTCAGCAGCGCGATGAGGGGGAGCAGACGTTGCCGGGTGCGTTGAAGATATCGGTTCATGGGTCAGTCTTAATATTCTGCAAAAAAAAGTGCTGGCGGCAGAATCCTCAATGCGATGGAGGAAATCGAGATATTTTGCGGACTTCCAGCGCAGCAAAATTAGTCACTTTCCTTCATACGACCAAGTTTTGCATGGCAAAATTTGGCGAATGGAGGTTTTTGCAGTAACTTCGCACGCGGCAGCCTTTCTCTTCTGCCCGTTATTTTCACTGCGTTTTGCAGCCGTCTCTCTTGGTTTTTTGTTTCCGATGCGCGCGCTCCCTTCGTTATTTCGCCCTTTCCCCTTCTGCGCAAGGCGAGGCGCTTGCTTCTTGAAAAACGTTGTCTTTTATGAGTGAAAAGTTTCGCTATCCCCTCCGCATTTTTTTCTGTACGCTGGTCAGCCTTGTCTGCATCCTCTGGGCATTGCCCAAGGAGCGTGCAGCCTTCAACTATGAGTATGCCCAAGGCCAGCCCTGGCGCTACGACCCCCTCATAGCCAAGTTCGCCTTCCCCATCAAGAAGCCGGATGCCAAGCTGAGGCAGGAGCGCGAGCACGCCTTGGAACGCCTGACTCCCTATTTCAATTCTGCCCCCGCCGTGGGGAAGCAGATGGTCAGCAATTTCCGTTCTGACTATGCCGAGGGGCGCTTCGACGATGTGCCCTACAACTATTACACCCATGCCCTCTCCCTCCTGCAGGAAGTCTATCACCACGGAGTGGTGGACCCCGATGCCTATGCCCAGCTCATGCGCGGCAAGGAGCATTCCGTCAGCATCATCAGCGATAAGCTGGCCACCGTGCATCCCATCGGCGAAATCTATTCCACCCGCACCGCCTACCAGTATCTCATGGAAAATGAGGGCGAGACCTTTTCGCGCGAAATCATGACGCGCCTGAATCTCAATGAATATCTCGAAGCCAATCTGATCTACGACAGTGTCAAGACGCGCGTTGCCCGCGAGAATATCCTCGCCTCCGTCTCCACGACGGACGGATACGTCGAGCAGGGCGAGCTCATCATCGACCGCGCAGAGCGAGTGGATTCCGTGAAGAAGGCGAAGCTCGATTCGCTGCGCGATGAAATCGAGCAGAATGCTTCCGACAATGATACGCAGGCGCAGATACTGATGCTGGGGCAGGGCGGCATGGTCGTCATCCTCTTCCTGCTCCTCCTGCTTTATCTCCATCTCTTCCGCCGCGACCTCTTCAGCCAGTTCAACAGCGTTTGCCTCCTCTTCTCCCTCATCACGTTCTTCTGCGTGCTGAGTTGCCTGATGCTGCGCTTCAATGTCCTCACCGTCTATCTCATCCCCTTCGCCATGGCAGCCATATTCGTACGCGTGTTTATGGACACGCGCACGGCGTTCATGGTACACGCCGTCCTCGTGCTCATAGCCAGCATCCCCCTCGCCACGTGCTATCAGTTCGTCCTGGTGCAGATGGTGGGCGGACTGGCAGGCATCTATTCCCTCCGCGACCTCACCGAGCGGCAGCAACTCTTCAAGACGGCAGCCATCGTCACGCTCTCCATGTGCGCCATGTGTGCTTGCTACGAGCTATCGCAGGGCGTAGCGCCCATAGATTTCAACAAGCGGCTCTACACGCACATTGCCTTCAACGGCGTGGCACTCCTTTCCACCTACCCCCTGCTCTACGCCATGGAGCGACTCTTCGGCTTCACCTCCACCGTGACGCTCATCGAACTTTCAAATACCAATTCAAAAATCCTCCGCCGCATGTCGAAGGAGGCGCAGGGAACATTCGTACACAGCATGCAAGTGGCGAACCTCGCGGCGGAAGTGGCAGACAAAATCGGGGCAAAGGTGCAGCTCGTGCGTACCGGAGCCCTCTACCACGACATCGGTAAGCTCGTCAGCCCCGTCTTCTTCACCGAAAACCAGACGGACGTCAATCCCCACGAGGTGCTCTCCGAAGAAAGTTCGGCGCAAATCATCATCAGCCACGTCACGGAGGGCATGAAGATGGCAGAACGCTATCATCTGCCCCGCGTCATCAGTGATTTCATCATCACCCACCACGGCACGGGCATGGCGCGCTATTTCTACGTGCAGAGCTGCAATAAGCATGGCGAGGAGAATGTGCGCAAGGAAGATTTCACCTATCCCGGCCGCAATCCTTCCACGCGCGAACAAGCCATCCTCATGATGGCCGACGCCATCGAGGCCGCCAGCCGTTCGCTGAAGGAATACAACGAGGAGAGCATCTCAGCCCTGGTCGGCCGCATCATTGACACGCAGCAGGCGGAAGGCTGCTTCACCGAGTGCCCCCTCACGTTCAAGGACCTTTCAGATGCCAAGCGCGTCTTCATCGATTCCCTCAAGACGATTTACCATACGCGCATAGCCTACCCTGAGATGAACAAGCCCACGCTTCGCGTCAATGTCGGCACGGAGGCTGAGCAATCATCCGGGCAGCGCAAGAAGCACCTCTTCAGCAGCAACACGTGGACGTGGAAGAGATAGCCTCCCCCCTGTTTTTGCCATCCCGCTGAATCGGTTTGCCATCATGCTGAATCGGTTTGCCATCGTGTTGAATCGGTTTGCCATCATGTTGAAATGATTTGTCATCGTGTTGAATCGGTTTGCCATCGTGTTGAATCGGTTTGCCATCATGCTGAATCGGTTTGCCCTCATGCTGAATCGGTTTGCCATCATATCGGAGTATATTTGTCATCATATTGAAGTAAAAAAGCAATCACTTTCGCCCCTCATATTGACCATCATGAAGGGTGAAAGTGATTGCTTTTTTTGCGTGTTCAGAGGCAGAGTGAGCCCGTAGCCAACGGGCGTTGGCAGAAAGTGCAGGCAAAAGCCCATGCCCCGTAGCCCGGAGCGAACCTGCGGAATGGCAATTTGCCCCATAGGGCAGGGCGTTCAGCATGGCGCATGGGGCAAGTGCGCCCGGCAATGGTTCTTTCTGGCGAGAACGACTATGGGGGCGTGGCGGAAGCACCACGGAGCTTTTGCAGACAGGCAGGCGACGAAAAACCGTGGTCATGACCTGCCTGCCTATGCAGAATGCCGCGGATTCCCCTTTAGTATGGCGTTTGCAGCTCTCGGCAGTACAGCTCGTGGAAACGCTGGCGAATTTCATCCCTTACCCTGCGAAATCCTTCCAGCACTTCCGCTTCCGTGCCTACGAAGCTCGCCGGGTCGTCGAAGCCGATGTGTAGCCGATGGGCAACTTTGCCCGTGAAGTGGGGGCAATTTTCCTGCGCCCCTCCGCAGACGGTGATGACGTAGTCCCACGCCTCCCCCAGATATTCCTCCACGGAGTGGGGCGTATGGTGGGAAAGGTCGATGCCTGCTTCTGCCATGACCTTCACGGCATGGGGATTTACGGCTTCGGCGGGAGACGTGCCTGCCGAGCAAACCTCCAGCCGCGAGTCGGACGCTTGCAGGAAGCCGTGTGCCATTTGGCTGCGGCAACTGTTGCTGGTACATAAAATCAGGATTCTCATGATTGTCTCGTATCTCTTGCAGAATAGCTTGTCTCTTACAGAATGGCGTTGAACAGAAAGCCCGAAAGGATGATGAAGAGGGCGACGGTGGAGAAGAATATCAGGATGAGGCGCCACGTCATGGCTTTCTTCAGCATGGTGGCTTCGGGCAACGACAGTCCCACCACAGACATCATGAAGGCAATGGCTGTGCCCAAGGGTATGCCCTTCGCCACGAACACCTCTACTATAGGCACGATGCCTGCCGCATTGGCATACATCGGTACGGCGAGGATGACGCTCAACGGCACGGCATACCAGTGCTCGCGCGAGAGGTATTGCTCGAAGAAGCCTTCCGGGATATAGCCGTGCATGAAGGCACCGATGGCAATGCCGATGACGACGTACGGCAGCACGCCGCGGACGATGCCCCAGGCATCACGGACGATGGTGGGCAGACGCTCGGCGAAACGGAGATGCTCAGCTTCCCACTCCTCGTTGTGCTGTGCTGAGAGCTGCTGAATCTGCACCACCCACGGCGAAAGATGGCGTTCGAGCCTCATCTTTCCCAGCACGAAGCCGCCGATGCTCCCCAGCAGAATGCCGCTGAGCACATAGATGCCCGTGACGCTCCAGCCGAACGAGCCGGCAAACATGGCCACTGCCACTTCATTGATCAGGGGCGATGTGATGAGATAGGCGAAGGTGACGCCCAGAGGTATGCCGCCCTTGACGAAACCGATGAAGAGGGGGATGGAGGAGCAGGAGCAGAAGGGAGTGATGGCACCGAAAAGGCTGGCAAGCAGATATTGCAGCCCATAGAGCCGATGGCTCGTCAGGAAATGGCGCAGCCGCTCTATGGGGAAGTAGGCATTGACGATGCCCATCGCCGTGCTGATGAGGAAGAGAAGGAGCAGGATTTTCAGCGTGTCATAGACGAAGAAGTTCAAGGCTTCGCTCAGGCGCGTGGCTCGTTCGAGGCCGCAGGCCTGATAGATGAGCCAGTCGGCAAAGTTTTGTATCATGGCGTATAGGTTTGTGTAGGATTATGGCTGTCCCCACATCATTTGGCAATAGAAGATGCCGACGGCGATGAAGGCGAGAGCCACCAAGCGGTTGAACCAACGTTGGAAGATGTGGATGCCGCCTATCAGCTTGCCCATCGAGCGGACGCTGAATGCCAACGCCCATGCCAGCAGGACGACGGGGAGCGAAGTGGCGATGCCATAGACAAAGGGCAGGACGTAGCCCTCGGCAGCGGCGGCGGAAACGGGGATGAGGATGCCGAAGAAGAAGAGGCCGCTGGTGGGGCAAAAGGCCATGGCGAAGAGAATGCCGAGCAGGAATGCTCCCACCGCACCATTCAGCCGTTCTGCCCAGACACCACCCTTGAAGCCAAACTTCCCGCCGAAGTTGGCAAACTCCGATGCCAGCATCAGGATGCCGATGACTGTCAGTGCGGGGCCGAGCAGGGTTTCGCCCAGCATGCTGACGGTTTGCTGCAGCTCGAACGTGTCGGCACCCTTGCGAATGATGTAGATGAGCGCCATGCCCAGAAAGGTGTAGGCAGTGCAGCGGCCAAGACTATAGAGAAGTCCGTTCCAGAACACGCTGTATCGCTTTTCGGGAGCATTGCGCAGGGTGCGCGAGAGGAAGCCCACAGCCGTGACGTTCGTTGCCAGCGGGCATGGGCTGATGGCGGTGAGCAGGCCTGCCAGGAAGGCGGTGAGCAAGGGGATTTCGCTGCCTTCGAGCAATTGTTGGAGATATTCCATGTCGTGCGGGCAGGATTATTTCAGCAGTTTCAACACCTTGTCCTTCAGTTCCTTGCGGAATCCGTTGGCATTGCTTCTCGCATTGGCGAAGGCAAACTGTGTGAGATTGCTGGCCTTCTCTTTCCCCGACTGATGCTGCACGAGGAAGAGCGAAGACCATGTCACTTTGTATTTCGCGGCGAGGGCCTTTCCATCGGGGGTGTTGATGTCTATGACGCGGTATTTCACCTTTCCGGCTTTCACCTCCGCAGCCAGTTCGCCCTCCGCTAAGGCCTTCGTCTCGGTTTCTATGGCAATGCAGGTCTTGCAGCGTTGCTTTCCGTGGAAATAGAGAATTTCTACCGTCGGCGTCTGCTGTTTTTCAGTCGTCTTGCTCTGGCTGGCGTTTGCCGTCTGCCTGACGCACTTGGGAGCCGTGCAGGTCTTGCAGTTTTCGGTGCAGGTCTGCGCCGTGCCGACCATCGTTGTCAGCAGGAGCAGCAGGAGTGTGAGGTTGCGTTTCATGTTTCCTGATAGTTTGTGTCAAGAGGCTGAGCAGTTTATGCCAAGAGTCTGATAGTTTATGCCAAGAGTCTGATAGTTTATGCCAAGAGGCTGAGCAGTTCGCTTTCGTTCTTCTGTCCGCGTGCCACGACTTCGCCGTCCACCACGAGCGCCGGGAGCGTCATCGTGTTGTATTGCATCACCTCCATGATGTCGTCCACCTTCTCCACTCGGGCATCAATGCCATGTTCGTTGACGGTTTTCACTACGAGTTCGTAGAATTTCTGGCTACACTTGCAGCCACTCATAAGCACTTTGATGTTTTTCATTGCTGGAATTGTTTGTTGTTCGTAAAATGACGTTCTGTTTTTCCTTTGGGGTTGTCTCCTCTCACGGTTTTTCGCAGCAGTCTTCCTTGTCGCAGAGCTGCGTATCGAAAAAATCAGCAAAGAGTTCGCGCGCATAGTCCCAGTTTTCGCGGTTGATGCAGTATCTCACTTTCGGGGTTTCAATCTCTCCTTGTATGAGTCCTGCCTTCTTCAGTGCAGCCAAATGCTGGCTGACGGTAGCTTTCGTGATGGGAAGCTCCTCGTGGATAGCTCCGAAGTAGCAGGTGTTCCGCTTTGCCAGGAAGCGCATGATGGAGATGCGTGCCGGATGGCCGAGTGCTTTGGCTATCTCTGCCATCGTTTCGGTCTTGATGCAATATCTTTTCTGAGCCATAAGTTCAGTGTATGACGGTTTGTTTGTTTGCGAAATTACGAACATCGTTTCGGCTTTTCCAAGCTTTCTCTGAGGAAATTGATCATTTTCATCTTCCATCCTCCCGTTTTTGGCACTTTTGGCTGTTGATTTGATGGACGGTAAGCCTTGTAGATGGGTGGGCAAAGACGTTGTCTTGTAAAAAAAAGCCTTCAAATGGAGCGTGGTCCTCGGTTTTTTTGTATATTTGCCGCGTTACGTGGAAGTTTTATTACCGACTTATGATTTCTAAGACTATGCTGAACGAGAAAATACAATATATAGTAGCTCTCATAGCAGAGTTCGCAGCCCATTATCATCTTACCGATGCGCAGGCAGCACGTTATATGAGCCGTTATGGTGCTATCGAGATGTGCGACAAGCATTATAATGTCATGCATACGCTTCCATGGATTGATAATATTCAAAGCATTGCCACCTATTGCCGCAGAAAGGGAGGGGAGTTATGATATTATATCACGGTTCTAATATGCAGATTGCCGATATTGATTTGAGCAGATGCAATCGCTTTAAGGACTTTGGTCAAGCCTTCTACCTTTCGGCTGATGAAAAGCAAGCAGAAGAGATAGCGCAGACCAGAGCTGACTTTCTTGGAGGCGAACCTATAGTGAATGCTTTTGAGTTTGATGAACAGTTTCTTGCCAATGGTCTTCTAAATTATAAGCGGTTTCCTCATTATAGTCTTGAGTGGGCACAGTTTGTTTGGGATAATCGTGATGACAAACGTTCGGTTTTGTTCTCTCATGAATATGATGTGGTTTTTGGACCTATCATGAATGACACCATAGGCGTACAAATGCGTTACTATCGTAGTCTCCATATTACGCTTGGCGAATTTCTTGAAGGCATAAAATATTATCGGGGAGAAACCTTTCAGTATGCTTTCTGTACCCCACGATCTATCCAGTATCTTCGTAAATTATGACAATACATGTTACCCCCGAAGAGTTTCGCTTTATGGTAGAGGACATAACGGCAGAACTCATACAGTATCTTGTAGAGCACGAGCATTGCGATATTGCAACGGCTGTCAGTGCTGTCTATAACTCTGACCTTTATAGAGCACTCTGTCGCCCAGAGACAGGTCTGTATAACCAAAGTACAGGCTATGTTCGTGAATACCTCATGCGCGAACTCAAGACAGGAAAACTCGCAGGTTAGCAAGAGAGAGTTTATGATAATGCAAAAAACATGGTCAGGACGGGGCTTCAGCCCAAGTCCTGACCATGTTCGTGTTTATGGTAGGTTCTATAAATTAGCTTGCGATGTATTTGCGACTATCGTGCCGTAGTTTTTTGTTTTTCACGA
>CALZJF010000029.1 GCA_945787885.1 uncultured Bacteroidales bacterium | reverse complement strand
CCCGTACGTCAGTTTAGCAAACTGGTGGTTTCAGCCACTCACCCATCCTTCCTTTAAAACATTAAAGAGAAGCGTTGTTTGTCAAACGCAGTGCAAAGTTACGACGTTTTCACATTCCTCACAAGCAAATCGAGATTTTTTTCTGCAAACACCGTATATTTTGCCTTTTTGCAAAGCGCAATGTCATGTCGAGATGGTGAAATCAGGTATTTTCACCATTTGTCCGCATCCTTTCGCCGACTGTCGGGTCAAGTCTGCCAAGCAACTCCATTCAGCCGCATCATAGACATCAATATCCAATGGCAGTCCACGCTGCAGACAATAAATCAATCGCCGGTCCATGGCATAATTCATTTCATTTTCCACACCGAGGAGATGCCCCTGTTTCCATAGTTTACCGCCCGTAGTCTGCAGATGCCGTTTCATAAACGCCTCCGCATGCTCCCCTTCGCGCAGTCCGTCGGCAGTCTGCACCAGAGGCAACGGATATTTCTGCACGAATCCCAACGTTCCGCACACCGTCTGCAGACGCGAATACGGACGTGGCGTCGTGCCGTCAAACTGCAACAGCACCGTCGCGCCCCGTTGCGTATGAATCAACGCTGAGTTCACGTGGCCGAGCAGAGAATCGTTGCCGTCAGCATTTCCTGTCATCGCCACAAGATGTTCCATTCTGTCATGCCGGTGAAAACCGAGAATTTGCGCGATAGGTCCGATGCCATGTGTAGGATAAGGGTTACCGCCGTGGTGACAACTCTCTTCGTAGAAACCCTGCCTGCCCGGCATAGCCTCATGTCCGAAAAGGTCTCGCCAATCGTGTATATAAGCTCCCTCACAATGCGTGATGGTTCCCAAAGCTCCTGTCTCTACGAGCGAAAGTGTGGCGAGATGAAACCAGTCGTAACAGCAATTTTCCGTCATAAAACAGTGACGCCGCGTTTCTTCCGCTGTCCGCACCACTCTCCAGCAGTCTTCGACGGTAGTCGCCAGCGGCACCTCCACCGCCACATGCTTGCCACACCGCATCGCCTCAATCGCCATCTCTGCATGCGAGTTCCAATCCGTACAGATATAGACCAGGTCAATATCCTTCTGTCTGCACAATTCCCGCCAAGCCTCAGGGCCTACGAAAGTCTGCACGACGGAGCGTCCGGAAACAGCCAGAAGCTGGTTTGCCTGAACGACAGCCTGCTCGCTCAAATCTGCCACACAGCGGATTTCGCTACCCACGATGTCCGTATAACGCTGCAAAGTCTTGAGTCCACGATGCCCTACGCCAATCATGCCGATGCGCACAGTCGGCACCGGCTCACAACGTAACAGATATGCTGGAGACTTCTTCATATACGCGCAAATATACACATCAATCCGCTTTCAAGGAAGTTTTTTTCAGAAAAACAGACGATGAAAGGAAATTATACACTAAATTTGCCCATTATTTCCCTTTGAACCTTTCGGTCAGGAAGCGTTGCCGTTTCAAAGTCCCCTCCTCCTTTTTGCCATTTCTTTGTCATTTCTTGGGAAAACCTGCGATTGGCAACGCCCAATCTTCTCTAATGCAAACATCCAACAATCCTATTTCCATGCTGAACATCGTATTCCTCGATTCTCATGCTCTGAATCCCGGCGATTTGTCGTGGGAGGCTTTCTCGCGTTTCGGCCGTCTGACCACTTACCCTCGCACTCCCTCTCATCTTATAATTTCGCGCGCGCATGAAGCAGACGTCATCATCACCAATAAAGTCCATTTCGGTGAAGCAGAATTCCAGCAATTACCCCGTCTCCGCCTTATTTTGGAGGCAGCGACGGGCTATGACAATATTGACCTCGCCGCTGCCCGTGCCCACGGTGTGACGGTCTGCAACGTTCCTGCCTACAGCACGCTGGCTGTCGCGCAGCATGCCATGGCTCTCTTGTTAGAAGTCTGCAACCAAGTGGGCCACTACACGCGCCAGGTTTCAATCCCTGCCGCCGACGACGATAGCGCATCTTCCTATTGGGCCACGAGTCCGGACTTCTGCCGCTGGGACCGCCCCATCGTCGAACTGACGGGCAAGCGAATCGCCATCGTCGGTTGGGGCAATATCGGCAGCAAACTGGCACAACTGCTCCTGCCGCTTGAAGCGAAAGTGGCGGCAGTGACGAGCAAGCCGCAAAACGCCCTACCCGATGGCGTAGAGAAAATCGGGCTCGAAGAAGCCTTTGCCACGAGTTTCGCTGTCTCTCTCCACTGTCCGCTCACCCCCACGAACCGGCAGTTCGTCAATCGCGACTTGCTTGCCCATAGCCGTCGCGGTCTGGTGCTTGTCAATACTGCCCGCGGAGGTCTCATCAATGATGCCGATGTAGCAGCCGCTCTTGCCGACGGCCGGCTCTCAGCCTACTGCACCGATGTGCTGAGCCAAGAGCCTCCTGCTCCCGGGCATCCTCTGCTCCACGCTCCCAACGTCTTCATCACTCCCCATATCGCTTGGGCAAGCCAGGATGCCCGCCAGCGTATCATCGACATCATGGTGAAGAATTTCCAGGCCTTCCTCGACGGCCAACCCACGAATGTCGTCAACTGAATCTCCTTTCGCATCAATCATCAATTCATATCTGTCTATGAAAAAATTCTACACCGCCATTCTGCTCTGTGCCATTTCCCTCCTCCCTGCCATGGCACAGCTCTCCGTCCACCGCGAAGCCATCCGGCGCATTGACCCTGCCGCCAGCCGTCTGGCCCAAAGCCGGCTCGGCTCTTTCCGCACGGCCTATGCAGCTGAAGAGCAGGCCATACAAGACCCCAAGACTCTGACGAACCTTCCCGTCGATTCTGCCATCTATTTTCAGAATTTCAATGATTCGCCAGCGGGCAACACCATCACGCACGCCACGATACTCTACGCTGACATCGTACAGTATTTCAAGGGCAACACCATCAAGAAGATCCGCACTATAATCCCTTCAGGCGCCTCAGAAGTGACGCTCTACATCGCTGATGCCAACGACCCCACGAACTATCTCTTCCAGCAGCGCGTGGATGACTGCGAGCGCGATGTCGTCGTGGATCTCCCCTGCGACTACACCATCAACGACTGCCTGAACCTTCTCGTAGGCTATACGATGCATTACACCGAAGATTCGAAGGTTTACGTCCCCGTGGTGCCCTGCAACCGCAACGGCGCCTGGCTGCAACAGGATTTTTCTACGGGCAAAGAAGGCTACTACGACTATACCTACATGCGCTATTTCCTCTACGGCGACCCTCATGTCTGCTATGGCGCTTACATCAACTGCATCACTGAAGGCGAAGGGGGCTTCAAGCCTTACGAAATCGCACTCGACGGTGTGAGCCACACCCGCAACTTCATCGGCGAGAAGAGCAATTTCAGCATCGGTCTGACGAACTACGGCACGGAAAAGCTTCCTTCCATCAAGCTCCACTGCACTCTGGGCGATGCCTCTCAGGACATCAACTACGACAAGCCCATCGGCTTCCTCTATTATGCCTACATCGAGTCTTCCCTTCCCACTCCCACCACGCCCGTCCGCGTCCCCCTCACGGTCCAGATTGTAGAAGTCGGCGGCGGAGCCGTTGATGGCGGCATCGTCGAGAGCAACGGCTCCATCACGGCAGTTGACCCGAAACTCTCCGTGGCTCGCACGACCGTCATGGAGGAGTTCACCGGCACCTGGTGCGGCTGGTGTCCTCGCGGTGCCCGTTCCATCGAACTGATGCTGAAGAAGCATCCCGAGTCCTTCATTCCCATCGCCATCCACTCTGGCGACCAATTTGAGTCAGAAGACTTCAAAGATATTATCCAGAACTATGCCGGCAACGGGTTCCCCTCCTGTGCCATCAACCGTCTGACCACGGGCGACCCCTATAGCGGAAGCACGAATTTGGGTATTGAAAAAGATTTGACCTACGTCAGCGAACTCCCCTGCGAGGCTACCGTGACGCTCAACTCAGCACAACTCTCTGACGACCTTAGCACCGTCTTCGTCAATACCAGCACCACCTTCTCCATCGACTGCAAGACGGCTCCCTACCGTCTGGACTTCGTGCTGACCGAAGACGGGCAGAAGGCTGTACAGACGAACTACTACCCCATCACCTACGGCGACAAGCCGAACGATGTTCCTGAAGAACTGCGCGACTTGGTTTCGTTAGGCAGCAAATATATGGCAGAAATGAATCATGTGGCTCGCTATCTTAGTTCGCAGAATGGTGTGGACGGCACACTGGATGCTCCTATCGTGAAGGATGAGACGCAGCAGCACAGCTTCGAGCTGAAAGTGCCCCTCAGCGTCAGCTATCTCGATAAGCTCCACGTTGTGGCCCTGCTGATCGACAATGGCTCTGGCGAAATCCTCAACGCCGCCACCCTGCCCGTAGCTGTCACCGATGGCATCCACGCTGCCAGCACCGATGCTGCCGACATTTCCGCCCACGACGGCCAACTCTGCATCCGTCATTTCCGTGGCGATGTGAGCATCTTCAACGCCGCCGGACAGCGCATAGCCCACAGCCGTCTTGATGGCTCCGCACAGTTCCATCTGGCTCCCGGCTGCTACGTTGTCCGCACGGAGAATGCCCAAGGTGTCCGCTCTACGAAAGTCGTCTTCTAATCTTCCTATGCACCAGAAATCTCCCAAAAAGTTCTGTCTCATGAACTATCTTACAATGGCTCTCGGCATCATCGTCTTGCTTGGCCTGGTCTATGCTCTCGCCAACTATTGGCCGACGCACGCCTCCGAGTCGCAGCCATCGCATACTTCCGATGTTGCCAAGAACGAGAATCTTGAAGCTGGCGAAGCCTATATGGCCCGCATTGCCGAAACGCCCGGTATGGAAAGCCTCGGCGGCGGCATCTACTACAAGGTTCTCGCCGAGGGCAATGGTCCCAAACCCACTCAGGAGAGTCGCGTACGCGTCCACTATGAAGGCCGCCTGATTGATGGCACCGTCTTCGACTCCTCCTATCAGCGCAACGAGCCAACCACGTTCCCCGTAAACGGCGTCATCGCCGGCTGGCAGATTGCCCTGAAAGCCATGCCCGTCGGTAGCACGTGGGAAGTTTATATCCCGCAGTATTATGCTTATGGTGCCAAGGGGAGCGGCAGAAACATTCCGCCCTACTCTGCGCTCATCTTTAAGGTCGAGCTGCTTGGCATCGAATAACCCCTGACTTCTCCCTATTGTCTTTCTCTCACGCCGTAGCCTTTGCCGAAACATTCGCTAACGGGCTGCGGCGTGTTTTTTCCCCTCCATGCTTTCCTCATCATGATTTTACGCCTCATCCAATCTCTATCTCTATCCCTCTTCCTCCTCCTTTCCGGCAGCACGAGTCTCACTGCCACAGGCTCCACTGACATTCTTCCGCCCACTACCGGCTATTACTCCGACTTCGGCTGCGAATCTTTCACCGCCCACTGGTCTCCCGCCTCCGCCGCCGAGAGCTATGCCCTCAACGTCTGGAGTGTGGGCAACGAGGCACGCTCCAATGTGCAAGACTTCTGTGATGCTCCCGTCATTCTCGAAGGCGACGGCGCGCACCTGGCAACGCAGTCCGTCAAAGGACGCATCACGGACATCGTCATCGCTGCCACTTTGCTCGATGCCGACGATGTTCAGGACTACACGCAGACCAACGTTTTCAAGGTGGAACTCTACGACGATGAGGGCACATTGCTCAGCTACGGCCAGACCTATTCGTGGCTTTTCCTCAATGGCTATGAGCTTCACCTCGCCGATGCTTTCAGCATGCTCTACGACAATCTTCACCATGCCAATCTGAGCCTTGTCCATTCTGACGGTTCCTGCGGCAGCGTACGCATCGACCGCATCACCATTTGCTATGATGCCTATGAATATCTGGCAGAGGATGTTCAAACATCAGCGACCTCCTACCTCGTGAGTGGCATCGACCCAAACAAAATCTACTATTTCAACGTGGCATCCCGCAAGGGCACAGAGCAGTCAGCCTTCTCTCCTGCCTTCAAAGTCGATTTCTTCCCCGTTCCCGTCCCCACTCCTCCGTCTGACCTCACTGAAGATTCCTATACCGCCCAATGGGAACCTTCCTTCAAGGCTGAGGGCTATATCGTACGCAACTATGCCACTCAGACCACCTCTGCCGATGATACGCAACAAACCATTCTCGCCGATGCCTTTGATGCCTGCACTGAGGGCAGTTTCGATGCGCCCGTCAGCATTGAAAATCCCGACCCTTACACCACGACACCTGGATGGACCGGCAATATGTTCCTGATGGCAAAGGGTGCCTTGGGTGCTGAGGGCGGACAATGGGTAAACGGACGCCCCATGACGGGTTATCTCATCACACCGCAGATGGACCTCGCTTCTGACGATGGCATCTACACCATCCACCTGAAAGCCAAAGGAACTCCCGGCGACCAGTTGGCAGTCTATCATACGGGCTATCTGCAGGATGGCAAACTGAACATCCACTACACGCAACCCTTCGACGATGACGGGTGGATGGAGGAGACGTGGCAAATGAGTGATGGCAGCGAATCCATGACGCTGAGCATCGAATCGAAGGGTATGAAGCCATATTTTCTTGATGAGATAGCAGTATCGCAACAACTGACGGGTGGCACGCTTCTCAGGACGCTCTTATCTACAGTGCGCGTTGAGGGTGGCGAGAGTGCCTCCACCACATTCTCCCATCTGTCTTCCGGCAGCACGTATGCCTACGATGTCCGGGCCATCCGCACCAATTTCTATGGATACGAGGAAGAGACCGATTGTTCGCCGCTACAGATGGTGACACTGCCCGATGGCATTGATGGCATCGCCGTGCGCCCCGTCGGCAAGACAATGTTCTGGCACAGCATTTCTGGCCAACGCCTCAATCATCCGCGTCAGGGTGGACTGTACATTAGTCCCGACGGACAAAAAATCCGGTTCTGATTTTCCTCGAAGCATAGTATTTCGTAGTAACGTTCCATTCCCAATAATCCTGTTCAACGCCATGTTGATCAGGATTTTTTCTTCTGTCACTATATGCTTCTGCCTTTACAGAGGTGTTTTCGTATGTTTGAACAGTGTTTGCTTGCACATTTGGAAACAATTCTGTAGTTTTGCGACATCAACATCTTACCTACTACCATGGAGAATAGATACATCAACGTACTGACAGACTACGGTTTTAAGAAGGTCTTTGGCGACAAGGAGATTATGACGGCTTTCCTGACAGACTTGCTGCAACCCGCATCCCCCATTCAGGAGATTACCTTTCTCGACAAGGAACTCAGTGGCATGTCGAAATACGAACGAGGCGTCATCTACGATATGTTTTGCCGCACGGAAGACGGCAGCGAGTTTATCGTAGAGATGCAGAACCGTTCTCAAATGTATTTCACCGACCGCATTCTCTATTATCTCTCACGCTCCTTCTCCAGTCAGGAATATATGGGAGATAATGGATGGAACTTCCGTCTAACTCCCGTATATTGCATTTGTTTTCTGAACTTCCACCTCCGTGGCTTCGAACCCCGAACGCTACGCACGGTGCAACTGACGGTGAACGAGACGGGCGAACTTTTCTCCGACAAGCTGAAGGTCTTCACGCTCGAACTTCCTCTCTATCGCGATATGCGCGAGGAAGACTGCAAGACGCAAATAGACTATTGGTTGTACAACATCACAAATCTTGAAACGATGAAGACGAACATTCCTTTCCAGCAGCAGCAGCCCGTCTTCGAAAAGGTGGGCAACATTGCCGAACTGGTGCGCATGACGCCAGAAGAGCTTAAGCAATATCACATCAGCATTGACACCTACCGCACCAATCTGGCTGTTATGCAAAATGAAAGAGCGGAAGGACGTGAAGAAGGAAGAGCGGAAGGACGTGAAGAAGGAAGAGCGGAAGGACTTGCCCAGGGGCTTGAGAAATTAAAAACTGCGACTCTGAACATTGCCAAACAATTGATAGCTACAGGTATGCCGGCAGAACAGATTGCTGCCATCACGAGCCTGCCTCTTGAAACTATTATCGAACTTAATCGTGAGAAGAACGATTAGCCCCTGCTGAATACACGACAAGCACAGAACCCACTCTCTGGCACGCTCGAACTTCCTCTTTATCGCGATATGCGCGAGGAAGACTGCAAGACGCAAATAGACTATTGGTTGTACAACATCACAAATCTTGAAACGATGAAGACGAACATTCCTTTCCAGCAGCAGCAGCCCGTCTTCGAAAAGGTGGGCAACATTGCCGAACTGGTGCGCATGACGCCAGAAGAGCTTAAGCAATATCACATCAGCATTGACACCTACCGCACCAATCTGGCTGTTATGCAAAATGAAAGAGCGGAAGGACGTGAAGAAGGAAGAGCGGAAGGACGTGAAGAAGGAAGAGCGGAAGGACTTGCCCAGGGGCTTGAGAAATTAAAAACTGCGACTCTGAACATTGCCAAACAATTGATAGCTACAGGTATGCCGGCAGAACAGATTGCTGCCATCACGAGCCTGCCTCTTGAAACAGTTGTCGAGCTCAGCCGCTAAAAGAAACACAAGCGAGGCTACCCCTTTCGAAGCCATACGACTTGCAGTATTGACAGCCATTGCTCGTGGGCAGAAACAAAAGAATCCTGAACAACGTGGTGTTGTTCAGGATTTTTTGTTATCAGCAAACTGATTGGATCAGGCTTCAACGTATGTGCCGCAATCTCTCAGCACACACAGAATTGGCCATTATGCCTTCTTCTTGTAGCCACACTTGGGGCAAACGCCATTCTCATCGAGAGCGATGCCGCAGAGCGGGCAACGGTCAATCTGCTTGCGGGTCTCATACTCCTGGCAGGCAGCATTCACACCACTGGTGAAGGTGAGTTTTGCGATGTTGAGCTTATCCTTCAGGAGGTCATAAACGATTTTGATCATCCCCTCCACGGTCATCGTCTCCTTCGTCACGACGAGGCGAGCATCGGGATATGCCGTAGCGAGTTCGGTCTTGAAAGCCTCGCCCTTCATCGTATTGCGGGGATGACCATTCTTGATGCCCTGCTTCTCATAGACATCGAGGATGGCAGGGAGCAGGGGGTCGTCCTCACGGAGGATGAGTGCGTGGTCAAAATTCTTCAGCACATCCCATGCCGTCTTCTGAATCTCGTTGCAGGGGAATACCATGTTCACGCCCTCATTGACGCTGTCCTCCACCTCAATGGTGAGCACGCCGGTGTGGCCATGAAGATACTGTGCTTCGCCCTGAAATCCATAGAATCTGTGGGCATACTGAAGGTCAAAAGTGGTGATGCTTCTCATAACTTAAAATTGTTAAAGGGTTATTGATTGTTTGTTTATTTCGCAAGTAGGTGTCGCAGTGGGTAGGTAGGTGTGTCGCAGTGAAAACCAGCTGGGCAGGAAAAGCCTGAACCACTCAGGCCTACAGCTTCACGCCATATTTCACGAGGTTCTCGTTCATCATCCCTTTTGGCATGAAAGCCTTGAGGGCATCGATGACGCTGTTCACCATCTTCTGCCTCACATAGTCAGCGCGGATATAAATCGAGACACTGCGCTGCGACACGTAGTCGCCTTCTATGGGGCGGACATTCTCGCGCTGCTCAGGGGTGAGGAAGGGGAGCTGCATTTCAGGGATGACGGTGAAGCCACCATTTTCATCTACCACGCGCACAAGCGTGTCGATGCTCCCCGTCTCATAGATTTTATAACCTTTGGAGCGTGTGTTGCAGAAGGAGAAGAGGCTCTCGCGCATGCACTGCGCCTCTTTCATAATCCAGAAATTCTCGTGCTCCAGGTTTTCCGGACGGAAGACGGGGAGTTTCCGCCAGCAATCCTTGGAAAGATAGACATAGAAGCGCTCATTGTAAAGCGGAATTTCAAACACTCCCTCGCAGGCCTTGTCGGAAATGGCAATGCCAATCTCCGTCTCGCATTGTTGCAGCGCACTGATGACATCTGCCGATTTCATTTCCTGCACCTGAAGTTCCACCGATGGGAACTGCTCTCGATAGTGGCGGATGAAGCGCGGCAGGATGAAGGGGGCTATCGTCGGGCTGACCGCCATCAGCAGTCGTCCGCCAATCTTGCCTTTCTCGTCGTTCACCATCTCCCCGATGCGCGCCGTCTCGTTGAGCACACGCTCTGCCTGACGGATAATCATCTCGCCCACCGCCGTGGGAACGACCGACTTGTTCGTGCGGTCGAAGATGCGCACATCCAGCTCTTCCTCCAGTTTCACGAGCATGGCGCTCAGTGTGGGCTGCGAAACGCGGCAGGAATCGGCGGCTTTTGCGAAGTTCCGATAACGATTGACGGCAATGATATAGCGTAGTTGTTGTAGGGTCATCAGGATGATGTTTTTCGTTTCGATGGCAAATTTAGGGCAAATTTCCTTCTTCTGCAAATGCTTTTTTCTATAATTATATAGATGTGTTCTATGAATCAGCGGAAATCACTGGCTGCATCCTGCTTGCCCTCGCCCCCTCGCATACGAAATGATGCGAATCAGCAGAATTTCTCTTGCCATTTGAGCATTTTGCCGCCCAGCTGATTGAGATAATAGGTAGGTTCTATAAATTAGCTTGCGATGTATTTGCGATTATCGTGCCGTAGGTTTTTGTTTTTCACGAGGGAGCGTAGCGGGCTACGTGACTGAATGAAAGACAAAAACCTACGGTGCGAGAGGCGTGAAGACATCCAAGTAAGACAGAAACACTACATTACATGGAAAACTAATTTATAGAACCTACCAATAATGATTGGGAAAGGTTGTCTGGCGCAAGCAGAAGTGATGTATGGAAGTCATAGTGCCAGCCTTTTCTCCATTTTTTGGCTTCAGAATCGCCCTTATCGCCCCATTTTTTCCTTTTTCGATAGTGCTTTGGCAAATTTTCTGCGGCACTATTGCCCACCGACTGACCACACAGAAGGGCGAATGTGACTGCTTTGAGGGGCAAAAATGGTCATTTTCGGGGTGGAAAACAATCACTTGGAAAGAGGAATCTCTGCCGTCGGGCAGCGAAGCTCAGACACCATCAGCGGCGAAAGCCTCTCCGCCATGAAGGAAATAGGCTGAAAACAGGCATTGAGATAGGCAAAAAGACAAGGAACGGAAGAACGGAATACAAAAAAAGGATAAAGCCGGGCGAAATCCAAAAGCACGAAATCGCGTGCCAAGGGAAAATATCGTACTTTTGCACTAAAATATTATAGGCAGGTTCTATAAATTAGCTTGCTATGTATTTGCGACTCTCGTGCCGTAGGCTTTTGCTTTTCACGAGGGAGCGTAGCGGGCTACGTGACTGAATGAAAGACAAAAACCTACGGTGCGAGAGGCGTGAAGACATCCAAGTAAGACAGAAACACTGCCTTACATTGACAACTAATTTATAGCCCCCCTATAGTTTACCTCACAAAACAACCCTACTGACATGAAAAACATCTTCTATCCGCTTTCTGCCATCGTGCTGCCAATCTGCATGATGGCATCCTGCCAAAACAAGAACGAAGTGACCTACGGCGAAACCACCTGGGCTGACAGCACGGACTATGCCTACGTGAAGCTGGACATCGAACTCCCTGCCGACGATTCGCCAGTTTCTGCCAACATCCGACAGAGCCTGCTGGAGATGATGGACAAACAGATATCTGAAACCATCGACACCACTTATACTACGCCTGCGGAAGGCCCGGCAAAGACCATCAGCGACTATGCTGCTGCCTACGGAACGGCAGTGCTGGAGAAATACACCATAGAGAGCAAGGAAATCAATGACTTCAGAATGGCGAACAATCCTGAAGACGCGCAGCTGCCTCTCATGCCTTTTTCGGCCGACTTCAAATTGGAAAAGGCTTACGAGACGAAGAGCTACGTGGTGTTCCACAACACGAACAGCATCTACTGCGGCGGAGCTCACCCGAATGAGACGGGGGCGGGGCATCTGACATACAGCCTCGCCGATGGCAGCATGCTGACCGAAATCGTCGATACGGCTCGCCTGAAAGACCTCCAACCCTTGCTCCGCGCCGGGCTGGAAGAGTATTTCCAGATGCAGACAGACGAGAAGGTGAACCTCGACGAGGTGCTGCAATTAGAAACACCGCTCGTGCCGCTGCCCAAACGCATGCCCTACCCCACCGCCGAGGGACTTACCTTTGAATATATGCAGTATGAGATAGCCTGCTATGCCGTAGGATTGCCCACATTCACCATTCCCTACGACAAGATTGAGCCCTTCCTCCTGCCGCAAGCCCGCCAACTCCTCCTAAAGGGGCAGGAAAAATAATCCGTCATCTACACACTCACTCATTACAGGTAGGGTTCTATCAATTGGCTTGTGATGTATTCGCGGCTATCGTGCCGTGCGATTTTTGATTTTCATGAGGGAGCGTAGCCTGCTACGTGACCGAAGGAAAGACAAAAACCTACGGTGCGATAGCCGCGAATACACCCAAGCACAAACAGAAACACTACCTTCCATCGAAAACCAATTTATAGAACCTACCTATTATATATACACGCGCACGCGAAGACATGACCATGCAAACCATCACCAGCTGCCAAAACGCCCGCATCAAACACCTCGCACTGCTACAGCAGAAGTCGGCCGAACGCCGCAAGACGGGAATGTTCGTCGTAGAGGGGCAACGCGAAATACAACGTTGCGCAGAAGCTCACTGCCAGATTCTGACGCTCTATGTATGCCCGGAAATCATGGAGGCATCAGCCCGCATGGGCAACACGGAGTGGGCGGCAGAGATGCAACGGGGCGAAACGCCGTTCGACATCTGCTCCCGCAAATGCCCCAATGCTGAAATCGTAAGCGTCAGCGCAGAAGTCTATGAGAAGATTGCCTACCGCGGAGGCACGGAGGGCGTGGTCGCGACGGCACGAATGCCCGAAAAGACGCTGGAAAGCCTGAGCTGCAACCTTGCCCTAAATGCCGGAAACACTCCGCCCCCGCTGATTATGGTGCTGGAGGGGGTGGAGAAGCCGGGCAACTTAGGGGCGGTGTTCCGGACGGCAGACGCTGCGGGAGCCACCGCAGTCATCGTCTGCAATCCGCTCACGGACCTCTACAATCCGAACCTCATCCGGGCATCGCTGGGGGCAGTCTTCAATGTTCCCTGCGCGCTTGCCAGCAGTCAGGACACCATAGAATGGCTCAAGCAGCATGGCATCAGCATTCTCACCGCACAACTGCAGGACTCAAACCTCTACTACGACACG
This sequence comes from uncultured Bacteroidales bacterium, assembly GCA_945787885.1. Taxonomy (GTDB): domain Bacteria; phylum Bacteroidota; class Bacteroidia; order Bacteroidales; family Bacteroidaceae; genus Alloprevotella. The sequence goes on along the minus strand of CALZJF010000029.1, from coordinate 17,980 downwards.
GACATGACGCGCCCCACCGCGCTGATTATGGGGACAGAAGCCACTGGGCTCACCTCGCAATGGCGAGAGGCTGCCGATGCGCACATACGGATTCCGATGCTGGGGCACTGCGATTCGCTCAATGTCTCTGTCAGTGCCGCCATTCTGCTTTACGAAGGCGTCAGACAACGCAATGAAAAGCACTGACAGAAAAAACGGCGGGAAGGGCAAAAAGAGGGCTTTTCAGCACTTCCTGCAAAACACGTTTAGCAAACCAACCCCCGTTTAAGGCTTTTTTCAAGAAAAAAGAGGGAATCGCTTGCAAGTTTGTCAAAACGCTCGTACCTTTGCACTCGCAATTCGGGAACAAAAACAGCCCAAAAGATTGCAAACCAAGGTGCGTTAGTTCAGTTGGTTAGAATACATGCCTGTCACGCATGGGGTCACGAGTTCGAGCCTCGTACGCACCGCCAACAGATTTTACGCTGTGATTCACCAAACATCGGTTTGACAAACATTTCCAAGGTGCGTTAGTTCAGTTGGTTAGAATACATGCCTGTCACGCATGGGGTCACGAGTTCGAGCCTCGTACGCACCGCCAACCCGACAAAGCCGGATGTCCGAAACAAAGACATCCGGCTTTTTTCATGCCCTTTCGCAGCCGCAAATCGCCGACACGGAGTAGCTGCCTGCCATTTTTCCGAAAAGATGCAGGAAAATACTTGTCAAAAAACAAAGAATCACGTAACTTTGCCGTTGGACGAAATGAGCCTGCGAGGGGATTCTGCGATTTCCCCACGCCAAGCGCAACGACGAACGCAGAGCTGGGGCTGCCCAAGGCGATGCCAAGACATGGCAGAAAAACGGCGCAGCCAGAGCAAGCACAAACATTCCACCCCTCTTTAACACCAGACATGACACTCAAACCACTCCCCGCACTCTTCAGCGCACTGATTGCCATCGCCCTGCTGACCACAGGATGCCAGGACGATGCGGAAATCTGGGAGGCATACAGCGAGGAACTCTGCGAAATAAGGACGGGAGCCGACGGAAAAGCCGCGAGCATCACCACAGACAGCGGCAGAGAACTGCAAGCCAGCAGCCTGAAGCAGCCACTCACGCCCGACACGCTCTACCGCGCGATGGCGGTCATCATCGAGACCGACAACGGGCCACAGCTCTACGGCATACAATTCCTGGCAGCACTGCCACCAACGCCAAACGTGGCCGCCGGCAAGGACACGAAAGCCGTAAGACTGCTGACGTGCTGGCGCACAAAGCGATACGTGAACCTCAGGGTTGGGATCCCCTCCTGCACAGAGAGCGCACACGTCATTGGATTTGCCGACGATGGATTCAGATACCACTCCCCCATCAATGGCAAGCCGTTTCGCAAGACGAAGAAACTAAGATTTCTGTACAACTCTAACATCGACCAAAAGGATTTCTACGAGGAACACATCATCTCCTGCCCGGTCTATGGGTTCGACGAGGAACTGACGCCGGAAATCGACTCGATTGAGCTGACCATCTACACAGAAAAGGGGAAGACCATCTTCACCACACCTTACTAACAACACATACACCACAACATGCCGTCAGAACTCCAGCATGAACTACGCGAACTCTGGAAGAAACATCGCCCAAAGACGAGCGACGAGATTCTCGATGCGTACTTCAACGAAGTATATAATCCCGCTGAGCTGAGCATCATGCGCAACGCTTCGGGCGAAATGACCGCCTGCTGCCAAATGCTGCTCAGAAAAATGACGCTCTGCAACCGCAATATCAGCATCGGCATCATAGCGGCCACTGCCATCTGCCCAAGCCTGAAGGCCGCGGAACGCACACAAGCCGCCCGAAACGCCCTCACCCTGCTGCACCAACGCATGGCACAGAAGGGGGCGCTCATCAGCATCGCTTTCCCGAAAGACAGCGAAGAGAGAAAAACTCTGGAGGCATGCGGCTACGCCATGGCGAGCCACATCATCGAAGCCGACCCCAACACGCCGGAGACTGACACTGCCATGCCCGATGTCAGCATACAGGAAGAAACGGAATGGGGCAATGACCTCTGGAACTTCTACAACCGCAATGGCGGCAGACATGACTTCGAGATAAAGATGAGCGAAGGCGACTTCTTCGCCCTCATCGCGCAAAACGATGCCGCGGGGGGAAGCCTCATCGTGGCACGGAGGAAGAAGAACATTGTAGGGCTGGCATTGATGCGACGCGAAGGGAAACCGCTGAAGAACGGCAAGGCTTCTACAAAAAACTTCAGGGTGCGCATCCCGTTCATCCTCGCTCTGCAGGAAGACGGATTCTTCGACCTGATACGCCATGCCAAGATTGCCTACCCTGACTGCAAGCAGACGCTCGTCTCCACCGCCTGCCCGCCAAAAGCTTTCGAGGGCTCCAGGCCCTACGCCATGGTGCGCGCCATTCAGGCTGAGAAGTTCATGACCGAAATGGCACGCCAAATGCCGGGGCTTCAGCTGGAGACAGCCATTGCCAACGATGACGACCTGCCAGAGAACAATGGCGGCTACCGCATCATCAAAGGCAGATGCCACCGCCACACCCAGACGCCGGAGAGCACGACCACACCCGGAGGCGTTCCTGCCCTGTTCATGGTGGGCAGACCCGCCGTGATTCCCCCCGTTTTCGTATGGGAATAGCCAACGATTGCCCTCGCCTCCGAGACGATTCGACCTCAAAAAACACCCAATAGCAGAAGGACGAGCAACTGAATCAGGCTCGTCCTTCTGCTCATTTATGCCCCAACGCTGCACAACACGACGGGAAATGTGCATTTAATCAATCAAAACCACCGTTAGCACACAAAAAACATTAAAAAAACTACTGTGCGAAAGCTGGCCTTTGACGGTTTTTTTTTAACTTTGCAGCGTTAAAGACGATATCAAGTGACCGACGACGGAATGCGAACAACGCCAAAAAAATGGGCAGTTGTTCCGAACAGCTAATTAAATATATGAGAGGTGGGCAGGCGTGCTCACCCTTTACTCGTTATATATGGTACTCGTCTTTACAACTCCGTCATCGGTCAGGACGATAGCGTCTGACATTTGAAGAACAAACACAAATTTATATTAACAACAAACATTTAAAGAGCTATGAACTTTGCCTTTTTTGTCACAGCTTTGTTGACAGGACTGGGCTTTGTAGGTCTCGTCACGGTGCTCGCCATGCTGCTGGCACCGCGCAGCTACAACGCGCAGAAGGAAGAGCCCTATGAATGTGGTATTCCCACTAAGGGACGCAGCTGGATGCAGTTCCGAGTGGGATATTACCTCTTCGCCATCCTCTTTCTCATGTTCGATGTCGAAACGATGTTCCTCTTCCCGTGGGCCGTCGTGATGAACACGCTGGGCAGTGCCGCACTGCTGAGTGTACTCTTCTTCTTGTTTATTTTAGTTCTGGGCCTTGCCTATGCCTGGAAGAAAGGAGCGTTAGAATGGCAGTAAGAAAAAGCGCACCCGTCATCAACAACATCCCCTATGAGGAGTTCAATGACAACGCCACGCTGGAGAAACTCATCGACGAACTCAACGCTGGTGGTGTCAGCGCAGCCGTAGCACCCCTGGACAAACTCATCGACTGGGGACGTTCCAACTCCCTCTGGCCTCTGACCTTTGCCACCAGTTGCTGTGGTATCGAGTTCATGGCCGTTGCCGCTGCACGCTACGACATGGCACGCTTCGGATTCGAGATTACGCGTAACAGCCCCCGACAGGGCGACGTGCTGCTCGTCAACGGCACCATCACCACGAAGATGGCTCCCGTCGTAAAGCGTCTGTATGACCAGATGTGCGACCCGAAATACGTAGTCGCAGTCGGTGGATGCGCCATCAGCGGCGGCCCCTTCACGAAAAGCTACCATGTGGTGAAGGGAGTGGACAAGATTCTGCCCGTGGACGTATATTGCCCCGGATGTCCGCCAAGACCCGAAAGCTTCTTATACGCCATGATGCAGCTGCAGCGTAAGGTGAGAGTGGAAAACTTCTTCGGAACCACCAACCGCAAGCAGAAAGACCCCTACAAGGAAACCATCGGATTCGGATCGGAAAACTACGCCGAACTCCTCAACCAGCAAGAACAGGCATAAACCATATACACTGACATGAGCAACAAAATCAACCCGATCGTGGTGGCTCCTGAAGAACTCCACGAAAAACTCGCCGCACTCAAAGCTGAAGGATACGACTTCCTCGAGTGTCTGACCGGATGCGACTGGGAAGAAGAAGGGCTCGGCGTGGTTTACAGCCTCACCAAGTCGAGCACGACGTTCGAGATGACACATATCAAATGTGTGGCCAACGACAAGGAAAACCCCACACTGCCCACCGTCTCCGACCTCTGGGACATCGCCAACATCTACGAGCGCGAAGTATATGACTTCTACGGCATTATCTTCATCGGGCATCCTGATATGCGCCGCCTCTTCCTCCGCGAAGACTGGGTGGGATTCCCCATGCGCAAAAACGACCATCCCGAAGAGAAAAACGCCGAGATTCCCTCAACGAACGAGGAAATCAGCGACACACGCCATAAATACATGATTGACGCTGACGGCAAACTCGTCTGCGAGGACAGCCCCGTCTTTGCCGAGGATGCCTACGTGGTGAACATCGGTCCGCAGCACCCCTCTACTCATGGTGTACTCCACCTCCGCACTGCCATCGAAGGCGAACGCGTGAAGCAGATTGACCCGCACCTCGGATATATTCACCGCGGCATCGAGAAGCTCAGCGAAAACATGACCTACCCGCAGACTCTCGCTCTAACAGACCGTATGGACTATCTGGGAGCCATGCAGACTCGCCATGCGCTCTGCATGTGTATCGAGCAGGCCATGGGCATCGAAGTGAGCCCCCGCGTACAGGTTATCCGTACGATTATGGACGAGCTGCAGCGTATTGACAGCCACATCCTCTTCTTCAGCTGTCTGTGTCAGGACCTCGGTGCTACCACCGCATTCCTCTATGGTTTCCGCGACCGCGAAGAGGTGCTGAAGATTTTTGAAAAGACCACCGGCGGACGCCTCATCATCAACTACAACATGATAGGTGGCGTTGCCCACGATTTGCATCCCGACTTCGTGAAGGACGTGAAGCACTTCATCAACGAAACGATGCCGAAGGGGCTGAAGGAATACCACAGCATCTTCACGGGCAATGTCATCTTCCGCAACCGCTCTATCGGAGTAGGTCCGCTGTCAAGGGAGCAGGTCATTTCCTATGGTTGCACAGGAGGTACAGGACGTGCCGCCGGATGGCACTGCGACCTGAGAAAGCATCGGCCCTATGCTGCCTACAATCAGGTAAAGTTCAACGAAATCACCTACGAAAGCGGCGACTCCATGGATCGTTACATGGTACGTCTGAAGGAAATAGAGGAGAGTTGCGAAATCATCCGCCAGCTGATAGACAACATCCCCGAAGGCCCGATTCAGGAGAAGCTCAAGCCCATCGTCAAGGTGCCCGAAGGATGCTACTACAGTGCCGTTGAAGGTAGCCGTGGCATTCTCGGCGTATATCTGGAGTCGAAGGGCGACAAGAGTCCGTATCGTCTGCACTACCGCTCAACGGGTCTGCCACTCGTGGCTGCACTCGACGAGGCTTGCCGCAATTACATGATTGCCGACCTCATCACCATTGGCGGAACGATGGACTACATCATCCCTGATATTGACCGCTAATTTCTCCTCCTCCCTAACATACTAAACATCAAGATACAGAGATATGTTTGATTTCTCAGTTTTTACATCATGGCTCGACGCTGCATTGCTCAGCGTGATGCCCGGATGGCTCACCATTCTCGTGGAATGCGTGCTCGTGGCCCTCGGCATCATCACGCTCTACGCCATCTTCGCCATGGTCATGATTTACGTAGAACGAAAGTTCTGCGCCTTCGTCCAGTGCCGTCTCGGTCCTGACCGCGTAGGACCTTGGGGAACCATTCAGGTGGTGTGCGATGTGCTCAAGATGCTCACCAAGGAAATCGTCAGCCTCAGAAAGACAGACCGCTTCCTCCACGCCCTCGCACCGTTCCTCGTCGTCACAGCATCCATGACCACCTTCGCATGTCTGCCTTGGAACAAGGGAGCACAGATACTCGACTTCAATGTCGGCGTATTCTTCTTCCTTGCCATTGGTAGCATCGGCGTTGTCGGAATCCTCCTCGCAGGATGGTCTGCCAACAACAAATACTCACTTATCGGTGCCATGCGTGCCGGCGCACAGATTATCAGCTACGAACTCTCTATCGGAATGGTCATGCTGACAATGATTTGCCTGACGGGTACGATGAGCTTCAGCGAGATTTGCCAAAATCAGGCAGAAGGCGGATGGTACATCTTCCGCGGACACTTCGTCGCTCTGGCGGCTTTCATCGTTTACCTCATTGCCGGCAACGCTGAGTGTAACCGTGGCCCGTTCGACTTGCCTGAATCGGAAAGCGAGCTGACGGCTGGTTACCACACGGAATACTCAGGTATGGACTTCGGATTCTACTATCTGGCAGAATACCTCAACCTCTTCATCTGCGCCGGAATGGCATCTACCATCTTCCTCGGCGGATGGGCTCCCTTCGTCATCCCTGGCCTTGATGGTTTCAATGAGGTGATGGCCATAATTCCGGGTTTCGTATGGTTCCTCGTCAAGGTGTTCTTCGTGCTCTTCCTCCTCCTTTGGGAGCGCTGGACATTCCCCCGTCTGCGTATCGACCAGATTCTGACGCTGGAGTGGAAGTATCTCATTCCCATTTCCATGCTGCTGCTCGTCCTGATGGCACTCTGCGTGAGTCTGGGTCTTACATTCTGATGTCAACCTCCTATATTTATATATCCTATATAACACGAAACACACATGGCAAATACATCTTATTTTGCAGGTCTCATAGGAGGTATCAAGAGTTTATGCACGGGTCTTGGCGTGACCTTCCGCGAACTCTGGACTCCGAAAATCACCGAACGCTACCCTGAAAACCGCAAGGAGAACCATATCCCCGAGCGTTTCCGCGGTACGCTGGTCATGCCTCACAACGAAAACAATGAGCATAAGTGCATCGGCTGCGGCATCTGCCAGATGCAATGCCCCAACGGCACCATCAAGGTAGAGACGAAGATGGTGGAAACGGCCGACGGCAAGAAGAAAAAGCAGCTCGTACGCTACGTTTACGACCATGGCTGCTGCATGTACTGCATGCTCTGCACCCGTGCCTGCCCTCAGGGCGCCATCGAATTTTCGCCGGAATACGAAGGTGCCGTCTTCGCTCGCGAATCGCTCTTCAAGGTGCTCAACCAGCCTGGCTCCAAGTGCGTAGAAAAGCCCGCACGCCCTGCTGCCGCCAAGCCTGCCGCTGCAACAGAAGGGGCCAAGCCTGCCGTTGCACAACCTCAGACAGCCGATGCCGACGCAGCAAAGGCAAAAGCGGAGAAAATGGCGGCTGCCGCCAAGAAGGCTGCCGAAAACGCTGCCGCCGCACGCGCCGCTGCCAACGAGGCTAAGGCTGCCGCTGAAGCCAACGCTGCCGACACCGCACTGCAAGAGGCTTGGAAAGAGGCTGAAGCAAAAGCCCTGAAACTCGAAACGGCTGCCAAAAACTTTGCGCAGAAGGCGGCAGAAGCTGCCGCTGACGTAAAATAAAAGGTAGGTCTGAGGGACATCTTGCAACAGGCCGGCTCATAGCCGGACGAACGCAGCCCTCTCTGAACGACACTACTTTTATCACATTCAAGCAACCTACCTAAGTTTTTACAGAATAACATTTATGAACGCACAAGATATCATGTTCGTCATCCTGGCAGTGTTCATCGTATGCTCGGCTTTTGCCACCGTCATCAGCCGGAGCATCGTCCGGGCCGCCACCTATCTGCTCTTCGTGCTCCTCGGCACTGCAGGTTTGTACTTCCTGATGGGCTACACCTTCCTGGGCTCTGTTCAGACGATGGTATATGCCGGAGGCGTCATCGTCCTCTACGTATTCTCCATCCTCCTCACCAGCGGTCAGCAGGAGGAACTCCGCACGACCAATCTGAAGAAGACGGTTGCCGGACTCGTCATCGCACTCGTGGGCTTTGGCGTCTTCGCAAGCGTACTCTTCATGTATGGCTTTGCACCCATAGATTTCGCTGCCAGCAGCTTCCTGGCCAGCCCTGACGAAAGCGTCATCAGCATGGACACCATCGGCACACACATGCTCTCGACCGACAAGGACGGATACCTCCTTCCCTTTGAAGCCGTTTCTGTGTTGCTCCTGGCATGCATCGTGGCCGGTATCGTCATCGCCCGCAAACGTTAAACATCAATTAAAGCAAGACAAAAATATGATTTCCATTGACTTCATTCTTCTCGTCTCGACCCTGATGATGTTTGCCGGCGTTTACGGATTCCTCACCCGTAAGAGCACGCTGGCTATCCTGCTCAGCATCGAACTCATGCTCAACGCTGCCAACATCAATTTTGCCGTTTTCAACAACCTGCTCTTCCCGCAAGGCCACGAGGGCGTGTTCTTCGCCATCTTCGCCATTGCCATCGCTGCTGCTGAAAGCGCTATCGCCATCGCCATCATGATCAATATCTACCGCCAGCTGCACAATATCTCCGTTGATAAGCTGACGAAGATGAAATGGTAAACATCTCCCTCAAAAACATCACGTAACACAACTCTTGCAAAGATATTATGAGTTATACGCTATTTATCCTTCTCCTTCCCCTCATCAGCTTCCTGCTGATTGGCGTAGTCGATCTCGACATACCCAAGACGGGTAAGGTCTGGAGCCATAAAGTGGCTGGACTGATTGGCACTGCCTCGTTGGGAATCGTTACCATTCTCAGCTACATGACGGCTTACCAGTATTTCTTCTGTACGCCGCGTCTGGCCGACGGCACACTTCCTACGCTGGTGCCCTACAACGCCACATGGCTGCCGCTCGGCGACTTGCACTTTGACCTCGGCATCCTGCTTGACCCCATCTCGGTGATGATGCTCATCGTCATCTCTACGGTCTCGCTCATGGTTCATATCTACTCCTTCGGCTATATGCACGGTGAACGCGGTTTCCAGCGCTACTATGCTTACCTCAGCCTCTTCACCATGTCGATGCTCGGACTCGTGCTCGCCACGAACATCTTCCAGATGTATCTCTTCTGGGAACTCGTGGGTGTCAGCTCTTATCTCCTCATCGGATTCTATTACACCACGGGGCCGGCCATTGCTGCCAGCAAGAAGGCCTTCATCGTCACGCGATTCGCGGATATGTTCTTCCTCGTGGGTATCCTGATTTTCGGTTATTACACCCAGAGCTTCAACTTCAGCTTTGCCGGAACCGTAGAATATGCTGACGGTGCTGCCCACTTCATCGCATGCAACCCTGAGACGGCCCTTATCAAGAATGCCGCCATGACGGTGCTGCCGCTCTCGCTCGTGCTGATGTTCATCGGCGGCGCCGGCAAGAGTGCCATGTTCCCTCTCCACATCTGGCTCCCCGATGCCATGGAAGGCCCGACGCCTGTATCTGCGCTGATTCACGCTGCTACGATGGTCGTTGCCGGCGTGTTCCAGATAGCACGAATGTTCCCGATCTGGATTGAATATGCTCCCCAGACGCTTTCCGTAGTCGTATGGGTGGGCGCTTTCACCGCTTTCTATGCCGCCGCAGTGGCGTGCGCCCAGAGCGACATCAAGCGCGTACTCGCCTTCTCCACCATCTCGCAGATTGCCTTCATGATGGTAGCTCTCGGCGTCTGCCTCCCCGGACACGGCGAACACCTCAACCATTCATCGCTCGGATACATGGCTTCCATGTTCCACCTCTTCACACACGCCATGTTCAAGGCTTGCCTCTTCCTCGGTGCCGGATGTATCATCCATGCCGTTCACAGCAATGAGATGGCGATGATGGGAGGTCTGCGCAAGTATATGCCCGTCACTCACTGGACCTTCCTCATCAGCTGTCTGGCCATCGCCGGCATTCCCTTCTTCAGCGGCTTCAGCTCGAAGGACGAGATTATCACCGCTTGCTTCGAATACAGCCCCTGGTGCGGTGCCTGGATGACGATGGTGGCTGCCATGACGGCATTCTATATGTTCCGCCTCTACTACGGCATCTTCTGGGGAACGGAGAACAAGGAAGCCCACGCTCACCATACGCCCCACGAGGCTCCCTGGACCATGACGCTCCCCCTCATCGTGCTCAGCGTCATCACTGTCGGAACGGGTGTCTTCACCACGCTCGGCGGTTTCCTCGACTGGAAATGGGCCAGCTTCGGCAGCATCGTCAGCGCGAGCGGCATCCCTTACACCGTGCATTTCGACCCGACGATTGCCGGTGTCAGCACCGTCATCGCCATCTGCAGCATCCTGCTCGCCACCTGGATTTTCAAGGGTGAGAAGCAGCCTGTTGCCGACAAGATGTACGCAGCCGCTCCTCGTCTCCACCGTTGGGCCTACAAGCGTTTCTACATGGACGAGGTTTACCAGTTCATCACGCATCGCATCATCTTTGCCCGTGTCAGCACCCCCATTGCCTGGTTTGACCGCCACATCATCGATGGCTTCTTCGACTTCCTGGCTTGGGGAACGCATAAGACGAGCCATCTCATCAAGGGCTTCCAGAACGGTTCCGTACAGACCTATGCTTTCTGGTTCCTCCTTGGTGCCATCCTTCTTTTCCTCATCATGCTGTTCTAACCATAGAATCCTAACGACAATATGAATTTTCTCTCAATATTTGTTCTCATCCCCTTGCTGATGCTCTTCGGCCTGTGGGTGGCACGCAATCTTAATCAGGTGCGTGGCGTGATGGTGGCAGGAAGTACCTCACTCTTGGCCCTTGCCGTTTACCTCACGTTTATCTTCATTGCAGACCGCCAGACGCTGAGTGCAGAAGAGTTCCCCATGCTCTACACCGCCAGCTTCGACTGGTTCCCCGCATTGAACATCAAATACAGCGTGGGCGTTGACGGCATCTCGGTTGCCATGCTCCTCCTCAGTGCCATCATCGTCTTCACCGGCACCTTCGCCAGCTGGCAGCTCAAGCCGCTCACGAAGGAATATTTCCTCTGGTTCACCCTTCTCTCCATGGGAGTCTTCGGATTCTTCATCAGCATCGACATGTTCGCCATGTTCATGTTCTATGAAATCGCCCTGATTCCCATGTATCTCCTCATCGGCGTATGGGGCTCCGGCAAGAAGGAATATTCAGCCATGAAGCTGACCCTCATGCTCATGGGCGGTTCAGCCTTCCTGATGTGCGGTATATTCGGCATCTACTACGGCACGGGTGCTGCCACGATGAATATCATCGACATTGCCAACCATACGAATGGCGCACAGCCCTTTGCTGCTGATAGCCTGCAGAATCTCTGGTTCGTCTTCACCTTCGCCGGCTTCGGCGTGCTCGGTGCCATGTTCCCCTTCCACACTTGGTCGCCCGACGGCCATGCCTCTGCCCCCACGGCAGTGTCCATGCTCCATGCCGGCGTACTGATGAAGCTCGGAGGCTACGGCTGTTTCCGCATCGCCATGTACCTCATGCCTGAGGCTGCCAACGAGCTGGGATGGATTTTCCTCATCCTCACGGGTATCTCCGTGGTTTATGGTGCATTCAGCGCCTGCGTCCAGACCGACCTCAAGTACATCAACGCCTATTCTTCCGTGAGCCACTGCGGCCTCGTGCTCTTCGCCATCCTCATGATGAACCAGGTAGCCTGCACGGGTGCCATCCTCCAGATGCTCTCCCACGGTCTGATGACGGCCCTCTTCTTCGCCCTCATCGGTATGATCTACGGCCGCACCCACACCCGCGATGTCCGCGAGCTCTCTGGCCTGATGCGCATCATGCCCTTCCTTGCCGTTTGCTATGTCATCGCCGGTCTTGCCAACCTCGGTCTCCCCGGTCTCTCCGGCTTCGTCGCAGAAATGACCATCTTCGTAGGCTCCTTCAGCAATGAGGGCACGTTCTACACCACGCTCACCGTCATTGCCTGCACCTCGATCGTCATCACGGCAGTCTATATTCTCCGTCTTGTCGGCAAGATTCTCTACGGTGTCTGCACGAATGAGCATCACCTTGCCCTCACCGATGCCACGTGGGACGAGCGTTTCAGCGTCGTATGCCTGATTCTCAGCGTTGCAGGTCTCGGACTTGCCCCCTGGTGGGTGAGCGACATGATTGGCACGGGCGTTTCGCCCATCATCACGGTCATCGACTCTGCCAAGGACTTCCTTTATGTACCCTTCTAAACACGATAAACCCAAATGGATTACAGTCAATTCTTGAATATGCAGGCCGAACTGTCGCTCCTGGCCGTGATCGTCATCCTCTTTGTGGCTGACCTCTTCATGTGTGCCGATGGAAAGAACGGCAGAGGTGTCTATAACACCTGCCTGCCCGTGGTGCTGCTCACTGCCCACACGCTGCTCAACCTTTGCCCGTCGTGTCAGGGTGCTGGCGAAGCATTTGGCGGAATGTATCAGCACACGCCGATGATGTCCATCGTCAAGAGCATCCTCGCCGTGGGTACCATCATCACCTTCCTCATGGCCCACAAGTGGCTCTCCAGACCTGAGAATCTGGTAAAGCAGGGTGAGTTCTATCTCATCACGCTCTTCACGCTCTTGGGAATGTACTTCATGATTTCCAGCGGCCATTTCCTCATGTTCTTCATCGGACTTGAAACCGCCAGCATCCCCATGGCAGCCACGGTGGCCTTCGACAAGCATCGCTACGAAAGCGCAGAGGCCAGTGCCAAGTTCATCCTGCTCGCACTCTTCTCTGCCGCACTCCTTCTCTATGGCATCAGCCTCATCTATGGTTCTACTGGAACGCTGTATTTCAACGATATTGCAGCAGCCGTCAGCTTCTTCAATAGTAGCACGAACCCCGTCATGCTGCTTGGCCTCCTCCTCTTCATCACGGGCATGGGCTTCAAGATTTCTCTCGTTCCCTTCCACCTCTGGACAGCCGACACCTACGAGGGTGCTCCCACCGTAGTCACCGGTTTCCTCAGCGTCATCTCCAAGGGTAGCGCAGCCTTCGTGCTCTTCACCGTTCTCATCAAGGTCTTCGGTGCTCAGGATTTGGTATATGCTTGGGATCAGGCCTTCCTTTGGATTATCATTGCCTCCATCACCATTGCCAACCTCTTCGCCATCCGTCAGAAGAATCTGAAGCGATTCATGGCATTCTCTGCCATCTCGCAGGCAGGCTATCTCGTACTCGGCATCATGGACGGCACGGCGCAGGGCATGACCTCGCTCGTCTTCTACCTCCTCGTCTATATGGTAGCCAACCTGGGTGCCTTCGCCGTGCTCACGGTCGTAGAAGAAAACACTGGCGGCATCACGATGGACAGCTACAACGGGCTCTACAAGAGCAATCCCAAGCTGGCTTTCCTCATGACGCTCTGCCTCTTCTCGCTGGCAGGAATCCCGCCCTTCGCCGGATTCTTCTCCAAGTTCTTCATCTTTATGGCAGCCTTCAAGGCAGGATGGCATTGGCTCGTGCTGATAGCATTGATCAACACTGTCATCTCGCTCTACTACTACCTCCTCATCGTCAAGGCGATGTACATCATCCCCAACGACGAGCCATTGCCCGGCTTCAAGGTAGATTGCTACAGCCGCACCGCCCTCTTCGTCTGCATCGCAGGCGTTGTTTTCCTCGGTCTCTGTGGCGTAGCCTACAATTACATTGATGCCTTCGCCTATGGTCTCGACAATATGGTCAATGGTTTGGCAGAGCCCATCAAGTGCTGCTGCCCCTCCTCCTGCCACTAATCCCTTCATCCAGGGGTGTTCCACGGAGCATCCCTGACCATCAACCCTAAAAAAGTCCCCCCAGACATCCGCGTCTGGGGGGACTTTTTGTCGTATAAACAGGACTTATGAATGTCAAGACACTAAGACATTGCGCCTTAATCTAACAGCCCCACGATGTCTTCTGCAATCATCGTATCCACCAGCCTATTGGCAGCAAGGAAATCCTTGGGCACGTAGCGGTCAACGAACTCCTTTTTCGCACCATAGCACAGCGTCCTGACCGCCGTGGCACCATAATAGCGGGCTATCTTCTCGCCGAAGCCACCCTCAAGCGCACCATCCTCCAGCGTCACCACAAGCCTGTGGTCCTCACTGAGACGGCAGAGCAAATCCCCGTCAATGCCAGAAATGTAGCGCGGATTGACGAGCGTGGCATGCACGCCCTGCTCCTTCAGCAAATGGCATACGCGCTCGCCCAGCGAGAAGAAATTTCCAAGGGCAAGAATGGCAACATCCCTACCCTGCTCCACCACCTCATACCGGTTCAGCGCAGAAAAGTCCGTCGCCGTCGGGCGCGTAGCCGCCTTCGTCGGTCCCACGGGAACACGAATCGCCACAGGATGCTCCCTGTAGTTGATGCTCCAGTCGAGCATCGCCAGATATTCCTCACGGTTCGTCGGGGCGAGATAAACGAGATTCGGGATATTCGACAGCAGTGGGATGTCGAAGTGGCAAAGGTGAGTCACGTCCGTCATCGTGGAGAGCGAGCCCCACATCACGAGTATCGTGGCAGGATTGTCGTTGATGCAGAGGTCTTGCGAAAGTTGGTCATAAGCACGCTGAATGAATGAGCTGCAAACGCCGAACACAGGCTTTCCGCCAGCCTTGGCAATGCCCGATGCCAAAGCCACGGCATGTTCCTCGGCGATGCCTACATCCACAAACTGCCGTCCAGCCGCCTTTCGGCGTTCAGGCGTCCAATTCCACACCCCCGGCGTACCAGCCGTGATGGCGCAGATGCCCTTGTCCTGCCCCATCAGTTCCAGCAGATGCACAGCCGTCAGTTCATCGTACGTCTCCACCGTGCATGGATGCAGCAGTTCGCCCGATTCCTTGTCAAACGGTGCGCTCCAATGCCAGCGCTCCTTGTCCTTCTCTGCCAAAGCGAAGCCCTTGCCCTTCAGCGTATTGATATGCACCACGATAGGATGGTCAATGTCCTTCACCTTTTGGAAGGCGGCGATGAGTGCGGCAATGTCGTTGCCCCGTTCCACATAGACATAATCCAGCCCCATAGCGCGAAACAGATTGTTCGGACACGTGCCGTTCGTCCTTCGCAGTTCTTCAAGATTCCGGTAGAGTCCGCCGTGATTCTCGGCTATCGACATCTGATTGTCATTCACCACGATGATAAAGTTAGAACCCAGTTCAGCAGCCCAGTCAAGCCCTTCAAGCGCCTCGCCACCACTGAGCGACCCATCTCCAACGACGGCAATCACATTTCCCCGCTCGCCCCGCAGGTCACGCCCCTTGGCAAGACCTCCAGCAAGGCTCACGGCAGTGGATGTATGTCCGATGATGAAATGGTCGTGCTCGCTCTCCGAAGGCTCGCTATATCCCGACACGTCATCATCATTCTCCGCCTTCAGAAACGCTCCCACACGTCCCGTGAGCATTTTGTGCGTATAGCTTTGGTGAGAAACATCGAAGACTATCTTATCCTGCGGCGACTGAAACACATAGTGCATGGCAATCGTAGCTTCCACCATGCCCAGGTTCG
Organism: uncultured Bacteroidales bacterium; assembly: GCA_945787885.1. Taxonomy (GTDB): domain Bacteria; phylum Bacteroidota; class Bacteroidia; order Bacteroidales; family Bacteroidaceae; genus Alloprevotella. The sequence goes on along the minus strand of CALZJF010000029.1, from coordinate 2,436 downwards.
GGCCGCAATGTCCGCCGTGGCGACTCAGCTTCTCGATGAGCAGTGTACGAATCTCCACTGCCATTTTTTCCATTTCCTCCACCGACAGCCGCTTGACGTCGGCTGGAGATGCAATACTTTCAATAATCATATACTTCTTGTCTAATACTTGGTGACTTATAAATCTGCCTGCAAAGTTACTACAAAAATTCTCAAGCCTCCACTACCTGGACTTGGGAAATGATTACCAATATTTAGGAGACTACACGAATAAACAGTAATCGCTATTCACCCTCATTCGGGCCACTCGTGAAATTCGTGTTCAACATATACCACGCGGAAAAAATGGATGCAACACGAATAGCACGGATTACACGAATACACGGCAAGCGATGTCATTCACATTCGGACCTTTCGGGTAATTCGCGTTCAACATATACCACGCGGAATATTTTGATGAAACACGAATCACACGGATTACACGAATACACGGCAAGCGATCTCATTCACATTCGGGATATTCGTGAAATTCGTGTTCAACATATACCACGAGGAAAAAATGGATGCAACACGAATAGCACGGATTACACGAATACATGGCAAGCAATGTCATACGCATTCGGGATATTCGTGAAATCCGTGTTCAACATATAACACGCGGAATATGTTGATGGAACACGAATAGCACGGATTACACGAATACGTGGCAAGCGATGTCATTCACATTCGGGACATTTGTGAAATTCGTGTTCAACATATACCACGCGGAATATTTGGATGGAACACGAATAGCACGGATTACACGAATACACGGCAAGCGATGTCATTCACATTCGGGATATTCGTGAAATCCGTGTTCAACATATAACACGCGGAATATGTTGATGGAACACGAATAGCACGGATTACACGAATACGTGGCAAGCGATGTCATTCACATTCGGGACATTTGTGAAATTCGTGTTCAACATATACCACGCGGAATATTTTGATGAAACACGAATCACACGGATTACACGAATACATGACAAGCGACGTCATACACATTCGGGATATTCGTGAAATCCGTGTTCAACATATAACACGCGGAATATGTTGATGGAACACGAATAGCACGGATTACACGAATACATGGCAAGCGATGTCATTCACATTCGGGACATTCGGGTAATTCGTGTTCAACATATAACACGCGGAATATGTTGATGGAACACGAATAGCACGGATTACACGAATACATGGCAAGCGATGTCATTCACATTCGGGACATTCGGGTAATTCGTGTTCAACATATAACACGCGGAATATGTTGATGGAACACGAATAGCACGGATTACACGAATACGTGGCAAGCGATGTCATTCACATTCGGGACATTTGTGAAATTCGTGTTCAACATATACCACGCGGAATATTTGGATGGAACACGAATAGCACGGATTACACGAATACATGGCAAGCGATGTCATACACATTCGGGATATTCGTGAAATTCGTGTTCAACATATAACACGCGAAATAAATGGATGGAACACGAATTTCACTAATTACACGAATACTTTGCAACGTTATTTATCCACATTCGGACCATTCGGGTAATTCGTGTTCAACATATAACACGCGGAATATTTTGATGGAACACGAATAGCACGGATTACACGAATACACGGCAAGCGATGTCATTCACATTCGGGATATTCGTGAAATCCGTGTTCAACATATAACACGCGGAATATGTTGATGGAACACGAATAGCACGGATTACACGAATACATGGCAAGCGATGTCATTCACATTCGGGACATTCGGGTAATTCGTGTTCAACATATAACACGCGGAATATGTTGATGGAACACGAATAGCACGGATTACACGAATACATGGCAAGCGATGTCATTCACATTCGGGACATTCGGGTAATTCGTGTTCAACATATAACACGCGGAATATGTTGATGGAACACGAATAGCACGGATTACACGAATACATGGCAAGCGATGTCATACACATTCGGGATATTCGTGAAATTCGTGTTCAACATATAACACGCGGAAAAAATGGATGAAACACGAATTATACGAGCGCGTTCCTTCTCGGTATCACTAACCCAGAATGCCGTACAACTACGCGTTGCCAGCCCTGGGCCATGAGGTATTGCCCCTTCGAGGCGCACTTGAAAACAATGGCACAGCCGCATTCAGCAGTCTGACTACGCATTGCGGCTCAGAGTGACCACATGGAGGGGTGAAAATGATTATTTTTGGGGGTCAAAATGATTGCATTTGGAGGTGAAAACAATCACTTGAAAGGCAAAAGCAGGGAAGAAGGAGCAGGGATAAGAGTCGCATTCAGCAGTTATTGAGCAAACCGTGCGGACTGCGACGAGACCATGTGGGCTTTGGATTATGGTAGGTTCTATAAATTAGTTTTCAATGTAAGGCAGTGTTTCTGTTTTAC
>CALZJF010000028.1 GCA_945787885.1 uncultured Bacteroidales bacterium | reverse complement strand
TAGCCGATTGGTATTTTTTTAACGAAGTATTGAATTGATAGAACCTACCTAAAATAATTATGGCTCGTATGTTTTAACGCTCTCTTTGGCCGATTTTTTAGCCTTGAAAACAGTCATATAGCACACGCTATGCTCCTTTTTTTCAAGTCTAAAACCTGCATTCAAACAGTGCATTCAAACATAAAACTAATGTTCGTTACCTACTTGCCTGCTTACTTCTTTTTGGGGGAGGGGGATTTTGCTCTCATTCAGCAACTGAGAGAACAGAGGCTTTTCTGGTTAAACACACATTATATATTACGCGCGCGAGGGAAGGCTGAAGATGAAAAAAAAGACACCCCCGAAGCCGAGAAGGAGGGGGTGTCTTTGCTGTTAATCGTCATAGATTGCGAGATGGGGGGAGGGCGCAAGAGTTAGCTGCATGCTGCCTCCTCCCATCTCGTTTGGGGAATTCTCGGCGTAAAGGTCAAAGGGAACGAGAGAGGGATTAGAGACCCAGCTCTTTCTTGATGGCCTCAATCTTCTTCAAAGCATCCTCCTTAGCGCTGGCGTAGCAGTTGGGGCATCCCATCTCGCCGTGGATTTCGCAATAGAATTTGATTTTCGGCTCAGTGCCTGAGGGACGTACCGAAATCTTCGTGCCATCCTCCGTGAACCACTGGAGCACGTTGCTGGTGCAAGGCATATCAAGGGAAGCCTCATTGCCTTCAGCGTCGTACGTCTTGAGTACGCCGTAGTCCTTCACGAGCGTCACCTTGCTGCCGGCAATGCTCTTCGGGCGGTTTGCACGGAAGTTCTCCATCATGGCCTTAATCTCATCGGCACCGCTCTTGCCAGGCTTCGTCACATTGATGGTGTGTTCGAGGCTGAAGCCGTAGTCCACGTAGATTTGCATGAGCAGGTCGTAGAGCGTTTTGCCCTGATCCTTTGCCCAAGCAGCGATTTCGCAGATGAGGCAGATGGAAGCAGGCGCATCCTTGTCGCGAACCTTGTCGTAGGGGAGGAATCCGAAGCTCTCCTCGCCGCCTCCGATGTACTTCTGCTTGCCTTCAGAAAGCGCAATTTCGCGTGCAATCCACTTGAATCCCGTATAGCAATCGCGGATTTCTACGCCTTCCTTCTTGGCAATGTTGGCGATGCTTTCGGTCGTCACGATGGTCTTTACGAGGAAGTCTGTGCTCTTGAGCTGACCCAAATTCTTCTTGTTCTTGATAATGTAGTAGCAGAACATGAGTGCCGTCTGGTTGCCGTTGAGAATCATCCATTCGCCCTTGTTGTCGCGGCATACGATGGCCAAGCGGTCTGCATCGGGATCGGTGGCAACGACGAGGTCTGCATTGAGCTTCGTGCCCAGATTCATGCCGAGCGTCATGGCTTCCGCATTCTCAGGGTTGGGGCTGACCACAGTGGGGAAGTTGCCGTCAACGACCATCTGCTCGGGTACGACGTGGATATTCTGGAAGCCCCAGCTGCGGAGGCAGAGCGGCACGATGACGCGTCCTGTGCCGTGCATGGCAGAATATACGATATTGAGGTCCTTCTGGCGGTTGATGACTTCTTGGTCAATGAGAGCCTCGTGTACGGCAGTCATATAGTCGAAGTCCATCTCTCCTCCGATGATTTCAATGAGGTCCCAGTTGGCTTCAAACTTTACGTCCTCAATGGCCACTTTGTTCACCTCTTCGATGATGCCCGTGTCGTGTGGTGCGAGCACCTGTGCGCCGTCTTCCCAGTAGGCCTTGTAGCCATTGTATTCCTTCGGGTTGTGGCTTGCAGTGACGTTCACTCCAGCCTTTGCTCCCAGCTGTCTGATGGCAAAAGAGATTTCAGGCGTTGGGCGGAGGCTCTCGAATAGATAAGCCTTAATGCCGTTTGCGCTGAAGATGGCAGCAACGCTCTCCGCATACATCCGACCTTCATTGCGGCAGTCATGACCCACAACGACGCTGACCTGCTGTCCGGGGAAAGCCTTGAGGAGATAGTTGGCAAAACCCTGCGTGGCCATACCGACGATGTATTTGTTCATGCGGTTTGTGCCAGGGCCCATGATGCCGCGCAGACCGCCCGTGCCAAATTCGAGTGAGCGATAGAAAGCATCGATGAGAGCCGTCTTGTCTTCATCATCGAGCATGGCTTTTACGGCCTTCTTGGTCTCAGCATCGTAGATGGGAGAGTCGAGCCACTTCTGTGCTTCTGCTGAGCACTGGGCTATGAGTTCTTGATTTTCCATAGATGATTAGGGGTAAATGTTATATGTTACAAGTTGTCTTCAATAGATGGCAGCCTATGATTTATATAGGAATATGCGCCACAAAGTTACAGAAATAATCGCAATGGGCTTTGCAAACAGCGTTGTTTTTTATAAGAAAAGCCAAATTCTGCTATATTCTGTCTTTGCAGAACTATTGTAATCATGCCGGGAAGTCTGAGTTTCCCTCGCTGCTATGCAAGACGGGCAGATGGAGATTGTAGCGCACGGCGAGTATGCGCGTCAGGATGACGCTGGCACCGCAGGCAAAACCGCACGTCACGGGGGAAAGATGAAGCTGCGTGCCTACCCAGTAGAACAAACCTCCGATGAGGCACGCCAAGGCATAGATTTCTGCTCGGAAGATAAGGGGAATTTCATTCAGGAAGACATCGCGGATGACGCCGCCGCCTGCTCCCGTCAGGGCTCCCATCATCATCGCCACCCACATCGGCTGTCCCGCTCCCAGTGCTTTTTCGATGCCGATGACGGTGAACATGCCAAGACCCACGGTGTCGAATAGAAACCAAGTGTTGTCGCGGCGTACTACGTGTTCGCGGAAGAGCCATACTAAAATCAAGGCTGCTGCGACGATGCTGAAATATATCTCGCCGTGCTGCATCCAGAAGATGGGCAGCCCAAGCATGATGTCGCGCACGGTTCCGCCGCCGATGGCAGTGGCAAGGCCCATGACGTAGGCACCGAAGAGGTCGAAATTCTTTGCGGAGGCCAGGCGGATGCCAGAGATGGCAAATGCCAGCGTGCCGATATAGTCCAAACTGCTGACAAACCATTGGTGTATCAGTTGCAGGTCGAAGCTCTGGCTATAATTGATGAAAGGTTCGAAGGTGAAATAGTTCATGGTGTAGGGAGGGGGAGGCTGAAGAATGATAGGGGAAATGATGGAAAAGCTGGACAGAGGCATTATTGCAACGCCCCCTTCTTCAGCCGCGATGCACCGACGAGGCGATCGTAGCGGTCGCCGGGCAGTGAAAAATAGACAAGTATGCGGTATTCGTTTTCTGTCTGGTAGAAGTCGCCCTCTGTCGCTGCCGTCAGACTGATGGTGGCAGGTGCGGGTAGAGCCATTCCGTTGGGTACGACGAGGTATTGATAGTCATAATATCCCTGCTTCATGATGAAGGCTCCCTCGTAGCATTGGCTGTCGGGATTATAGGTCAGTTCCCATTGCGGTGAAATGCCCCCCGTTGTCCATCGGCCATTCAGATAGACGCGCGCATCTTCAAAAGGTTCGGGGGCATGAAGGGCGAAATGCGTAATCATATATTCCGTCTCCGTCTCATCATATACGTTGTCCGTGTTTCGAATGACGCTCGTTCCGTTTTGGTCTTCGTAGGTCAGATAGTTGCGCCGAATATCGTCCGTGGCGATGGTGGCATGGAGCCACGGCTCGAACCATCCTACTGATTCTACATTCAGTCCGGCATATCGCGGTGAGAGTTGTTCGTATTTCCGGTATTCATTTCCAGCGGGGAACACCAGTTGGCGTTGATGGCTCCACTCCATGCGGTCGGCATGAATCGACGTCGGTGGTGCTCCGCAGACAGCATTGTCCCAACGGTCGTTCTGAAGTACTACGGTGTAGCAGTCCTCGCGGTAGTCGCGTGCGGGGAGCTGTGCACAATCCACGTTGAAAACCACTTGCTGATGCTGCCCGTTGTAGTCAATCTCCGTATCAGTCGTCACGGTGCCATTGATGCCGACGGCGGTCTCAGTCATGCAGCAATAAACCTCTGCCACGGGGCGCAGCTCATCATCGTCTGCCAGGATGGTCAGCCGATAGTTGCCCGAAAGCAGCGGCCGCATGTCTGAGTTGGGAAAACTGAAAGAGTAGTGGGTGTAGTTCGTACTGACATTTTGGCTCTCCGTATAGGTCTCGATAGGCACATCCGTCTGAGTGGCCTCAGCATATTCCGTGAAGAAGAGCCCATCAGATGGTTGCCAGAAGCGGTCGAGATGTTCGAGCCGATAGACGAAACGGTGATAGTCGTGGCTCAGTTCGTCAAAACTGACCTCCATCGTCTCGCCTGATGCCAATTTCAGCACAGGCATCCCGACGAGCTGTCCGCCAATCTCCGTTCGCAGAGAGGCTATACCTCCCAGTATGCGCGCCTGCTGGGCAGAGGCGTCGCCGCAGAGAGTCAGAAGGATGCTGAGCATCGAAAGCCAGCGTTGGGAATCAGTCATGTTGAGTTGGCGAAAAGTGATTGTTTTGCGTGCAAAATTAGGAAATAATTTTCTTTTAATTGTCGTTTCAAGGCTGAAATTCATAATTTTGCGCCATAAATTTATAAGGAAGCAGTCGGACAGTCCGTCGCTTCCGTCGGGCGTTCTCTTCCCTTCAACTGCTTCGCCGTCGTGTCAGCCTCGTGTTGATACTGCGGGAGTAGGAGCGGTCTATATTTCGAAGTTAAGAGATGCTCGTACGGCAGAGGAAAGTCTGGGCAGCACAGGGCATTCCGCTTCCTAACGGGAAGGAGTCCGCGAGGGCTGATACGTGTAGAAGAAAACAACCGCCTCCGCACGCCGTCGGGCGCAAGCCTGCATGTCGTGTTTTCCATTCAGGAGGTAAGGGTGAGAAGGTGAGGTAAGAGCTCACCAGGCGGCTGGCGACAGTCGTGCTGTACACATCGGAAGATGAAAGTCCGCGTAAACCAGCGTCAGAGGGTGGCCCGTCCGATTGTCGTTGGCGACAAGCGCTGGAGGGTAGGACGATAGAGGTGGGTGGCGACGCCCATCGTAGATAAATGACGGACGCCGTGACATCTTCGCTGCGGTACAGAACCCGGCTCATCGGCCGGCTGCTCCTTTTTTTATTACCTACAAAAGAGGCTGTGTCAGTGTGCGTACTGACACAGCCTCTGCTTTTGCTGTTGATTTCCCTTGGGGCTCAGCCAGATTATGCTCTCATAGCTTCATGCCGCAGGCTTTTGGGGCACGGAGTCCTTGGTGGCAGGCTGCGGTTTTGATGGTTGAGGCTTCTGCTTCTGCTTTTTGGGTGGCGGATAGTTGTAAGGCTCCGTTGTTTTTAGGGAGTCTATACGGTTGGTCGTTAGTTTCTTATGCACGATGTCAGCCGTTGTACCACGATTGTATTGCAGCATCTGGGTGTTTCCCTCGAGAATGACGTAGGCTGCCGTCGTGGCTTTCACCTCGGTGGCGTCGATTTCCATCTTTTTCAGCGTGACTTTGCCTGTGTTTTGTGCCACGATGCGGGCCTTCTGGCATTTCAGTCCGGCTCCGAAACGCACGTAACCAGCCGTGTTGGCTTCAATTTCCACGTTGCCCGTGATTTCTACACCTTCTTTCGCCTTGATTTCTGCCCCCATTTCAGCTTTGTAAGTAGCCACGGCGGGTGCCACGACGTTTACAGTCACGTTGCCTCGGGGTATGTGGTTTTCGTCTTTGTATGTCGCTATGAGTTTTCCGTCGATGACATTGACGGAGAGGAGCGGAGTGATGAGGGTGTCGCAGTTGACGCTCACCTTCGGCTCCCCCTCTTTTTGTTCATAGACCACATTGATGCCCGAGCGCGCTTCTATGGAATGCACCATTGTGGCAGGCACCTCGAAGGTTTCGAAGCGGCTTTTCTTTTCTTTGCAGGAGATGAGGCATGTTGCGCTGAGCATGGCAGCTACCACGGTAAGCGTATGGATGAAATTCTGAAACATAAGATGTATGATGAAGTGTGTGTGTATGATGCTTGTTTATGCTTCATTGCATTGTTCGAGATGGCTGAGGAGTTCATCCGTGGTGATGCCGAGTTGCCGGATAGCCTGTGCGATGTCGGGAATCCATTCGTTGAAGAAGGCATCGCGGCGTATGCTGAGTATGCGCTGTATGGCATCAGGGCTGACGAAGCATCCCAGACCGCGCTTGTCATAGATGATGCCGCGCTGCCGGAGTTGGTCGAACGCCTTTGTCGTGGTGTTCACGTTCACCTGTAGCAGTACGCTGTAGTCGCGCACACCGGGTATGCGCTCATCGGGGGCATATTTCCCCGCCAGTATTTCGTCCATCAGTCGGTCGGATATCTGGAGATAGATGGGGCATGTTTCTCTGAAATTCATAGTTCCTTCAGTAAATGAGTCAATCAAGGAGAAGAGTGGGGGTAGGAATGAATGTCTGAGTGTCAGAACCCAATGTTTTTCGAAGTGATGACGCTGGCTTTCGCAAACATTCTATAGCTGAGCCAGCAGCATGCTGTCGTCCAAGCCAGTTCGGCAAGGATAATGGCGTTACATATTGTGCCAGCATCGATTTTGCGTATGAAATCCAGGTTCAGTATCAGTACGTCGTCAAGTGGGAGGATGACTAAGGTCAGAAGCCCCATGCCGGTGACGAAGAAGAAGAGTATGGTGAGCACGAACGCCTGACGGCGGAAGATGGCACTGCCCAAGATGAAGGTGGCAATGCGGCAGATGGTGGCAAGATACAGGATGAGCGTTATCTGCCAGATGTGTTCGCCCTGTGTGAACAGCATGCTGTCGCGAGCGATGCTGATGCCCGAAAAGTTGGACGAGAAGAGGGGCAGCATGAATCCTGCATTCACTCCCTGCACGAGGAAGAATAAATATTGGGTCAGGTCGGCCAGCAGGAAAGCCAGGAAGTTGACGATCTGGAAGAGTATGACATAGACCAGCAGTAGGCTGACGAATTTCTCCAGGTGAGTGGCAGGAAGTGTCAGGAAGTCAAGGCGTTTTGTCTTAGAGTTCATACACTTGAACGTGAGCGATGCTGCCAGCATGGAGAGGATAATGCTGATGGTGTTTGCTGCCGACGCGCTGTTGGCGAGCATGTCGTTCAGATAGAGAGGCTGCAGATGCCGGGTGCTGTTCAGCAGATAGATGGAGGGTATGGCGTAGGCCAAATAGATGAGTAGCGCATAGTTTCGCCAGCGTTGCGGGTCAGTGGTGATAATGCGGCGCACGAGCATCAGGGTGCGTCTGAGGCTGAAGTTCTGCATATTATATATATAGATGAGTGTAAAGGATTTTTTAGGAAGGCTGCGTCAGAGTTTTGACGACTTCCGGATTTTGCGTCAAGGCGTTGAAGAGGAGTTCCAGATTGACGGTGGTGGTGTCGCTAAAGCCATTGGCAGGAGCAACCACCAATGTTCCAGCAATCGAAGGCTCTATGTAGAGGGCATCTGAGAGGTCGGCTCCCACGGGGCGCACCTCGAAGCGCAGGCGTTCGGCGATGTCGTTGAGGCTGGCATCGAGCAGCAGACGGTCTTCTGCGAGCAGCACTACGCGGTCGGTCAGCATCTCTACATCGTGTACTTGATGCGTGCTGATGATGATGGTGCGCTGTTCCGTCATCTGGCTGGCCACGACCTTTCTGAACTGCGATTTGCTCGGAATGTCCAGACCGTTAGTCGGTTCGTCGAGCAGCAGATAGTCCGTCTGCGCTGCCAGCGCAAAGCTGATGTACGCCTTTTTCTTTTGTCCCATCGAGAGGCTTCCGAGGTGTATGTCGGGCGAGAGTTCAAATTCCCGGAGTGTATCTTCAAGCACTTTCTCTGAGAAGTTGGGATAGAATCCGCTGTGTGTCTTCGCATACTGGCGGATGCTGATGGGAGGGAGTTCAAACTCTTCTGGCACGATGAAGAGCCGTTGCAGTGTTTCGGGACGTCGTTCGTGTGAGGGAATGCCGTCAATGCTGACGCTGTGTTTCTTGTCGTAGAGCAGACCGCAGATGAGATAGAGCAGGGTGGATTTTCCTGTGCCGTTCTTTCCTAATAGCCCGATGATTTGGCCATCGCCAATTTCCAGAGAGAAGTCCGTAAAGACTGGCGGACGATGGAAATTGTAGCGGAAGTTGAGGTGATTGATGCTAATCATGAGTGAAGAGATTAGAATTTTTCTGAGTATATATGCAGAAAGTGACCGGTATTTCTGTGTAATAGTGAAGTATTACACCGCAAAAGTGGGCACTTTCTGTGTTTCGTGCAAGCAAAACAGCGAAAAAGTTGTGTTTTTAGGTCAAAAAAAAGGCTTCCTGTATGCGGAAGCCTTCGTTTTGCTATGCGAGAGATTGCAAATTCAATCAGCGCAGGAGAGGCGAACGTTGCATACGGGCGTGTTGCAGCCGTACAAATAGTCAGTCGCTCCAGCGTTTTCCTTACTCCTCCTTGGGCGTTAGGCGCGGAATTTCAATCTTTTGTCCCAATTGAATGAGGTCAGGGTTGCTCAGTTGGTTGTGGAAGATGATATAGGATGCCATATCCTTGTTGCCGTATTCTTTCTTGGCGAGCAGGTAGAGATTGTCGCCAGGAGCCATGACGTGTGTGCGCACGACACCCGTGATGAGATACGGCCCAGAGGTTTGTCGATATTTCTTTGCGGCAGCCAACTCAGCCTTTCGGCGATTTTGGGCAGCGGTCTGAGAGTCGGTAGCTTTTGGCTGTGGTGTTTCAGTCTTCTGCTGTGTGTTTTCAGCCTTCGTGGTCGAATCTTTGGCAGTCGTCTGCGGAGCAGAGGTTTGTGTGGTTGAGCTTTCTGCTTTTGCTTTCGGAGTTTCTGCAGCCGTCTGCTGACGGGCGGGGGCTGCTGTCTCTTCAGACGGAGTGGGGGTGAAGAGAAAATCCGTGTAGCAAGGACACAGCAGGCGGTAGTAGCCTACAAAGTAGCTCATGGCCATCAGCAGGAGTACGCCGATAACTACGCATGCCGTTCGCCATCCGTTGTGCTTCTGCTCGGGCAGCGTGTTGTTGATGACGATGGCAGGTTTCTCCTCGCTTTCATGCTGTGGCACCGCGTTTCCTTGCGCCTGCAGCAGAGGCTCTTCTTCGGTTTCTGCTACTTCAGAGCCTTCAGCAGTTTCAGTAGATTCTTCCGCAGTTCCTACAGATTCTTCAGCAGCTTCTATAGATTCTTCCGCAGTTCCTACAGATTCTTCAGCAGTTCCTATAGATTCTTCAGCCGTTTCTACAGATTCTTCAGCAGTTCCTATAGATTCTTCAGCCGTTTCTACAGATTCTTCTTTTCCTTCTTCCTTGCCGTCGTCAGCTTTTTCTTCGGGGTGTGATACCTCAGAAACGATGGTCGGTTCTGCAGAAACAGCTTCTGCCAGTGCAGCTCCCAGCTCTGCAATCTCAGCCGCCTCAGACTGTTCGCCGGCTTCGCTAACAGTCTCAGAATCTGCCATTTCCACGAGTGTGGAAGGCTCCTCGTTTTCCGACGACTCGGCTATTTCTATCGGATTTTCCGTAACAGCCGAAGGCTCAGCAGAGCCATTCGTCAGTGTTTCTGCCGCCTCTTCCGTCAGTGTTTCTGTAGTCTCGTCGATTTCCGCAGCGTCGGCAGACGGGTTTTCAGCGCGCTCCGATTCCTCTTCTGCGAAGTTCGACATGCCTTCCCATTCGCTGAGGTCGAGGTCGTCTTCGAGATTGATGGTGGTGAAATGGCTGAACGGACGGTTCACCAGTTCCTTGAAAGCCGTATCGGGCGTGAAGCTAATCTTCTCGTGACCGTTGATTTGGAAACGCTCTCCCGTGTTGATGTTCACGCTTTCGCGCTCACTGACGGTGATGATCTTGAACGTTGCAAAGCCCTTGATTTTCAGAAAAGCCTCCGTCGTCAGGCCCTCTTCAGCCACATCGAAGAAGGCACGTACGAAGGCATCGGCTTTACGTTTGGTGATGCCTGCACGCGCCGCCAATGCGTCGGTCAGTTGTTGCAGAAGTATCTTGTTGTTCATGCTCAGTGAGTGGCGTTATTTCCTGATTTTTTCTTTCAGCACCGTGCTCGGTTTGAAGCCCACCGTGAGTTTGGGCGGTATCAGTTGGCGCTGTTTGGTGGCAGGATTGACGATGACGCGTTCCGTCTTCTTCTTCGTTTCAAAACTTCCGAAGCCCTGCACATTGATGGTGTCGCCATCGTCCAAGGCGTCAGCCATGATTTCTATCAGTTTTTCCACGAGTTGCTGGCAGTCTTTTGAAGAAGTTTCTGTCCGTTTCGCCAGTTCGGCTATGAATTCTTTGTTGGTCATGGGCAGATGGAATAGGGAATTGGGCTGTTTGGCAGGCGTGCTTGGCACACCTACTTAAGAATTGACAACGATTTCGCCGTAGAGGTCGAACTCTTCGGCTTTCGTGATGCGAGCCTGATAGAAATGCCCCGTCTGGCATTCTTCAGCATACGGTATCAGCACCTCGCAGTCCACCTCCGGACTGTCGTATTCCGTGCGTCCTATCAGCCATTCTCCCTCGCGGCGGTCGATGACTATCTTGCAGACCTTTCCCACCATCTGTTCCAGAACGTCGGCAGAGATGTCCTGCTGGATGGCCATCAGTTGCGTGAGGCGTTCCTGCTTCACCTCCTCGCTGACATCGTCGGTATAATGAGTGGCGGCATAGGTCTCGTCTTCTTCGCTGTAGGCAAAAGCTCCCATGCGCTCGAAGCGCGCCTGCCGAACAAAGTCTTTCAGCTCTTCAAAGTCAGCCTCCGTCTCCCCGGGGAATCCCACCATCAGCGTTGTGCGCAGGCAGATGCCCGGCACTTCCTCGCGAATGCGGTCAATGAGGCGCAAGGTCTCTGCACGGTCGATATGGCGGTGCATACGTTCCAACACGCCGTCAGAGATGTGCTGCAGAGCGATGTCGAGATATTTGCAGACGTTGTCGTTCTCGCGGATGACGCGCAGCAAGTCCATTGGGAACTGTGCGGGATAGGCATAATGGAGGCGAATCCATTCTACGCCGGGAATCTGCGCCATGCGCTCCACGAGTTCTGCAATCTTGCGCTCATGGTAGAGGTCGAGGCCATAGCTGGTGAGTTCCTGAGCGATGATTTGAAATTCGTGGACTCCGGCTTCCACCATGCGTCTCATCTCGTCGAGAATATCCTCCATCGTGCGGCTCGTGTGTCGCCCCGTGATGAGGGGTATGGCGCAGTAGGCACACTGGCGGTTGCAGCCCTCGCTGATTTTCAGATAGGCGTAGTGGCCCGTGGTGTGAAGGGTGGAGGTTTCTGTTCCATGGCATCCTGCACATGGCGTAGGCGACTGCTGGCTTTCAGATGCCTCGCGTTCGAGGTCTGCCACCATCTCCTTCCAGTCGAATTTGCCATAAAACCGATCTACCTCGGGCATTTCCTCCTGCAGCTCCTTGCGGTAGCGTTCGGAGAGGCATCCCATGACGAAGACGCGCTCTATCTCGCCGTCTGCCTTGCGTGCGCAAAGGTCTAAAATCTCAGCTATGCTTTCTTCCTTGGCATCACCGATGAAGCCGCAGGTGTTGATGACGGCAATGTCGCCGTGCAGCTCTTCGGGATTGTGATAGAAGGCGTAGCCGATGGCTTCAAACTGCCGCATGAGGTTTTCCGAATCTACCAGATTCTTAGAACAGCCCATTGTGATGACGTCGATTGTATGTTTCATAAGTGGGGAGAGGGGGAGTGACTATGAGAAGAGAGATTGTACGAAGGCGGTGCGGTCGAAGGGCTGAAGGTCAGTCATCTTTTCGCCCAGGCCGATGTATTTCACCGGGACTTTCAGCTGATGACTGATGCCGATGACGACGCCACCCTTCGCCGTGCCATCGAGCTTCGTGATGGCGAGAGCAGTGACATCGGTGGCTTTGACGAACTCCTTTGCCTGATTAAAGGCATTCTGGCCCGTAGAGCCATCGAGCACGAGCAGCACCTCATGCGGTGCATCGGGCAGGAGTTTCTGCATCACCTTCTTGATTTTCGTAAGTTCGTCCATCAGTCCTACCTTATTGTGCAATCGTCCTGCCGTGTCAATGATGACCACATCGGCATTCTCGGCGCGAGCATGCGCCAAGGTGTCGTATGCCACGGAGGCAGGGTCGGCCCCCATCTTCTGTTTCACCACGTTCACGCCGATTCTCTCGCCCCAGAGACATAGCTGTTCGATGGCAGCAGCGCGGAATGTGTCGGCAGCACCGAGCACGACTTTCATTCCCCCAGATTTGAATTGATAGGCAAGTTTGGCGATGGTCGTTGTCTTGCCCACGCCATTGACGCCCACTACGAGGATGACGTACGGACGCTTCTCCGCAGGGATTTCGTAGCCCTCTTCGCCGTCGTTGCCGCTTTGCACCAGCAGATTCATTACTTCCTCGCGGAGGATGCCGTTGAGCTCAGAGGTAGAGACATATTTGTCGCGCGCCACACGCTCCTCAATGCGGCGAATAATCTCCAGTGTGGTATCAACGCCTACGTCGGATGTGATGAGCACGTTTTCCAGTTCGTCGAGAACTTCGTCATCGACTTTCGACTTTCCTGCAATGGCATGCGTGATTTTGTCGAAGAAGCTGGTCTTCGTGGCTTTCAGCCCATTGTCCAACACCTCCTGCTTTTCTTTCTTCGAGAAGAGTTTGCTAAAAAACGACATAAAGAGTTCGATTATAGTGGGGAGAATACAATAGCAGGAATCATGATTCCTGTGATGTCTGAATCCGCTCCTTGGCGCATCTTATAGCCTTGGAAACAGTCATATAGTGCGATGTTCCCTCATTTCAGGACAAAATCTGCATCCAAACAGGGCATCCAGACAAATTCACCTATTATTAGATGAATAATTATCATTGCCTGCTTATAATATAGGAGTGGGGGAGGGCGATGCTGCAAATAATCCGCCACTTCTGCCTGCAAAATTACGAAAAATAAACGTAAACTTTGACGTTTCCTGCAAAAACCTGCCTGTTTTTTGCAAAACCTGCCCCTTTCCTCTTTCTCTGCGAACGCCGTTCTGCTGAGCGTCTGCCTCCCAAGTGGTCACTTCCTGCCCTTCAAGTGATTATTTTCACCCCTCAGAATGACCTCTTTTCCCTCTCAGAATGACCACATGGAGACAAAACATGCCGTAGAAATTCTGGGAATCACTGTCGAAACATGATGCTTCGCTGCGTGTTGTTGGTACGAAAAAAGCCTCCACACATCAGTGTGGAGGCTTCAAATTCTTTATAGTGTGCCTGCTGCAACTGCACTTGTATATGAGGGGAGGGAGAGTGCATGATGCACATGGCCCACGCTCAGAATGCCTGAGCAGAGCAGCAGTCAGATGTTTTTATTAGTTCTTGAAGAAATCGGTGACTTCCTCGTTGCGTACCATCTGCTCATCGAAGGTGTAAGCGCCAGTCTTGGGGCTCTTCACCATCTTGATAACCTTGGTGTAGGCACGTCCATCGGTCTTACCGGTCTGGAGCGTAGCGACTGCTTTCTTTGCCATAAGTCAGAAGAGAAAAACTAAGTGGTGGTAATATTACTTGATTTCCTTGTGAATCGTCATGCGCTTGAGGATGGGGTTGTACTTCTTCAGCTCAAGACGTTCAGGAGTATTCTTGCGATTCTTGGTGGTGATGTAACGGCTGGTACCGGGCATACCACTATCTTTGTGTTCGGTGCATTCGAGGATGACCTGAATGCGGTTTCCTTTAACTTTCTTTGCCATGTGTGTGTAGAGGGTAGTTTTAGCCGATTACTTTGATGTCTTTGCTGTTGCAGTAGCCCTTGGCGATGGCCGTTCTGAGGGCGCGGTCGAGACCTACCTTATTGATGAGGCGAAGGCCTGCGGCGGAAATCTTGAGAGAAATCCAGCAGTCTTCTTCTACATAGTAGAATTTTTTGGTGAAGAGGTTGGCATCGAAGGTGCGCTTGGTGCGACGCTTCGAGTGCGAAACGTTGTTGCCAATCATGGCTTTCTTACCGGTGATTTGACAGATCTTAGACATATCGCTATGTTTCTTTTGTAGTTACTAATAGTATGTTATTCCCAATCGGATGCAAAATTAACGTGTTGGCACAGATGCGGCAAGTTTTAGAGAAGATATTCTGCCATTTTTTTGAATTTTTCTTCCCTTTTGTCAGTCTGTTTTGCAGAAATGTCAGATATTTTCCTGTCAGAGTGTCTTGTTTGTCAAAAAGTAGCTATGTCGGCATCGGCATCTTCGTCGGCTGCATCGGCCTTGAGGATTTCGAGGAGAAGATGTACGGCTGCGGCAGAGGCTTTTAGGATGTTGTGGTCGCGCCCTTCATCATCGGTAAGGCATCGTGTGAGGATATGCCCTTCGCGTCCGGCTGCCACCCAGATGGTTCCGACGCGAATGCCCGTCTTGGCATCCGGTCCGCCAGGCCCGGCAAATCCTGTAGCTGCCACGGCATAGTCGGTGGAGAAGAGGCGGTTTGCACCTTCCACCATCCCGCGTGCCACCTCTTCGCAGACGGCAGTCTTCTCGGCGATGAGGTCGGCGTCGATTTCGAGCATGGCGGTCTTCATTTCATCGGCATAGGTGATGACACCGCCCTTGAAGTAGGCGGAGGCACCGGGGGCTATGGTGAGGATGCTGGCTATTTTGCCTGATGTGCAACTTTCAGCAGTGGATATGGTCTTGTGGGTGCGCCAGAGGATTTCGTTGATTTCCTTGCTGGCAAGGCGGATATCAAGTTCCATGGGGTGGGGAGGTTTGAAGGTTTTTGAGGTTTAGAAAATAAGTGATAAGGTAGGTAAGAAGTCTGACTAAAAAAAATCATTACCTACTTTAGACTAATATTCATTGCCTGCTTAGCGATTTTGTTTGGTATTTCCTCTTCTCAAATAGTCGTGCGAGAGTAGGCAGGACGAGAGAGAGGGCAGAAGTCGTGGTCGAGATATTTGTAGTAGGCCGTGATGGCTATCATGGCAGCGTTGTCGGTAGTATAGGAGAAGGGGGGGATGTAGATTTTCCAACGTCCAGACTTCTCCATAGCCTGAAAGGCTTGACGCAACCCCGTGTTGGCACTGACACCGCCAGAGAGCGCCACATGGGTGATGCCCGTTTGACGGACGGCGAGTTTGAGCTTCTTCATCAGAATATCTACGATGGTCTGTTCGAGCGATGCAGCCAAATCGAACTTGTTTTCTTCGATGAACTGTGGATTTGCTTTGACTTGGTCGCGCAGGAAATAGAGGAAGCTGGTCTTGAGGCCAGAGAAGCTATAGTCGAGCCCAGGTATGTCGGGCTTGGCGAAGCGGAACGTGTTGGGTTTGCCTTGGCGTGCGAGGCGGTCAATGATGGGACCTCCCGGATAGCCCATGCCCATGACTTTTGAACATTTATCGATGGCTTCGCCTGCAGCATCGTCGATGGTTTGTCCGAGGATTTCCATCTCGTTGTAGGCAGAGACTTTGACTATCTGCGTGTTGCCACCGCTGACGAGAAGACAGAGGAAGGGGAAGGGCGGAGGAGCAGGAGAGGGCTGTGGACATTCCTGGCTCTCCGGTGTTCGGATGAAGTGTGCGAGAATGTGACCCTGAAGATGGTTGGCCTCGATGAGGGGTATGCCAAGGCTGACGGCGAGACCTTTTGCAAAGCTGACACCAACGAGGAGGGAACCCATTAGGCCAGGGCCGAGAGTGACGGCTATGGCCGAGAGTTGCTCCTTGGAAATGCCTGCCTTCTTGAGGGCGGCATCGACGACGGGCACAATGTGTTGCTGATGAGCTCGGCTGGCAAGTTCGGGTACAACGCCTCCATACATTTCGTGGACGCTCTGCGAGGCAGTGACGTTGCTCAGCAGATAGCCATCGGCAAGGACGGCGGCAGAGGTGTCGTCGCAACTGGATTCTATGGCGAGGATATAGGTGGACATATTAGTAGAGAGGGGCATTAGCTTTAGGGGGAATAATTCGCGGCACAAGATGCCTCCTGCGGGAAAGAATCAGTGAGTGAGGATTTCAAGGCCGTCTTCAGTCATGACAAAGGTGTGCTCCCATTGTGCAGAAGGGAGTTCGTCTTCCGTGACGACGGTCCATCCATCTTCTTCATCTATGAAGACTTCGTGGGTGCCCATGTTAATCATGGGTTCGATGGTGAAGACCATGCCTGGCACAAGGAGCATGCCGCGTTGCCGCGTGTCGTAGTGGTCGATGACGGGGTCTTCGTGGAAAGCATTGCCCGTGCCGTGGCCGGCGAGGTCGCGTACGACAGAGAATCCGTCTTGACGAGCGTGGCGTTCGATAGCTTTTCCGATTTCTCCCACATAATGCCAAGGCTGTGCGGCTTCGATGCCGATTTCGAGGCATTCACGGGCGCAATCGACGAGACGCTGTACACGCGGTTCTACCTGTCCGATGCAGAACATGCGCGAGGCATCAGCATAGTAGCCGTTGAGGATGGTGGTGACATCAACGTTGAGGATGTCGCCATCCCACAATTCTTCGTCGTCGGAGGGTATGCCGTGGCAAACGACCTCGTTGATGCTCGTGCAGCAGTGGCGTGGGAAGCCTTCATAGTTGAGGGGCGCACAGATGGCACCGTGACGTTCGGTGAAGTCTGCCACGAGGCGGTCAATCTCACCCGTGGTCATGCCGACTCGAATTTTTTCTTCGAGCATATCGAGGATGGCGGTGTTGATTTCGCCGGCGCGGCGTATGCCTTCAATTTGTTCGGGAGTTTTGATAAGCTGACGGGTGGGGACGAGGTGGCCTTTGGCTTGTATTTCGAGGATACGAAGGTCGAACGGAGTGGGCGTTGTACCTTCGGGGACAACCCAGTTCTTTCTTTTTCGTGCCATAGGAGGAAAGTGGTGAGGGGAAAGAGATTGGGAGCCAGAGAGACGTAGGAGGAGACGTTTACATCTCTGTCAGACTCCTTATAATATATATAGGAGGGGGATGTTCTGCTGCAGTTTTTCGGTTTCTGAATGTGACGGAACCTATACAAAATGAAAAAGCCGCCGACTGACCTTTCGGAGCCGGCGACTTAGGGGATTTTCATTGCATTGGCTTTCACCTTTTCTTGTTGCAACTGCTGCAGAAAAAAGCAGGCAATCAGGTAGCAGCCAAATGGAGGATTATGCGTTGGCTTCCTCTGCGGGGGCCTCCTGAGCCTCGGCATTGGCGGCAGCTTCAGCTTCAGCCTTTGCGGCAGCCTCAGCAGCCTTCTTTTCAGCCACCTTCTCAGCAATCTTGGCGTTGACAGCCTTTTCAGCCTCAAGGCGAGCAGCCTCAGCAGCCTTCTTGGCATCAGCCTTCTTGGCTTCGAAAGCGTTGGCCTTAGCAGCCTTCTCCTGCTTCCAAGCCTCGAACTTAGCCTGAGCAGCAGCATCGTCGAATGCTCCCTTCTTCACGCCACCCTTGAGGTGCTTCATGAGAAGAACACCTTCGTCAGAAAGGATGTTGCGAACGGTGTCGGTGGGCTGGGCGCCGCACTCTACCCAATGAAGGGCGCGTTCAAAATTCAAATCTACGGTTGCAGGATTGGTGTTGGGGTTGTAAGTTCCGAGCTTCTCGATGAACTTACCATCGCGAGGAGCACGAGCGTCAGCAATGACGATGCTGTAGAAAGCATAGCTCTTGCGACCATGACGCTGCAAACGAATACGTGTTGCCATTTGTGAAAAATGTTTGTATTTGCGGAGGGAGCACGTCCCTCACTTGTTAATAAATGGATTTGATGTCTTCAAACTCGTGAAGACGGCGCAAAATTACGTCTTATTGATGGAATGAAAACGCATAGCTCTGTCTTTTTTGTGATAACTTTCGTCGTTTTTGACTGAAAATACATGTTGACTATGCAATTTGAGGTTTATAGATGAGCGCAAAATGGCATAATTTTCATTTAACGCACATAGAAATTTGTGATTTTCAAGGGAAAACGTAACTTTGCACCCAAACGCAGTAAGCAAAAGAAAAAGATCAGCCAATGAAAAGACTTTTCCCAATACGGCGTGCGCTGGTAGGCTTTGCGGTCGTTGGTGTGCTGGCTTCGTGTGGCAACTATAATGCCCAGCTGAAGAGTTCGGACACCGACCTGCGCTATGAGGCTGCCAAACAGTATTTCTATGACGGACGCTACACGCGATGCAGTACGTTGCTCTATGACCTGCTCGCCGCTACCAAAGGAACAGAGCGTGGTCAAGAGGCCCTCTATATGCTTGCCATGGCGAACTATAAGGCAAAGAACTACGATGTGGCTTCGGAATACTTCAAAAAGTATTACGAGTCCTATCCGCGTGGCTATTATTGTCAGGAGGCACGACTTTACACGGGGCTTTCGCTCTACAAAAATACGCCGGAACCCATACTCGACCAAACGGACACCTATAAGGCCATCACTGAATTTAACAATTTCATTGAAGCCATGCCTGACAGCCGTTATCGACAGACAGCACAAGATTATATATTCAAACTTCAGGATAAGCTCATTGAGAAGGAATATGCTTCGGCAAAGCTCTATTTTGACCTTGGTGCTTACTTCCTGAACTGTCTGGAGGGAGGCTCGAACTATCAGGCTTGCATCGTGACGGCGCAAAATGCCATCAATGATTATCCCTACAGTCCGCGGCGTGAGGACTTTGCCATCCTGATTCTCCGTTCAAAATTTGAAATGGCAGAGCAGAGCGTAGAGTCGAAGAAGGCAGAGCGCTATCAGAGTGCGGCAGAAGAGTTCTATAGTTTTGAGAACGAATATCCGCAGTCGAAATTCATGAAGCGCGCCAAGGAACTCTATAGGAAGGCGAAACCCTATCTGACGGGCGAGGCTGCAAAGTATGATGAGGCAGCAGGGCAGGGATGACGCCTGTGAATGCCTATCGCTGATATATTAGGATGTACAGCTTGCCCCAAGGCACCAATGCAATATCCCCAAAGCTAACAAAATATAAAACAAGATACCAAACGCAAGATGGATTACAAGAAAGTCAAAGCACCTACAAACACTGTCACGCACGACTTGATGAGTTTTGCCGATGAGACAGGAAACATCTATGAGAGTGTTGTCATCATGTCAAAGCGCGCCAACCAAATCTCGGTGAAGATGAAAGAAGACCTCACCCGTAAACTCAAGGAATTTGCCACTGCGAACGACAGTCTTGAGGAGACTTTTGAGAACCGCGAGCAGATTGAAATCAGCCAGCACTACGAGCGTCTGCCGAAGCCTACGCTTATAGCAGCAGAAGAATTTGCGAATGGAAAGATTTATTACCGCAATCCGCTGAAGGAGCGCGATCACCAGAATCTCGACTGATTATCAAGTATTGAAGAATGTGGGGATGCTTTTTCTGACAGAACTGTAGGATGAATTTGTTTCTCTCTCCTCCGTCCTCCCATATTCTAATCTCATAGAGCGCGCTGCAAGTTCCCCATTCTCCTATGCGGATGGGTTTGCAGCGCGCCTTTTATTTTTAGAAGTCCCTCCTTTCCCGTCAAAAAAACCTTTAACTCCAAAAACTATGATACAGCGCATACAAACCCTCTATCTTCTGATTGCCACGGCATTGCTCGTAGCGGTGAATTTCTTTCCTTTGGCAACCTTCTCTGTCATACAGGCTGGAAGCCAAGGCATGTATAGGATGTCGGTCTTCGGCATTGATAGCTTCGGCGTAGAAGCCTACGCTGGAGCGCAATGGGCATGCTGGCTGTTCCCCGTCTTCAGCGGGCTGGCTGCTCTGATTTCCCTCTTCGCTCTGTTTGACTATAAAAACCGTTTGGGGCAGATGCAGAAGTGCATTTATGGCATCCTGCTCGTCATCCTCTTCTATATGGCGTATGGTCTGCAAGTCTGGTTCGTCTATTCCACAACGTCTGCCATCTTCATGCCCTCCATTACGGCACAGCTCCCGCTCGTGGCAGTCATCTTCCTATTCTTGGCAGGTCGTGCGGTGAAGCGTGATGAAGATTTGGTGCGTTCGATGGACAGACTGCGTTAATCGTTTGTAGCAACAAACACTATGAATAAGGTCATGCTCATCGGGAATGTTGGTAAAGATCCCGAAATTCGTTATCTTGACGCCAATACCTGTTCGGCACAGGTGACATTAGCGACCACTACTCCCAGCTATACGCTACCAAACGGGACGGTGGTGCCAGAAAAACCTGAGTGGCACCGACTGTTGTTTTGGAGAAGACTGGCAGAAGTGGTGGAGCGATATGTGAAGAAAGGCGACAAACTCTACGTCGAAGGACAGCTTCGCACCCGTTCCTACACCGATCGGCAGGGCGTGACGCGATATGTCACGGAGATATGGGTGACAGAGATGGAAATGCTTACCCCGAAAGAAAGCCGAGAGCAGAAGTGAGCGCAAGAGTCCTGCGTAGCAATTAAGGCTGACGTCCCCCCATCGTTCTGATGGAGGATGTCAGCCTTTTGTCTGTTCTTGTTCCAATGTATGAAGCTCTGTCAAGAGGCAATGAGAAACTATGATGTGCTGTTCTATTTCTGCAGTTTCTCGATGTCGTAGCCTATTTTCTGGAAGGCTTTGGCAAAGTCCTCATAGCCAGACTTCTTGGATTCATAGATGATTGTCACCTTTTGTTCTGGAACTGACGTGATGATTTTCTTTACGCCTTTCACAAAGCGAATGTTGCTCTTGATTTTCTTTTCGCAATTCGTGCAGTGCATCTGTGGGTTGGTGGTGATGACCAAAGTGTCGGAAGATGCAGCTTTCTGAGCAGAGGCAGAAAAGGAAGCGATGGCCATTGCCATCATGATGATCAATTGTTTCATAGTCTTGTATAGTCTTGTATAGTCTTGTATAATCTTGAGTCATTTACAAAATTCCCTTTACTCTGATGCCGATGTATGCCATCGCACCATTGACGGGTCCCCAAACTTGAGTGGCATCGAATGCTGTTGACCAAGGGTCGGAAACTCCATGAATTGGATGCTTGATGGTGTAGTTGGTCAGATTCTCACCACCAATGTAGATGGAGCAATACCGGAAATCGCGAGTGATTTGAGCCTGCAACTGAAAGTAGGCAGGGTAGTGAGAGTGGTCATAGAGTTCGCCGCTGCCATTGATGCTGCCAGTGAGGTCGAAGTGCCAAAGTTCCAGCAAGCAGCGCGAATCAGTTCGCCCTGTCCGATGATTTCTGTGTTAGTCACTCGTAGGCGTGATTTCTTGTTTGGCGAAGCCTTGACTGTTACTCTCTGCAGCGTCTGGTCCATGATGCTATTCTGTGCAAGGCTGTCCGTCTTCCACCCCGTCTGCCCCACGGCCTTTGCGCCTATCGCGAGCGATACTGCAATAGTCGTTGAAATTTTCTTCATGAAGTTTGGTTGTCTGTGTTTAGTCTTGTAGGTATTGAAAAATTGTTTTATAGCCTACTCATGTGGTATGGTGGTGCAAAAGTACGATATATTTCCTTGGCAAACTATTTCATCTTTTTGGATTTTGCTCTGCATTATTTTTTTTTGGTATATTGTTTTCCTATTCCTTACCTTTTTGCCTATCTCGGTGTCTGTTTCCTGCCCATATTCTTTGGGTAAAAGGTTTCTAATGCAGAACTGTATAAAAAGACCGTGACTATGTTTTTATCGTCATTCACAGACAATTATTTGACAACTAAGTAAGCAATAAGATGTGTTTACAGCAATATGCCTTGTTCCTACAGCACATTTCGTCTCAGAGTAATCATTTTGAAGGGCAAAATGGCCATTTAGTGGGGGCAAAATAATCACTCGGAGGGGTGAAAATGATGACTTTCTTTAAGATATGTTGTGGTTTGTGGTGCAAAAAAAAGGATATGCCAAACAATTCGTCAGCAAACATTTGGCAAGTTTCTAAACATGGATTTCGCATTTTATCCGCAAATTCTTCTTTTTTCCTCGTTTTTACTTGCAAGTACCAAAATAACGCCTTAACTTTGCAGTGCGTAAACAATAAAGGCAGGACGATTTCTACAAATTCATTGAGAAAACGTATTTCACCTTTATGACTCTGTTTCTTTTGCGGCAGTAGCTCAGTTGGTAGAGCATGGGCTTCCCAAGCCCAGGGTCGCGGGTTCGAGCCCCGTTTGCCGCTCACAGTCAATGGGTAGATACTCATTATTTATTATTATAGGGAGCAATACCTGATTGAAAGGTCATTCCTCCCCATTTTATTTTTGAGTCCATCCCCAGCGTCACCTTTTAATTCATAAATCAATATGGCAAGAATTCGATGTGTAGGCGTTCTTACTTCAGGAGGTGATGCTCCTGGCATGAATGCAGCAATACGTTCAGTGACACGCAGTGCTATCAGCAATGGGCTGAAGGTGAAAGGCATTTATCGTGGATATGAAGGATTGATGAATGGTGAGGTGAAAACCTTTACGACAGAGGATGTTTCGAACATCATCCAGACTGGCGGTACGATATTGCGTACGGCACGTTCGAAGGATTTTCAGACACCGGAAGGGAGAAAGAGAGCTTATGACACTTTGATGAGAGAAGGTATCGACGCGCTGATTGTCATCGGCGGAAATGGTTCGCTTACGGGTGCAATGAAATTGGCTGAGGAGTATGATTATCCCTGTATCGGACTGCCGGGAACTATTGACAACGACCTTTACGGAACAGACAACACCATTGGCTACGACACGACGCTGAATACCATCATGGACTGTGTTGATAAAATTCGTGATACGGCGAACTCCCATGAGCGCATTTTCTTTATAGAAGTCATGGGGCGCGATGCTGGATTCTTGGCGCAAAACAGTGCCATCGCAGCAGGCGCAGAAGCGGCCATTATTCCAGAAGACACTACGGGCGCTGACCAGCTGATAGAATTTATGAGCCGCGGCATCAGAAAGTCAAAGAAAAGCTGCATGGTCATTGTGTCGGAGAGTCCCAAGTGTGGTGCTCTCTATTATGCAGACCGTGTAAAGAAGGAATACCCGCAGTTTGACGTGCGCGTCTCGATTCTGGGCCATTTGCAGCGTGGCGGAACGCCGTCCGCCCGCGACCGCATTCTGGCAAGTCGCGTAGGCGTGGGAGCCATCACGGCCTTGATACAGGGACAGAGAAATGTGATGGTGGGCATCAGGAACAATGATGTGGTGTATGTGCCTTTCATAGAAGCTGTGCAGAAACGAAAGGATATGGACCCGCAGCTCATCAAAGTCTTGGACGAACTGAGTATCTGAAACACCACAATCTTAGTTACAGCAGAAATAATCACAACAGAAAACAATAACCAAAATTATAATGAATCAGCAGAATATTGGTCGTATCTCGCAGATTATCGGTCCTGTGGTCGATGTTTGCTTCCAGACCCAGGGACGCTCTGCCCAGGAGGTCCTCCCGAAGATTCACGATGCCCTTTCCGTAAAGCATCCCGACGGCCGTACTATCATCATCGAAGTACAGCAGCACATTGGTGAAGATACGGTTCGCACCGTAGCTATGGACAATACCGATGGCCTTTCACGTGGCTTGGAGGTTTATCCTACGGGAAGACCCATATCCATGCCGACGGGTCCGCAAATCAAGGGCCGTATGCTCAATGTGATTGGCGAAAGCATTGATGGTCTTCAGACATTAGACAAAGAGGCGGGAGCTTATCCTATCCATCGTGAAGCACCGAAATTTGAAGACCTGAAGACCAGCCGCGAAGTGCTTTACACGGGTATTAAAGTCATTGACCTCCTTGAGCCTTACATGAAGGGAGGAAAGATTGGACTCTTCGGTGGTGCTGGTGTAGGAAAGACCGTGCTCATCATGGAGCTTATCAATAATATTGCAAAGGGCCATGATGGTTTCTCCGTCTTTGCCGGTGTAGGCGAACGTACCCGTGAGGGTAACGACCTGCTGCGCGAGATGATAGAGTCGGGCGTAGTGAAATACGGCAAAGAATTTGAAGAATCCATGGAGCGCGGCGAATGGGATTTGACCAAGGTTGATTATGAAGAACTCGGAAAGTCTCAGGCCACACTGGTTTATGGCCAGATGAATGAGCCTCCAGGCGCACGTGCCAGCGTGGCACTCTCCGGACTCTCTATTGCAGAATCATTCCGCGACAGCGGTGCTGACTCTGGAAAGGCTACGGATATCCTTTTCTTCATCGACAACATCTTCCGTTTCACGCAGGCAGGCTCTGAGGTGTCGGCTTTGTTGGGCCGTATGCCGTCTGCCGTAGGTTATCAGCCTACGCTTGCTTCGGAGATGGGAGCAATGCAGGAGCGAATCACGTCCACCAAGAATGGTTCCATCACCTCCATTCAGGCTGTATATGTGCCTGCGGACGACCTGACGGACCCCGCGCCTGCTACTACGTTCACCCACCTCGATGCCACGACGGTGCTCAGCCGCAAGATTACGGAGCTGGGCATCTATCCCGCCGTCGATCCGCTCGACTCTACCTCGCGTATTCTCGACCCGAACGTAATCGGCAAGAAGCACTATGACTGTGCGCAGCGTGTCATACAAATCCTCCAGAAGTATAAGGAACTGCAGGACATCATTGCCATCCTCGGTATGGATGAACTTTCCGATGAAGACCGTCTGACGGTGAATCGCGCACGCCGTGTGCAGCGTTTCCTCAGCCAGCCCTTCACGGTGGCAGAGAAGTTCACGGGTGTTCCTGGTGTGATGGTTCCCATTGAGGAGGTCATTCGTGGCTTCAACATGATTCTGGATGGCGAAGTAGATTATCTCCCTGAACAGGCATTCCTCAACGTCGGCACGATCGACGATGCCATTGCCAAGGGCGAGAAGATTCTCAACGCTGCCAAAGCCTAAGACAAGGAAAGGTGTCAGCAAGCATTCGTGTGTGATTGCAGGAGTGTTTGCTGGCAAAACCTTATTCCTGCAGAAATATCTATTGAACCATACTTTGGTGGGCTTCTTATTTCCCACCGTCAAAGAGGTTAATAAATGTGGGGACGGAATGATAGCCAACCCACCTAAACCCACCATACGAATATGGAAAAAGCTCTTCAGGTGAAAATCGTATCTCCCGAAAAGGTTATCTACAATGGGCCTGCCCAGTGTGTGCAGGTGCCGGGCGAGAAAGGATCTTTCGAAGTGCTCTATAATCATGCGCCTATCATTTCCTCGCTTTCGGAGGGAACGGTGAAGTGCATGGCAAAGGAGACCGTGGAGGTTGATATCGTAGGAGGATTTATTGATGTCAACGCGAACAATGTCTCTATCTGTGTCGAGCCACAGATAAGCGAAGAATAAAGTTCCCCTGATTTCACAACCATGCAAATCAAAAGAATACTTGCTTTGTCGCTGGTCTTCGTGTTGCTTTGCCCCCTGCTTCTCTATGCAGAGACGTTGCTGACTGACACGGACCCCGTCATCATTGCACGTGGACTGCTTTGCGCAGCAGTGATTTTCTTTGCGCTCACTATGGGCGAAATAGGGATTGCAGACTACTTCAGAAAACATCGCGTACGCTCTCTTCCTGGGGTCTTGATAGCAGCAAAAGGCGTTCGATTCCTCGTCAGCCTTCTTGTCATCGTCCTTTACGGCTTGGCGCAATTTCCTGGTCTAATAGCATTTACTTCAAATATCTTCATCTGCTTCATCGTCTCTTTGGTGTTCACCACCATCATACACATGAAGGAAGAGAGTAAGAATAACACATTATCCTAATGATACACAACTTCTTACGATACGTTGTTTACAGCGTGGTAGCATTCTTTTCGTTTTCTTCTGCCTTCGCTTCGGGAAAGCAGGCTGCAGAGGGCGAAATAGATGTGAAAGAAATCGTGCTCGGGCATCTTGGCGACGCTTACGAATGGCATTTCTTCGCTACGGAGAATGTCGAAGGTACGATTCCTCTTCCTTGTATCGTGCGGGACGAGGAAACGCATGAGTGGAAAGTCTTCATGAGTTCGAAAATCCATGAGGCTATGGAGCATGGCGAGGCAAACTATCAGGGCTTCTATTTCAACGAAGAAAGGAACGGCAAGATTTACCAGCAGCTCTCTGATGGCACGTCTGTTCGTCCGCTTGACTTCTCCATCACCAAGAACGTGTCGCAAATATTGCTGACATCGCTTATTCTGATTGTCGTCTTCCTCGGCTGTGCCAGATGGGCAAAAGGCCATAACTCAAAAGAGGATGCTCCTGGAGGATTCGTAGGAATGATGGAGGCTCTGGTCATGTATCTCGTGAACGACCTGATTAAACCATGCGTAGGCGAAAAGCATTATCGCCCCTTTGTTCCTTATCTCCTTACGGTATTTTTCTTTATCCTTGTCAGCAACCTTTTAGGTCTTGTGCCAGGAGGTGCTAACGTGACAGGCAATATCAACATCACGTTCTTTTTGGCTTTCTGCACCATGCTGGCTATTAACCTTTCCGGCAACAAGGAATACTGGAAGGAAATCTTTTGGCCCGATGTGCCAGTAATGCTGAAATTCTATCCTATAGCCATCATGCCTGTGATAGAAATGTTTGGCATCATCTCCAAGCCTTTTGCACTCATGGTGCGTCTCTTCGCCAACATGATGGCTGGCCATGCCATCATCCTCTCCTTCCTCGCCATCATCTTTGTGACGTGCGCGATGGGCGGATGGATGTCCTACGTTGTAGGTGGCGGCATGACGATAATGAGTTTTGTCATGATTCTCTTCATGAACTTTTTGGAGTGCCTCGTTGCTTTCGTGCAGGCTTACGTCTTCACCCTTCTCTCAGCCGTGTTTATCGGACTCTCACATCCCGTGCATGAGCACAAGGCGTAAAATATCTCTCCCCGATAACATAATCAATCAAAAAACATAAACTAACCAATTTATTTCACATTACAACTATGATGTTATTAGCTCTCATGCAAGCAGCTGCAGCAGGTGCAGGCCTTGCAAAGTTTGGTGCCGCTATCGGCGCAGGTATTGCAGCTATCGGTGCAGGTCTCGGTATCGGTCGTATTGGAGGCAATGCTATGGAGGCCATCGCACGCCAGCCTGAGGCTGCAGGTGACATTCGTTCCAACATGATTCTTACTGCAGCATTCGTTGAGGGTGTGTCACTCTTCGCTGTCGTTGTATGTGCACTTTGCGTGTTCATCAAATAACAGCCCTGATAGGAGGTTGGGGGATTGCATCGCAATGTCAGAATGTGCTCTGAAAATTTATTCTCAGAAATCACGATGTAATCCCCACCATCCTATTCCATTAATTAGCTTTTACTGCAGTTAAGCTAAAAGAGTGGTGGATTAGATAGCAATTCTTCTGTTAATTCCTGTCAAATTCCACCTTCTCCCCCGAAGATATTTATAATATATAATTGAAACCTCATAATGGAGTCAATGAATTTGCCCGGAATGCTCACTCCAGATATAGGCCTAATCTTCTGGATGGCTTTGGCATTCATCATCGTTCTCCTGATACTTGCGAAGTTCGGATTTCCTGCTATTATCAAAATGGTGGAGGAACGGCAGCAATTCATTAGTGAGAGCTTGACCAATGCCAGGAAAGCCAATGAGGAATTGGCTTCTATCCAAGCGAAAGGCGAGAAAATCCTGTGCGAGGCACGCGAAGAGCAAGCGAAAATCGTGAAGGACGCTATGGCAACTCGTGACGCAATGATAAAGGAGGCAAAAGCAAAGGCCAGCGCAGAAGGCGAAAAACTTCTGCAGGAGGCCAAAGCTCAAATCCAAGTGGAAAAAGAGAATGCACTTCGCGAAATACGTTCGCAGGTAGCAGAGCTTTCTATCCAAATTGCAGAACAACTCGTCATGGAGCAGCTCAAGGATGACTACAAGCAGGAAACCTATATCAACAGCCTTCTTGATAAAATCGAGAAATAATCAAACAAACCGCAATGGACATAGGAATTGTATCCTCGAGATATGCCAAAGCACTTCTGCGATTTGCCGATGAGAATGAGGAGGCAAAGCAGGTTTATCAGGAGATGCAACAGATGGTGGCATCTTTTACCAATCTGCCTATGCTGACGCATGCCCTACAAAATCCAACGCTTTCCAAGGAGAAAAAGGCGATGCTACTCGTTGCCGCGGCGAAAACGGAGCAGGAGGTCAGCATCTCGACAAAGAGGTTTGTAGAGCTCTGCATTAGTCATAGACGCGAAAATATCATGCAATTCATCGCGACAAGCTACGCTGCGCATTACGAGACTGCCAACAACATCCTTAGTGGCTCATTAACGCTGGCGCACCCTGTGTCGGAAAAGCTCAAAGAAAAGATTCAGGCTATCGTAGAAGCACGTACGCAGAAGACTATCGAAATGAAGATAAAGATTGCCCCTGAGATTAAGGGTGGATTTATTCTTCAGTATGGTGACAACAGGTTGGATGCAAGTCTGAAAGGACAATTAGAGACCTTGCGTAGAAACCTTGTTGCGAAGACCAACTGAGACAGACAAAAAGTCTTTTCTCTGACTAACAGACAGGGTTCACCCTTAAAAAGTAAGCTGACGGTACGTCTCTGAAAGCATTTATTTACAGCCTAAAGGGGTGTTCTATACACCACAAATACATTTTAACAAAAGAATATGCCTAATAACATAAAGCCAAGCGAAGTTTCTGACGTTTTGCTTCAGCAACTCAAAGACCTGGCCACTGACGTTAAGTTTGAAGAAGTCGGTGTCGTTTTGACCGTGGGCGACGGTGTAGCACGTATATACGGACTGACAAAGGTCACGGAAAATGAACTTCTCGAATTCGAGAACGGCGTAATGGGCGTTGCCATGAACCTTGAAGAGGACAACGTAGGAGCCGTGCTTTTGGGAAGTTCCGAAGGCATCAAAGAGGGTCAGAGTGTCAAGCGTACACGTCGCGTTGCATCCATCTTGGTCAACGATAATTTCGTCGGACGCGTCATCAATCCTCTTGGTCAGCCTCTTGATGGCGGCGGACAGATTGAGGGAGAGAAATTCCTCATGCCGCTTGACCGTAAAGCACCTGGAGTAATCTATCGACAGCCTGTGACAGAGTCGCTTGCCACGGGTCTGAAGAGTGTGGACTCCATGATTCCTATCGGACGCGGACAGCGCGAGTTAATCATCGGTGACCGTCAGACGGGTAAGACCGCCATAGCTATTGATACCATCATTAACCAGCGTCAATGCTACGAGGCAGGTGACCCCGTATATTGCATCTATGTGGCTATCGGTCAGAAGGCCTCTACAGTGGCAAACATTGTTGAGACGCTCAAGAATCATGGCGCGATGGATTATACCATCGTCGTTAGTGCTACGGCGTCAGAAAGTGCTGCATTGCAGTATTATGCTCCGATGGCTGGTGCTGCAATTGGTGAGTTCTTCCGTGACCGGGGAAAGCATGCCTTGGTGGTTTATGATGACCTTTCGAAGCAGGCTGTAGCATATCGTGAAGTTTCGCTGATTCTTCGCCGTCCTTCTGGACGTGAGGCATATCCTGGCGATGTGTTCTATCTCCACTCTCGCCTGCTGGAGCGTGCAGCAAAGATCAATGCCCAAAACGAAGTAGCTCAGCAGATGAACGACCTGCCTGAATGTATGAAGGGAATGGTCAAAGGCGGTGGTTCTCTCACGGCTCTCCCCATCATTGAGACTCAGGCTGGCGACGTTTCTGCCTATATTCCTACGAATGTCATTTCAATTACTGACGGTCAGATATATCTTGACTCCAATCTCTTCAACCAGGGTTTCCGTCCTGCCATCGATGTCGGTATCTCCGTATCACGTGTGGGTGGTAGCGCACAGATAAAATCCATGAAGAAAGTGGCAGGAACGCTGAAAATCGACCAGGCACAGTATCGCGAGTTGGAAGCCTTCTCAAAGTTCTCCAGCGATATGGACCCCGTCACAGCCATGACCATTGACCGCGGACGCAAGAACAACCAGCTGCTTGTTCAGGCACAATATTCTCCGATGCCAGTAGGCGAACAAGTTGCTATACTCTATTGTGGTACAAAGGGCTTGCTTGCCAATGTGCCTATCAATAAAGTCCGTGATTTTCAGGATATGTTCCTCAGTACGCTCCGTGCATCCCATGCCGATGATGTGCTTGCCGTTCTCTCTGCTGGAAAACTCACTGATGAAGTGACCGCCATTCTTACGAAGGTGGCAGCAGAAGTGGCTGCACAATACTAAAAAGCACCAACAAGCATGCCTTATCAGGAACTGCGTGCGTAGGAGGCAGAACATATTCACCCACCAAAACTCCAAAGAACAATATGGCTTCACTCAAAGAAGTTAAGAACAGAATAGCTTCGGTCAATAGCACACGCAAGATAACGAGTGCCATGAAGATGGTTGCATCCAGCAAACTTCATCATGCGCAGCAACGCATTGAGCGAATGTTGCCTTATGAAGAAACGCTGGAGAAGATGCTGAAGACTTTTCTTGCCACACAGTCAGACATCGTATCAGCCTTTGAGCAGGGGCATAAGCAGTTAAAATGCGTTGCTCTGGTGGTCTATGCGTCGAATAGTAGTCTGTGCGGTGGTTTTAACGCGAACATCATAAAGGAAATGATGAAAGCCGTTAGCCACTATCGAGAACTCGGCGTGGAGCGCATCGTCATCTACCCTATCGGTAGGAAAGTAGCAGAAAAGGTGACAAAATTAGGTTTGGAGTCTGCAGGAGATTTCACTCATATTGCAGATAACCCCAATGAAGCCGAATGTCGCAAAATATCCATCAGCATCAACGAGAAGTATAGCAATGGCGAATACGACCGCGTAGAACTCATCTATCATCACTTTAAGAGTGCTGGCTCGCAAATACTCCGCCGGAAGCAATATCTTCCGATTGACCTCTCATTGCAGCTTGCCGAAGTCAAAAACGACAGAGACCTTCAGTCCACCGTTGCTACGGCAGAAAGTGTGGCTTATGCCAAAGAACATCGCAGCGATGCAATAAAGTATGAAGACTCCGATGCCAAACCTCTCCATGAGAACTACATTGTAGAGCCTTCCCTGAAGGAACTGCTGTTAAAATTGATTCCGAAGGAGCTTCATCTGATGTTCTACACCGCCCTGCTGGATAGCAATGCCTCTGAACATGCTGCACGAATGATTGCGATGCAGACTGCAACGGACAATGCCGATGAACTTCTCCGCGTGCTCAGATTGCAGTACAACAAGACTCGTCAATATGCCATTACGGCTGAACTTCTTGATATTGTTGGCGGTTCTATGGCATAATAATATAATGAGGGGGAAGTCCGATGGTCTTCCTCCTTATTTTTTTTCTTCAGACAGTTAATACGCATATCCGTCCATGGACTTTGATACCACGATTACCCTTTTGCTAAACGGCTCACAGAATATCTATCTCGATGCGTTCGCCATGCTCGCCACAAAGACTTGGGTGTGGATAGGATTCTATGTAGCAATGCTCTATGTCGTTTTTCGCGAACACGATATGCGGCATTTCTTTGCTATAATTGTAGGTATATTGCTTTGTGTGCTCATTGCGGACCAGGTTTCATCAGGTATTTTCAAACCACTTGTAGCTCGATACCGTCCTACCCACAATCCAGAGATAGCCCATTTGGTAGATATAGTAAACGGATACAGAGGCGGACGCTATGGCTTTTTCTCCAGCCATGCCTGTAATACGATGGCCGTAACCTCCTTTGTTTCCCTTATTTTTAGAAGACGCATTCTTACTTTCACCTTGGTAGCTTGGAGCCTGCTCAATTGCTGGACCCGTCTTTACCTCGGTGTCCACTATTTTACGGATATATTGACGGGGTTGCTGTTTGGCCTAATCATTGGTCTCGGACTGTACGGCATCTATCGCCATTGGTTCAAACCTACAGGATATACCTATTCTTCTACTACGCTTTCTATTATACCAAGCGTCTTCTTCCTCACTCTAATACTTCTTTCTATCCCATGGAAACTATATTTTTAGTCTGTAAGAAGGTCAAAACAAAGGCTTACCTACTAAAAAACAAATAAAATCTCTCGATACGCTTGGCTGTTTGACAACAAACGACTAAATTTGCACATCGAAAACAAGGAAAGATGCCGGAGTGGTCGAACGGGCCGCACTCGAAATGCGGTGAACGGGCAACTGTTCCGGGGGTTCGAATCCCTCTCTTTCCGCCTTAAGGAGTCTGACGATTAAGTTAGACTCCTTTTTTTATTGCCTGAAAATCATGTACTTTATATTGACCGATACTATGTTTTTGGCGTATAGGTCATTTCGGGTGCTAAAATCGCTGTAACTACTGTGAAAATCAATTTGTTACGATGGTTCAAAAGTTTTGAAAAGGTCTAGCGACTGATTGCAACATGCTTTAAAGTGTTGATATACAGCATTATGCAATTTGGAATATGCCAAAGAAAACCCCTGAAAAACACCCGAAATGACCTATAAGCCATGTTTTTATCGTCATTCACAGACAATTATTTGACAACTAAGTAAGTAATAAAATGAGTTTACAGTAATATGCCTTGTTTCTACAGCACATTTCGTCTCAGAGTAATCATTTTGAAGGGCAAAATGGCCATTTAATGGGGGCAAATTAATCACTTGGAGGGGTGAGAATGATGAATGGGGAAGCAGGAGTTCTGTGAAAAGACTGGAAATCTCATATTTTTACAAAAGCTACACATTTCAAGCCAGTCTGAACAGAGTGGATTTCATGGGTTTAGGGAAACGAAAAAGGGCTTACTGAGTCAGATTCATCAACAAGCATTAACACAGGCTGGAAGCACGCCCCGTATAGTTCCTCAGATAAGGGGTACGCATTTGCTAATTGTTATAGATAGGTTCTATAAATTAGTATTGCTGTCCGGTAAAACTTTTGCAAGCAAAATAAATTAGGGCTGACACTTCTC
>CALZJF010000027.1 GCA_945787885.1 uncultured Bacteroidales bacterium | reverse complement strand
CGAGAGGCGTGAAGACATCCAAGTAAAACAGAAACACTGCCTTACATTGAAAACTTATTGATAGAACCTACCTTATAACATACCGGCAGAATCTTGTTTGTAGATGTTTTATGTCTATTTGCCTCTACAATGCCACAAAAAAACGGGAAAAAAGCGATTGTCAGCGTAAAAATCCCTAATTTTGCAGCACAATATTCGGAACATAGCGAATAAAATCATGAAGAAGAATAAAAACTTACTGCTTATTTCCCTTGCCGTTTTGCTATCTGGCATAGGGATAACCTTGATTAGCGGACTACTACTGCCCGTCAGTTCGGAGTCGTGCGTACTGCTCGTTCATCGAGGTGACGACGCCAAGAAGGTGGCAACGGCGGTGGGCGAACGATGCTCCGCGCCACAACGGTGGACATTCGGCCTCCTGACAGCTGCAACAGGCTATGCAGACCACATACATCCAGGGCGTTACGACATCGGCGAAGGGCAGCCCCTCTTCAAGGTGTTCAGAAACCTCTATAGTGGAAGGCAAACTCCTGTTCGACTGACGCTCCCCATCGTCAGGACAAGGGAAGAACTGGCTAAGTTCTTGGGCGAAAAGCTGGAAATGCCAACCGACAGTTTCTACACTTTTCTGTCAGACTCCGCCGTGCTGAGACAGTATGACATCGAACGCCAGACGGCTCTCTGTATATTTCTGCCCAACACCTACGAAGTGTATTGGACCATCACGCCGCGAGAGTTGCTGGAAAGGATGCAACGCGAAAGCAGGGCGTTCTGGACAAAGGAGAGACAGGCGAAGCTCTCACGCATCATGCCCGGATTTACACAGAACGAAGCCATCACGCTGGCAAGCATCGTCGAGCAGGAAACGCAGAACAACCAAGAACGCCCCGACGTGGCAGGATTGTATATCAATCGCCTAAGAAAAGGAATACCCTTGCAGGCAGACCCCACGGTGAAATTTGCGCTGCAGGATTTCACCATCAAGCGCGTGACGTTCAATCACCTCAAGACTGACAGCCCCTACAACACGTATAAAAACATCGGACTACCACCAGGACCTATCTGCACGCCCTCGCTCGCCAGCCTTAATGCCGTGCTGAACTTTCGGGAGCATAATTATATATATATGTGTGCGAAGGAAGATTTCTCCGGCACACACAACTTTGCGGCAGACTATGCAACACACCTTCAAAACGCCCGAAGATACGCAGAGGCTTTAGACCGTGCGAACATACGATAATACTTCTCCTCCTCCTACTCTCAAGATGTCTCATAACACACACTATACCCCTCTTTTTCTGTTGGCCACACTCAGCCTGCCTGCTACGGCTATCGAAGCACAAACCATACGCAATGGCAGGGGAAGCCAACAGGCGAACTCATCAGTCACTCTGGCAGACAGCCTGAACACAACAACTGAGACGTATGCCCAGAAATTAGATAGCCTGACGAGTCTTTTCCACGAAAGAAGTCGGCAGAAGGCAGGAAAGATGCTCATAAATCCTTATTACTTTCCCCTCTTCTCGGGTAGGACACTCTTAAAGAGCCAGTTGGACGGGCAGTTAGGAACCTTGACTACTGCGAACAGCAGCCGTGTGACGCCGAAGAGCGTCGCCTCGCTGATGCCACAGGCAACGCCACACATTGGCAGAGCACTGATGTTCCACTACAGCCACTTCCCTCAGACCGTGGAATACAACCTCACGCCCACCATCACCGTCTGTACGCCCGAGCGCGAGACTGACGAGGAAAAGGCAGCTTTGGCTGAAAAGAAGAAGGTGGATGCAGCCGCCACCGCCGATGCTCCGGCAAAAATAGAACAAGAGGCAAAGGTGAAGGACTTCTTTGCACCGGGAGATTTCAACATCACGGTGCGAAAGCCCAACTTTTGGACTTTCAAAGGCTACTTCTCGCTGAAGTTCATGCAATATTATGTGTCGGACAACTGGTATAAGGGTGGCGACGACTATCTGTCGATGTTGGGAGAATTTAATCTGGAAGCCAACTACGACAATAAGCAGAAACTCATCTTCACCAACAAACTGGAAACGCGCTTGGGATTTCAGACTACGAGTGGCGACGAAAAGCATAAATTCAAGACGAATGCCGACCTGCTCCGCTTGACCAACAAGCTCGGACTGCAAGCAACGAAACATTGGTACTATACGGTCTCGCTACAGTCGTGGACGCAATTCTACAAGGTGTTTCAGGCCAACACAGACAATGTCTTGTCTGACTTCATGTCGCCTTTTGAGATGACAGCCTCACTCGGTATGGATTATAAATTGAATAAGAAGAATGGCAACCTCTCCGCCAATATTTCTCCCATAGCCGTCAATCTGAAATATTGCGACCGCTCGAACATCGTCGGACGTTTTGGCATCGAAGAGGGTAAACACACTAAGACGGCATTTGGTTCGACTGCCACCGTCACGGCAAACGTGAAATTCTCAAAGGCTATCAGTTGGTCGACCAGGTTTTATGCCTTCTACGACTATGAAAATTTTAAGGCAGAATGGGAAAACACCCTCAACCTTTCAATAAACAAATATCTTTCCACAAAACTTTTCCTATACCCCCGCTTCGACAACGGAGTGCAGAAAAAGGAGGGGCAAAGCTATTTTCAGTTTAATGAATATCTCTCTGTCGGACTCGATCTCAACTTCTGAGATTTCTCCCCCCACTTCTTTCTGCCGCGCCTCTCAGACTGCCGCAATTTTGCCTCCGAGAAATCACGACGAGCGACAAAACTGCACAAATCAGCAGCATTCTAAACGGCAAGCCCCATTATAAGTAGGTAATAAAAACTATTTTACAGTAAGTATATAGTAGGAATGATTATGGCTTGTATGTTTGAACGCTCTCCTTGACGCATCTTTTAGCCTTGAAAACAGCCACATAGCAGGCTATGCTCCTTTATTTCAAGACTAAAGCCTGCATTCAAATAGAGTATTTAAGCATAAAACCAATTTTCATCAACTACTTAGACTCTACTTTTTATCATCATTAAACGACAAAAACAGTATAGAACAACTACAGAAGACTGAAAAAGAAGAGATGGGATGATGTGGTTTCCACACTTTGTAGTATTTTTGCCAAAATTTTACCCTATCTATGAAATTTTTTAGCTTCACACGCACAGGGCTACGGCTGCTTATTGCTACCCTCCTCCTGATAAGCTGCAAGGGCAAGACCGACCTCCCGGAAGAGGAGGTGGAGGCTGTGCGAACGGACAGTGCGGCGATAGACTCCACCACAACAACGGACAGCATCGCGGAAATGGAAATAGAAGCACCGCCCAAGAAGGCCGACGAACTCTTTGACGATTTCGTCTTTGCCTTTATGAAAAACCAGTATTTCCAGAAACAGCGCATCGACTTTCCCTTGAGCTACACTGTAGATGACGAGAAAACGCGCATCAGACGCAAAGACTGGACTTTCGACCGTATGTACAGCATGGAGGAGGTCTATACGCTTATCTTCGATAGTGCTAAAGGCGAGGAAAAAGCGAAGGATACAACGTTGAGAAGCGTCACGGTAGAAGAAATCAACATTGAAACCTTCCGTACAAAGGCCTATAAATTCAAGAAGAGAGAAGGAGAGTGGCGACTCGTGGGCATCAGTGAGTTAAACCTCGACGACAGCGAGAACAGCGATTTCTACAGTTTCTATCATCAGTTTGCCACTGACCCTGACTTTCAGCTGCACCACATCGCCTCGCCTCTCACTTTCAGCACGTACGACACGGACAGCTTTGAAGTGGTGGACGGCGTCATCTCGCCCGAGCAATTCAAGGATTTTGCCCCAGAACTCCCCAAGACGAAAATCACCAATATACTGTATGGGCAGACGTTCAAGAACTCCAGGCTTCGCATCTTGTCAATCCGGGCTTTGAGCGGAGGAATGGAAAGCAACATGCAGTTTGAGAAAAATGACGAGGGCGAGTGGATGCTCACACGTTTGGACAACTAAGTTGCTCTTATATATATTATATATAATGAGTATATATAATGAGGCTTAGAGCAAACGGTGCAAAATGCCCCAGAAACCGCTTTTCCCAGAAAACACAGGTCTTCTCTAACATTCAGAATCATGCCTTATTCCTTATATCATCATAATACATTCGGCATTCACGCCACATGTGATGGGTTCGCAGAATACCATTCACAAGAAGAATGCCTGCAATTGGCAGAGCAACTCCGTCAGAGCCAACAGGCATGGCTCCCTATAGGCAGGGGTAGCAACCTGCTGTTCGTGGCACCACATTATGCCGGCTACATCGTTCACAACGCCATCAAAGGCATTGAGTGTATGGAGGAAAGCAATGATGAGGTTGTTGTAAGGATAGGCGGCGGAGAAATTTGGGATAATGTCGTAGAACACTGTGTAGAACAGGGCTGGTACGGACTTGAAAACCTTTCGTTGATACCAGGAGAAGTGGGTGCTGCTGCCGTTCAAAATATCGGAGCGTATGGCGAAGAGGTGGGAATACACATCGTACGCGTAGAGGGCGTATATGTTTTGCCCGAGGTGAAAGCAGCTACCATAGAGCGTGATGCCTGCCAATATGCTTATCGTAGTAGCATCTTCAAACACGATCTTAAAGATGTATTCCTCGTCACGCATGTATGGCTCCGGCTTTCAAAGAATTTCGTGCCGAAATTGACGCACAAAGCCATCGTATCAAGACTGGCGGGAAAGGGTATCACGCCGCAAGAGGTGACGGCTACGGAGTTGCGACGAAGCATTATAGAGATTCGGCAAGAGAAACTGCCCGACCCTGAAGTGACGGGAAATGCAGGATCTTTCTTTATGAATCCCGTAGTTCCAGAAGCATTAGCAGACAGCATCAGAGCACAATATCCAGACCTTCCATGCTACCCCTGCCCCTCAGATACTGAGGAGGGATACGTGAAGATTCCTGCCGCATGGCTCATTGAAAAGTGTGGCTGGAAAGGGAAGAGTTTAGGACCAGCAGGAGTGAACCCCTTGCAACCATTGGTATTGACTAATAACGGTACTGCCACGGGTGCAGACATCGTAGCTCTGGCAAACGCAATACAACATGATGTAAAACAGAAATTCAGTATTGAGTTACATCCCGAAGTGAGGTATATCAGCTAAACACAAGTGGGGAGTTCTTCCTGCACTGCAAAAAAGTAAACGACAGAAAACCTACCATCATGTACTTTGTCAAGAAACGTATAGAAATATCTTATTCGCACCAGCTGAAGCTGGATTATGAAAGCAAATGTCAGAGGGTGCATGGCCACAATGGCATCATCACCATCTATTGCTGTGCGGAAAGTCTGAACAGCAATGGCATGGTGGCAGACTTTACGCATTTGAAAGAGCAAGTCGTACAACGGTTAGACCACCAGCATCTCAACGATTCATTTGAGTTTAACACTACTGCAGAAAATCTTTCGCGCTGGATATGCGACAGTATTCCGCAGGCATACAAGGTGGTGTTTCAGGAATCTGAGGGCAATATTGCCGCCTATATCCGTCCAGGTTTTGAGCATGTTGGGTTTTAGAAGTAAATTTGCCCTATGACCTAAGCATTAGCTAATACATGTTCAAAAAATGAGAATAAACGAGATATTCTACTCCCTACAAGGCGAGGGATTCTT
Source organism: uncultured Bacteroidales bacterium (assembly GCA_945787885.1). Lineage (GTDB taxonomy): Bacteria > Bacteroidota > Bacteroidia > Bacteroidales > Bacteroidaceae > Alloprevotella. The sequence goes on along the minus strand of CALZJF010000027.1, from coordinate 27,752 downwards.
CACAGGCACGCCATCGGTGTTCGTACGCTTCAGCGGCTGTAATCTCAAGTGCCCCTTCTGCGACACCAACCATCTTCAAGGCATGGAGATGGACGAAGCAAGCATCGTGGAGGCGGTCTGCCAATATCCTGCAAAGCACGTGGTCATTACGGGTGGCGAACCATCACTGTTTCTGACAGAAAGTCTAGTAGAACTTCTCCATTACAATGGAAAATTTGTATGCGTAGAGACCAACGGCACTCATCCGCTTCCCAAAAACATAGACTGGGCGACACTCTCCCCCAAAGACGCTTTCGTAGCGCACGCCGAACCACTGTCAGGGCATTATGACGAGTTGAAAGTGGTCTTCGATGGTGAACACAAAATAGAAGATTATAGCCAGTTGATGGCAGACCACCGCTTTGTGCAGCCCTGCGATACGGGCGACCCCAACAAGAACCTTGAGATTCTGACGCAAGCCATAGACTTCATCAAACAGCACCCAGAATGGCGACTCTCGCTGCAAACACATAAATTCTTAGGAATACGATAATGAAACATATCCGCAACTTCTGCATCATCGCCCATATTGACCATGGGAAAAGCACCATTGCCGACCGTTTGCTGGAACGCACCGGCACCATCCAGATTACCGAAGGCCAGATGCTGGACGACATGGACCTTGAAAAGGAGAGGGGTATCACCATCAAGAGTCACGCCATACAGATGGACTATCGCTATGACGGAGAAATAGACGAACTGAGAACAACGAAGCCCTATATCCTGAATCTTATCGACACACCGGGACATGTGGACTTCTCCTACGAAGTTTCACGCTCTATTGCCGCTTGCGAGGGCTGTCTGCTCGTAGTCGATTCTACACAGGGCGTACAGGCACAGACCATTTCGAATCTCTATATGGCTATAGAACACGATTTGGAAATCATACCCGTCATCAACAAATGCGACATGCCGAACGCTATGCCTGATGAAGTAGAGGATGAAATCGTCACACTGCTGGGCTGCAAACGTTCAGAAATCATACGTGCTTCAGGAAAGACTGGCGAAGGCATTGATGATATCCTGCGTGCTGTTGTGGAGCGTATTCCTGCGCCAGAGGGCGACCCCGAAGCACCATTGCAGGCACTGATTTTCGATTCTGTATTCAATAGCTACCGTGGCATTATTGCCTATTTCAAAATCGTAAATGGCACGATTCGTAGTGGACAGAATGTGCTATTTGTAAACACAGGCAAACAGTATAATGCAGACGAAGTGGGAGTGCTGAAAATGGAATTGTGCCCACGCAAGGAACTGGGATGCGGCGATGTTGGCTACATCGTCAGTGGTATTAAGACACCCGTCGAGGTGAAGGTGGGCGATACCATTACGGGGGCAGAACGCCCCTGCAGTGCTGCCATAGCAGGATTTGAAGAGGTGAAGCCCATGGTCTTTGCCGGAGTATATCCCATTGAGGCAGAAGATTTTGAAATGCTGCGAGCTTCACTGGAAAAACTCCGTCTGAACGATGCCTCTCTCACCTTCTCCCCAGAGTCGTCCGTAGCATTGGGATTTGGTTTCCGCTGTGGTTTCCTTGGTCTTCTGCACATGGAAATCGTGCAAGAACGTCTGGACCGCGAATTTAACATGAACGTGATTACGACGGTACCGAATGTGAGCTATAATGTTTACGACAAGCAGCAGAAACTCTTTGAGGTCCACAATCCCGCTGGTATGCCCGATGCGATGGAGATAGACCATATTGAAGAGCCTTACATCAGGGCAAGCATCATTACCAGGACGGATTTTATCGGTGCTATCATGACGCTGTGTCTTGGCAAGCGAGGAGAACTGATTAAGCAGGAATACGTCAGCGGCGACCGTGTGGAACTGCATTATGATATGCCGCTGGCAGAAATTGTCATCGACTTCTACGACAAACTTAAAAGCGTCTCGAAGGGCTATGCCTCGTTCGACTATCATCCTGCTGGATTCCGCACTTCAAAGCTGGTAAAATTAGACATTCTGCTCAATGGCGAGCCTGTGGATGCACTTTCTACGCTGACTCATGTAGATAACTCCGTTTCCTTTGGCCGCAGAATGTGCGAAAAGCTTAAAGAACTGTTACCACGTCAGCAATTTGACATTGCCATACAGGCTGCCATCGGAGCAAAAATTATTGCTCGCGAAACGGTGAAGCAAGTTCGAAAGGATGTGACAGCAAAATGTTATGGCGGTGACATATCGCGAAAACGAAAACTGCTTGAAAAACAGAAGCGAGGCAAAAAGCGCATGAAGGAGATTGGCAACGTGCAGGTACCGCAGAAAGCCTTCCTTGCCGTGCTGAAACTGGACTAAACAACGCTCTTTCATACAAACTTTCTTTACCACTTTCATTACGACTTATAATCAACTCTATTTTATTGGATTATGATAGAAAGAATCACCCGTCTCCTCGAAGAGGCAGAGCATCTTCAAGCTACCAACACCGAGGAACTGGAAGCCCTTCGTCTGAAATATCTTTCAAAGAAGGGAATCCTCAGCCAGTTAATGGCGGACTTCCGCCAGGTGCCTGCAGAACAGAAACGTGAGGTTGGACTACTTGCCAATAAGGCAAAAGATGCTTTGACCGAACGTTTCAATGTGCTCAAAGCACAGTTGGCAGTCGCCGAGGAAGACCACTCAGGACTCGACCTTACTCGTACGCCCTATCCCATTCATCTCGGCACACGCCATCCCCTCTCTATCGTGAAGCAGGAGATAGTGAATATCTTTCAGCACATGGGTTTCTCGCTTGCTGATGGCCCTGAAGTGGAAGACGACTGGCACGTGTTTGGATCTATGAATTTTGCAGACGACCATCCCGCCCGAGATATGCAGGACACATTCTTCATAGAGAGTCACCCCGATGTGCTACTCCGCACACACACCAGTTCCGTGCAGAGCCGTGTCATGGAGCAATCGCAGCCACCTATCCGCGTCATCTGCCCAGGACGCGTCTATCGCAACGAGGCAATCAGTGCGCGTGCCCACTGCTTCTTCCACCAAGTTGAGGGACTATATATAGACAGAAATGTAAGTTTTACTGACCTCAAGCAAGTATTGCTAACCTTCGCTCGCGAGATGTTTGGTGCTGATACGCGCATCCGTCTTCGTCCCTCCTACTTCCCCTTTACCGAACCTTCTGCTGAGATGGATATCTCTTGCAATATCTGTGGCGGAGAAGGCTGCGCTTTTTGCAAACAGACAGGATGGGTGGAAATTTTGGGTTGCGGTATGGTAGATCCCAATGTGCTGGAAGCCAATGGTATCGACTCATCAATTTATAGTGGTTACGCCTTTGGTATGGGAATAGAACGAATAACCAACCTGAAATATCAGGTGAAAGACCTTCGCATGTTCTCAGAGAACGATGTTCGCTTTTTAGAAGAGTTTATGGCGGCAAACTAACATCTATATATTTTAGAGAGGGATGTAGCTCTGAGCTACATCCCTCTCACGCATCTACAACGTTCGTTTATAAGTGCTTACAAAGAGCAACTATGTCTTAATACGCGCTGCCTCATAAAACATCTTTGACAATGCAGCCTTCTTTTTCATCTGTCTAAAGGGAAAAACAGGCAGAAAAAGAGGTTGGAATAGTAAATATTTTCAGGAGAATGCTTAACTTTGCACGCAATCTTACCCTATTTATGGGGTAGCCTATAGGCAGGCTCTATAAATTTGATAGAGAATATAAGACATATCATCTTCCCGATTTATAGCACGACTCTTATAGTCCCCTCAAACAACATAAATAACGCATCTACACCTATGATTGCAAATTTTCTTCAGGACAAGATTGTCATGGACGGTCTTACATATGACGACGTCCTCCTCATCCCCGCTTATTCAGAAGTGCTGCCGCGCACCGTATCGCTTGAAACAAAATTCTCGCGCAACATCACTTTGAAAATTCCCTTTGTCACGGCTGCTATGGATACCGTAACGGAGGCAGAAATGGCTATTGCCATTGCACGCGAAGGAGGTATTGGTGTCATTCATAAAAACATGAGCATTGAAGAGCAAGCTCGGCAAGTAGCTATCGTAAAAAGAGCCGAAAATGGTATGATTTACGCCCCCGTAACGATACAGCGGGGTAAGACCGTACGAGATGCACTTGCAATCATGGCAGAATATCACATCGGAGGTATTCCTGTGGTCGATGATGACATGAAACTTGTCGGCATCGTCACCAATCGAGATCTGCGCTTTGAGACGAATTTGGATAAGCTCATCGATAACGTGATGACTTCTGAAAACCTTGTCACGACAACTACTGCTACCAATTTAACAGAAGCAGCAGAAATCCTGCAGCAAAACAAGATAGAGAAGCTCCCTGTGGTAGATACAGACGGCCGACTCGTAGGTCTCATCACGTATAAAGACATTACAAAAGCAAAAGATAAACCCATGGCGTGCAAAGACAGCAAAGGACGTTTGCGCGTGGCAGCTGGAGTAGGCGTGACAGTCGATACGATGGACAGAATTGAAGCTTTAGTAAAGGCTGGTGCTGATGCCATTATTATTGACACTGCCCATGGTCACTCCAAGGGTGTGATAGACAAACTCCGCGAGGCCAAAGCTCGCTTTACGGATGTAGATTTCGTTGTTGGCAATATTGCTACAGGCGAAGCCGCCCGTGCATTGGTAGAAGCTGGTGCTGACGCGGTGAAAGTGGGCATAGGTCCAGGCAGCATCTGTACGACGCGTGTTGTAGCTGGCGTGGGAGTTCCACAGCTCAGCGCCATCTATGATGTAGCTAAAGCATTGGAAGGCACAGACGTCCCTCTCATAGCAGATGGTGGTCTGAGATATTCTGGCGATGTGGTGAAAGCATTAGCAGCTGGAGGCTATAGCGTAATGATTGGTAGTCTTGTGGCAGGCTGCGAAGAGAGCCCTGGCGAAACCATCATTTTCAATGGTAGAAAGTTCAAGACTTACCGCGGAATGGGTAGTTTGGAAGCCATGGAGAACGGTTCAAAAGACCGATATTTCCAGAGCGGTGTAACAGAAGTCAAGAAATTAGTACCCGAGGGTATCGCAGGACGCGTTCCCTACAAGGGAACGGTTCAGGAGGTTATCTATCAGCTCTGTGGTGGACTGCGTTCAGGAATGGGCTATTGCGGTGCTGCAAGCATTGATCGTCTGCACGATGCACAGTTCGTACGTATCACCAATGCAGGTGTGCTCGAAAGCCATCCACATGACATTACCATTACGAGCGAAGCACCGAACTATAGCCGACTTGATTAAGGTAGATTCTATATAAAAGCTCGGAATCATCTTATAAACAAGCATTTATCATAGAATGCAACAGCTTTTGGCTGACGCAAACATGAGCTAATCGTGTTTAGCGATAGCCAAAGGCTGGTTGCGCGTTCTAAAGGTGAGTACTATCCCCACTTTATACACCATACGCATAACACAAATCATGAAAAAGTTTTTCTTCGCCATCATCGCAGTTATTTCCTTCAGCCTTTCAACTTGGGGACAGACTGCGGACAACCCAGTACTGATGACTGTAGCAGGAAAACCTGTGACACGTGCAGAGTTTGAATATGCCTACAACAAAAACAACAATGTAGAAGGGGCTGTTGAAAACAAGACTGTAGAAGAATATGTTGATATGTTTGTCAACTATAAACTGAAAGTTGCAGAGGCAGAAAGCCAGCGTATCGATACGATGTCAAGTTTTATCCAGGAGTATCGCACCTATCGCGATATGCAGTTGACGCCGCATCTCGTTTGGCAGAGCTTTATTGACTCTGTGGCACGCTCGCTCTACGACAAGCAGGCAGAACGAATCGCAGGACGTGACTTGATAGATTGTAGCCATATTTTACTTACGCTGAAACAAACAGATAGCGATGAGGTAAAGAAAATGGTAGAAAAGCGGGCGGACAGCCTCTACAACGTGCTCTGCAATGGAGCTGATTTCGCTCAATTGGCACAAAACTATTCAGAGGACTTCGGGTCTGCAAGCCGTGGTGGAAAACTCCCTACCATCTATCCTGGTATGACTATAAAAGAGTTTGAAGATGTTGCCTACACACTGCAGAAAGGACAGTTCTGCAAACCTTTCCTTTCGCCTGTGGGCTACCACATCATATTGGTACACGACCGTAAACAACTCGACCCCTACGATACACTCTACCCCACCATCATTGCAGCACTGAAGCGACAGAATATAGAAGAAGCCTCTGCCAACGCAAGAATCGAAAAGATGACGGCCGAGACGGGTAAAACACGTGAAGAAATTCTGCTTGCCACACTGAATGATTTGGAAAAACAGAATCCAGATTTGAAATATCTCATACAGGAATACTACGACGGACTGTTGCTTTATGAGGTGGCAAAGAAGCGCGTGTGGGATGCTGCGGCAGAAGATACGAACGGTCTTAAGGAAATGTTTAAGAAAAACAAAAAGAAATATCGTTGGACAGAACCAAGATACTCGGGCTATATTGTCTGCGGAAAAACGGCTGACGTTGCTAAGCAAACTGCAAAAAAACTCAAGAAGGGTTTGCCGGAAGGAAAGACAATGAGCGCATTCCTAAAAGAAACGGTCAATAAGGATAGTGTCATGGTCATGGCTACTGGTCCGTATCTGGCAAAGAAAGGTGAAAACAGCACCATTGACAATCTCTGTTTTGGCGATAAAACGAGAATTATCAAACCTGTCAGGAAAGGCTTTGAACAGGTGGTGCTCACAGGACGTCGTCAAAAACAGCCCAAGAGTTATTTGGATGTTAAACAGCAAGTACTGACCGACCTTCAGCAGGAGCTTGAAGAGGCATGGGTAAAGGAACTTCGTAAGAAATACACCTTTACTATTGACAGAGAAGTGCTAAAGACCGTCAATAATCACAACTAACTTTTAGTGGCAAGCATAGGCACTCCTATTCATTTAAGCACTCCTTATTCATATATAATTATGACAACAAGAAGTATCTTGACACTTGCCCTGTTGACAGTAGCATGGTTAACTGCTGCTGGCCAAGAACGGAAAAAAAACATCGTCGATGAGGTGATATGGGTGGTGGGTGATAGTCCCATCTTGCTCTCAGAAGTAGAAGAAACCCGTATTAGCATGGAAATGATGGGAGAAACGGTTGAAAACCCCTATGCAACGATAGCAGAGGAGTTGGCAAGGCAAAGACTATATCTCCATCAGGCCGAGCTGGACTCTATCGAGACTAATGAGCAATATGCAGCAAGCATGGCAGACGAGCAGGTAAATGCCGCTATTCAGATGTACGGTTCGCGCGAGAACGCAGAAGCAGTCATCCATAAAAGCATTGCAAAACTGCGTGAACAATATCGAGAAATGGCACGTACACAGCAACTCATCAGCGGTGTGAGCCAAAACTTGACTAAAAACGTAAAAGTTACGCCTGCTGAAGTTCGTGAACATTTTAGCAAAATGCCCGAAGATAGCCTCCCTTTCATCCCTACACAGGTGGAGGTGCAGATTATCACAAACGAGCCACAAGTGAGTCGTGAGGAAATTGATAAGGTAGAAAACAAACTTCGCGATATTGCAGAACGCATCAACAGTGGTGAAAAGACATTTGCACAAATGGCAAAAATCTATTCACAAGATGGCTCTGCACGTTATGGTGGCGAACTGGGTCTTTCTGGACGCGGACAATGGGTGCAGGAGTTTGCTGATGTAGCATTTTCACTGACAGACCCTAATAAGGTGTCAAGAATTGTTCGCACGGAGTTCGGATTTCATATTCTGCAACTGATTGAAAAACGTGGAGACAAAGTGAATGTCCGCCATATTATCATCAAACCAGAGATTGCAGAAAGTGAATACGAACGGTGTCTGAATCGTTTAGACTCGATTGCAGAGGATATTCGCGCGGGAAAATTCAGTTTCGATGAAGCTGCGCCCATTCTATCTGACGATAAGGACACGAAATACAATCATGGCATCATGGCAAATACAGACGAAATGACACGCTCGCTGACCTCACGCTTTGAAATGAAAGACCTTCCTCAGGATATTGCAAAGATTGTGGCAGGAATGTCAGTAGGCGAAATCAGCCCTGCAGTTAGAATCATCAACGAAAAAACGGGCAGTGAAGTCTGTGCCATCATACGTCTGAAAAACCGCATAGAGGGACATCATGCCAATATGGCTGAAGACTTTCAGGTACTGAAAAACGTGGTAGAAACAGAACGCAAGAAGGCCATTGAGGAGAAATGGTTGCAAGAAAAAATTCGTACGACTTATACTCGTATTGCACCAGAATGGCGTGGCTACAAATATAAGTATGACGGCTGGATAAAATAAGTATGCGAAATTTACCCTTAAACTGTCAAGTATTTTGAAACAAAGATATCAGAGCATTTGGGCAGGAGCAGCATTATTTATGCTGTTTCTTGTCCAAATGTATGCTTTTCAGCCAACCAAGAGAAAAGCAGAAGACAAAAGAATACACTTCACCAGCGACCGACTCTACCATGATGCCAGCATTAGCCGCGATGGTGATATCCTCATCGGGAATGTTCGCATCACGCATGATGGCATGATTTTGACATGCGACTCTGCCGTGGTCTATGAAAACTCCCATTCATTCTTGGCTTATGGTAGCGTCAATATGACTCAAGGCGATTCTATCTCCTTGAAAGGCGACTCTTTGTACTATGATGGCACGCAGGAATTTGCTCAAGTGTTCGATAATGTTGAGATGCGGCACGGCACCTTGACACTTTATACCGATATTCTCAACTACGACCGGCGCGACGACCGAGGATTTTACGATACGGGAGGAAAAATCGTAGATCGGAAAATGCAATTGACCAGCGATAATGGTGAGTATTTTACGAATACGAAAATGGCAGTGTTTCATTACAATGTGCTGCTGACGAACGACTCTAAAGATTCTCTTGTTACGGATACCCTCTATTATGATGCCAACATAAAATTGGCACACGCCATTGGACCTTCAAACATTATGAGTGGAAAAAGTACCATCTATACAGAAGATGGCTACTATTCTACGACTGATGGTAAAGCCCAGATGTACCAACGGCCAATTCTATTCAACGAAGGAAAGAAACTTACAGGCGACAGTATCTTCTATGACAAGGAGACGCAGCAATCTTTTGCGTATGGACATATCGTCTTTACGGACGAAAAAAACAAGATGATGCTCTTGGGGCAATATGGATGGTACGACGACAAGACAGGAAGAGCCCTCTGCACAGATAGTGCACTGGCAAAAGATTATAGCCAAGGCGACGACACGCTCTTCGTTCATGCAGATACGCTGCGTATGGAGTCGTTTCATTTGAAGACAGACTCTGTCTATCGCAACCTTATGGGTTATTTCCATGTCCGAGCCTATAGAAATGATATGCAAATGGTTTGCGACTCGCTAAGTTACACCACACGAGACAGTTGTATGCGTCTTTATAAAGACCCCATTATCTGGAGCGAGAACCGTCAAATACTGGGAGAAGTCATTAGTGTATATATCAGCGATTCCACCATCGACTCCATCTATGTCGATCAACAGGCTTTAATGATTGAGCAATTGGCAGACACGACACTCTTCGACCAGGTCTCTGGCAATCTAATGAGGGCATGGTTTAGAGAGGGCGAATTGAACCAATGTTGGGTGGACGGCAATGGTTGCGTCGTAAATTATCCCATGGAAAAAGACAGCACCTTCCTCTATTCAAACTACATTGAGGCGGCAAAACTACGCGCCTATATAGAAAAACGCAAGCTACAACGTTTGGTAGGATTCCCTTCTCCACAGTGTAGCACCTATCCGCTCGGTCAAGCACCTCCTGAAAAGACGCGGCTGAAAGGATTTGCATGGTTTTCAGACATTCGCCCTCGTGATAAGAACGACTTGTTTGAATGGCGTGCGAAAAAAGATGCCGACAAACTGAAAGCAATACCTCGAAGACGTCCTCCCATGCAGACGCTGAAACGCCTCACTGAGAAAATCCAGCAAGAAAGCACGCAGGAGGACTCTACCAGTAAAGAAATATTGCAAGAAGAAACGACATCCCCATCTCTTTGAGTTTATGGGTGCGACAGACTCAAGAAAGTGCCCTGGGTGCTGCCTTTGCTCCGTACAAGGCGCACCCATATTTTTTGGCTTATAGGTCATTTCGGGTGTTTTTTAGGGGTTTTCTTTGGCATATTCCAAATTGCATAATGCTGTATATCAACACTTTAAAGCATGTTGCAATCAGTCGCTAGACCTTTTCAAAACTTTTGAACCATCGTAACAAATTGATTTTCACAGTAGTTACAGCGATTTTAGCACCCGAAATGACCTATACGCCTATTTTTTTAGCAAAACAAAAAACCTCTTCACACACGAATCATATGTCAGATATCATCCATCTTTTGCCCGATAGCGTAGCCAACCAGATTGCAGCAGGAGAGGTCATCCAACGTCCAGCCTCCATCGTTAAAGAACTACTTGAAAATAGTCTTGATGCTGGAGCCACGTCTATAGAACTCATTGTGACCGATGCCGGAAAAACCTCCTTGCAGGTTATAGACAACGGTAAAGGCATGAGTGAGACGGATGCACGCCTTTCGTTCGAACGCCATGCCACATCAAAGATACATTCAGCTACAGACCTCTTTGCTCTACGTACCATGGGATTTCGTGGCGAAGCTTTGGCCAGTATTGCTGCTGTGGCACAGGTAGAGCTTCGAACAAGACAAAAAGGGGATGAAATCGGCACCAAAATAAATATCGAAGGCTCACGGCTTATTAGCCAAGAGCCTGACCTATGTGGCGAAGGAACCATTTTTACCGTCAACAACATTTTCTTTAATATCCCTGCTCGCCGCAAATTCTTGAAAAGCAATCAGACGGAAATGGCCAATATCATGGCAGAGTTTGAGCGTATAGCCTTGGCGCACCCTGATGTCTCCTTCAAAATTTCATCGCCCTCAGGACTACTTCTGATGCTTCCTGCTGGCAATTTCCGGCAACGTATTGTGGGAATATTTGGAAAACGCATCGACAAGAATCTGCTGAATGTCAGTGTAGAAACACCTATCGTGCGCATTTCCGGATATACGGGAATACCTGAAAGTAGTAAGAAGAAAGGTGCCCAGCAGTTTTTCTTTGTCAATGGCAGATATATGCGTCATCCCTATTTCGCAAAAGCCATTCAGACTGCCTACGAACGTCTCATACCAGAGGGTGAAATGGTGCCATTCTTCCTGCAATTGGAGGTTGATCCTTCTAAAATAGATGTCAACATACATCCTACAAAGACAGAGATAAAATTTGAAGACGACCAGGTCATTTGGCAGATTATTCTGGCTGCCATTCGTGAAGCATTGGGAAAATACAATGCAATCCCTACTATCGACTTTGATACGGCAGGATGCCCTGATATCCCTATGTTTGATGGTAAAGCAGACAATGTGCGTCCACCACAGATAAAGATAAATCCAGCGTTCAACCCCTTTACCTCTACGGGTAACCCCCACTCAACTTCCTCCAGCAATCAGGGGAAAAGCAGAAATTCTTTCTCCGACCATCATCATGTGGTCCAACCCACATTCCAGTCTGGCAGCAACACGGGCATGGATGTTCCTCCAATTCCAGAGTTTACAGAGAATCAACCCCACTACCAGCAAACTTCAACGACTGCCTCACAAACAGACACGTCCCCTATATATGGCAGTGGACAGCAGGAACATCCTGCTACACTTTATGCGGAGAAGAACATAGACGAACAGCATTCCTGGGACATTGCCACGGCGTCATTTATTCAATATCGCGGCAGATACCTGCTATGCCCTATTGAAGAAGGACTACTGATTATCGATGCCCCGCGTGCCCATCTTCGCATTTTGTATGATGAAATGATGCAACGGCGTATAGAAAGCACAATTGCCTCACAACGGCTACTTTTCCCCGAACTGGCAGATTTCTCCCCTACAGAAACAGTATTACTGCAAAATATGATGGAGGAATTAACAACCCTTGGGTTTGACCTCAGTCCGCTTGGGGGTGGCACATTCTCTATTCTTGCCGTACCAGATGGACTGGAAGGTCTGAACCCCGTTCATCTGCTTCAGGATATGGTCAGTGATGCTGCATCGCGACCAACGGATGCAAAGGAGGAAACGGCACAACGACTTGCACTCACTCTCTCACGCAAGATGGCTATCCCCGTTGGCCAGTGGCTCTCCTTGGAGGAGATGCGCGATTTAGCATTACGACTTTTCTCTTCCACCAATCCCAACTATACTCCCGATGGACACAACATCACATCTATCATCACTCATCAAACGCTTACAGCACGCTTAGCTTAAGGTGTCAAGACGGATGAATGCCCCGGCATTTCCGCTTTTATTAGCTCGCCTACAATTGAGATGGCAGAACAGACTATTTCGCATGCCTTCTCCAAAAAGGAATCATCAAAAAATTTAGCAGTGTATGTCAGACGGAAACTTCAATACGCAATTGCTCAGCCATGGCGGCTTTGCCAGCGGTGTACGTGCTGGTGAAGCACGCATGAAACAAAAATCATTAAAAGCCATGGCAGAAGTATTGCATACGATAGATGGCGTTAGTACAGAAAAGGCGGAAGAGATTCTGCAACGCACCAAATCTATGCTTGACAAGATAAAATAACCTTAGATTGCAAAAAAACGTCACTATACAATAAAATCAACCATTTTCAGATGCCACATGTATAGTAGGCAAATGAATATGGTTATATTTGCAACATCATAAGCATTCAAACCCCAAAACATATCCTTTCAAATTCCACACTATGTGTACGAATCTCAAAGTCTTCTCCGGTTCAAAGTCAAAGTATCTTGCAGAAAAACTTTGCGACAACCTTGGAGTCCCTCTCGGGAAACTCGAAATCACCTATTTCTCCGACGGAGAGTTTGAAGTATGCTATCAGGAAAGCGTGCGCAACTGCGATGTTTATCTCGTGCAGAGCACATTCCCCAGTTCTGACAATCTGATGGAACTTCTGCTGATGATTGATGCTGCAAAACGTGCATCGGCTCGCACGGTCAATGCCGTCATTCCTTATTTTGGATGGGCACGCCAAGACCGCAAGAGCAAGCCCCGTGTCAGCATCGCCGCAAAACTCGTGGCTAATCTGCTGAGCGTTGCCGGTGTCAACCGTGTGCTGACCATGGACCTCCATGCTGACCAAGAACAAGGTTTCTTCGAAGTTCCTGTTGACCATCTCTATGCTTCAAGCATTATGGTTCCTTACATTAAGAGCCTGAATTTGAAGAATCTTTGTATCGCCTCACCTGATGTTGGTGGTTCAAAACGCGCCAGCAGCTATGCTAAGTATTTTGACTGCCCCTTGATTATCGGCAACAAGACTCGCGCACGTGCTAACGAAGTGGCCACTATGACGCTCATTGGCGATGTGAAGGATATGGATGTTGTCATCATTGATGATATGGTAGATACCGCAGGAACAATTACCAAGGCTGCCGACCTCATCAAAGAGCAAGGCGCACGCTCCGTTCGTGCTATTGCCAGCCATTGCATTATGTCTGGGCCCGCTGACGAACGAGTGGAAAAGAGCGCTCTGGAAGAAATGGTCTTCACGGACTCTATCCCCTACCACGGTAACTGCGGAAAAGTCAAGCAACTGACTGCTGCCGCACTCTTTGCCGAGACCATTCGTCGCGAGCTAAATGGCAAGAGCATCAGCGACCAATATCTTTTCTAAGTCTTTGGGCTATATTCTTGGCATAGACATTCAAGCAAGTTTCACCCCCATATAGCTTGACATTTATTCTTCATCAACAAAAAACGTTCTATAACTGCGTTTTGCCAGAATCCCACATCTATTACATTCTCTGATGGTGGAAGTATATAGAACGTATCTTCTTTTTTTCGGAAACTCTCTCCCCTTCCCTTCTTTAGGAGGGGAATGCGGGGGAGAGTTTTCTTTATTTTCCTCCCCCCTATTTCTGTTCTTTCTGCCCTCCCCCCTATGCGCCGGAAATTCATTATCGCTCTTTGGAGCCTATTCATACTCTCCATAGGACTTATCTCTTTGGGATTTTATAGTATATCACGAGGTTGGATAGGCTATATGCCTGATTTGGAAGAAATTCAAAGCCCCATCAGTCGCTATGCTTCTCAAGCTATTACGGCAGATGGAAAACTGCTCGGCACATGGTCGAGAAGCGAGAATCGTGTGTTCACGGGCTATGACAGCATTGCTCCCGTCGTCTTTCAGGCACTCATTGCTACGGAGGATGCCCGTTTCTATGAGCATTCTGGCATTGATGTGAAAGCCTTGGGGCGTGCTATCGTCAAACGTGGTATATTCAGGCAGAAAAATGCTGGCGGTGGCTCTACCATCACTCAACAGCTGGCCAAACAGCTTTATTCCGAGACGGCACGTACCACCGTGCAACGCCTTTTCCAAAAACCCATAGAATGGGTTATAGCTGTAGAGATAGAGCGATACTACACGAAAGAGGAAATCATGACGCTCTATCTCAACTATTTTGATTTCTTGCACAATGCAGTAGGTATCAAGACGGCTGCCAACGTTTATTTTGGAAAGTCGCCCAGCCGTCTGACTATCAATGAGGCTGCCACTCTTATCGGCATGTGCAAAAATCCTTCTTACTACAATCCCATACGCCATGCCGAACGCTGCAAGGCTCGCCGAAACATCGTGCTCGGACAGATGGTGAAGGCAGGCTATATCACTGAAGAAGAATGCAATGCGCTGGCAGCTGAAGAACTTACGCTCCACTTCCACCGTGTCGATCATAAAGAAGGTGCTGCTACTTATTTGCGCGAGTATCTCAGACAGATACTCACTGCCGGACGTCCTAAAAAGAGCAATTATCGCGAGTGGCAGATGCTGCAGTATTATGCCGACTCTTTGGCATGGGAAAACGACCCTCTATACGGATGGTGCAACAAAAACCACAAACGCGATGGAAACACCTACGACATCTACACGGATGGCCTGAAAGTCTATACCACGATAGACTCCCGTATGCAACGCTATGCCGAAGAGAGCGTCTTTGGCCATGTGGCTATGGAGCTGCAGCCGCAATTTAACAAGCAGAAGGCAACATCACCGAATTTCCCCTACTCTACGAGGCTGTCTCCCGAAGAAATCCGACATATTTTAGAAAAGAGTATGCGGCAGACGGACAGATACCGCCATCTCAAAGCCGACGGAATGAGCGAAAGCGAGATATTCCGCACATTCTACGAGCCTACGCCCATGACGATTTTCAGCTATCATGGAGATGTAGATACAGTCATGACGCCCCTTGACTCCATTCGCTACTACAAATCCTTCCTGCGCGCAGGACTCGTCAGCATCGATCCCGCCAACGGTTATGTCAAGGCCTATGTTGGCGGACTCAACTATACGCATTTTCAATACGACATGGCCATGCAAGGTCGGCGCCAGGTGGGTTCTACCATGAAGCCTTTCGTCTATGCAATGGCTATGGAAGAAGGTTACACGCCGAACGATGTCGTAGCCAATGTCCACCGAACATATTATGTCTCCGGTCAGCCCTGGGCACCACGCAATGGCAGCCGAGCTCGTTATGGCGAAATGGTCACACTCAAATGGGGCTTATCGCAATCCAACAACTGGGTGAGTGCGGCACTGATGTATCAGGTTGACCCTACTGGCAATAAGCTAAAAAGGTATCTGGAGAACTTCGGAGTGGTCAACCCTGAAATCCATCCTTCCATATCCCTTTGTCTGGGCACGTGCGATATCACCGTCGCAGAAATGGCATCAGCCTATACCGCCTTCGCCAACCGCGGTATGCGGTGTGCCCCGCTCCTCGTCACGCGCATTGAAGACAGCGAGGGCAATATTCTCGCTGAATTTACACCACGCATGAACGAGGTCATCAGTGAGCAGACCAGCTACTACATGATCGACATGATGCAAGCCGTCATTGATCAGGGAACTGGTCGCCGCCTTCGCTTCAAATACGGACTCGAAGGCCCTATAGCTGGCAAGACAGGAACTACCAACAACAATTCCGACGGATGGTTCGTAGGCTATGTGCCACGTCTTGTCACGGCATGTTGGGTGGGCGGTGAAGACCGCGATATTCATTTCAACAGCATGGCTTTGGGTCAGGGTGCATCAACAGCACTTCCTATTTGGGCTTACTATATGAAAAAAATATATCGTACGCCCGTTTTAGGCTATCGTCCCGATGAGTCTTTCACCATTGCGGCAGATAGTCTGCAGACCGCAGAAAGTGTGCAAATCGGTGGCGACATTGCCGGAGAAGACGTCATGGTTGCTCCACCAGACGATACGACCGATGACGTATTCGATTGATTCCCCCTCCCCCACACTTGGTGTCCAACCCGCTTTAAGTAGGTAATCAAAATTGGTTTAATGTTTGAATGCCCTGTTTGGATGCAGGTTTTAGGTAGGTTCTATAAATTAGCTTGCAATGTATTTGCGACTATCGCGCCGTAGGTTTTTGTCTTTCATTCAGTCACGTAGCCGCTGCGCTCCCTCATGAAAATCAAAAACCTACGGCGCGACAGCTGCTAATACATCACAAGCCAATTGATAGAACCTACCTAAAGGCTTGTTGATGAATCATACATCAGAAGCCCGTTATTGCTTTTTCTAATTCCATGAAAACAATTGTTTTATAAGCATGAAGCATGACACTGAGGTGAATTTTTCCGTGCTTCCTGCCGATTCTTCCATACTTCCGCTTTCCATGTAGTCATTTTGCCCCACGTAACTGACCATATTCTTCCCCAAAAGTGATTTTTTTCATCCCTCGAAATGGTCACTTAGCGATGAAAAGTGCAGATGAATCAAAAACATTACCATGAACCCCATCCATTATCTTCCTATGAAAAAATATTTAGCCATTATCCCTGCTCGCTATGCCTCCACGCGTTTTCCTGCAAAACCATTGGCAAAACTTGGAGAACGCCCAATTATTGAACACGTTTATCGCCGTGTCAGCGATGTTGTTCCTGACACCTTCGTGGCTACGGATGATGAACGAATAGCAGACGCAGTGATGCAATTTGGTGGCAGAGTAATCATGACCTCCACGCATCATCGTTCTGGAACAGACCGCTGCTGGGAGGCCTATACAAAGAGTGGCGTAGAAGCCGATGTCGTCATCAACGTGCAAGGCGATGAGCCCTTTGTGCATCATTCTCAGATTCAGGCAGTCATGGCTTGCTTTGAACATCCCGCAACTGACATAGCCACCTTGGTGAAACCCTTTGCCAAAGATGCTGGCATTGATGCGCTTCGTAACCCTAACTCCCCCAAAGTCGTCGTGGGCAATCAGCATCAGGCTCTCTATTTCTCAAGAAGCATAGTGCCATATCTGCGTGGAATAGACGAAAAAGACTGGCTCGCCACCCATACTTTCTATAAACACATCGGACTCTACGCCTATCGCACGGAGGTGCTTCGTCAAATCACCCAATTGCCCGCAGGAGTGCTTGAGCAAGCAGAAAGCCTGGAGCAGCTGCGATGGCTCGAAGCTGGCTATCGCATCACTGTCGGATATACTGACATCGAAACCATCGGTATAGATACCCCCGAAGATTTGGAACGTGCAGAACAGTTTTTAAGTCAGAAGGCATAAAAAATGACGACTTTCACGAAAGACAAAAGATTCTTTTCTTGCTCAACTTTCAAAAAAGTCATAAATTTGCACGGGGTTACTTGCATGAAGTAGCTTTATATTATCCCAACCAATATCCCGTACAATGATAAAACTACGCACCATAATCACATCCTTAGCATTTGCATCGCTCTGTCCGCTTAGCATTTCTGCCCAAAAACTGCAGGTGGGAAGCTATACTTTCAAGGATGGAAGTATATATACTGGCGACATGACCAACAATAAGCCCAATGGTAAAGGCCGCACGCAATTTCGGAACGGCGATGTCTATGAGGGCTTCTACTTAAAGGGCAAGCGCAATGGCGACGGACTCCTGATATTCGCAGACGGCGAAAAATACCAAGGTTCTTGGTTCAACGACCAGCAACATGGCAAGGGCACCTATTACTTCCTCAACAATAACCGCTATGAAGGATTGTGGTATCGCAATCAGAAGGAAGGCAAAGGCGTCATGTATTATTACAACGGCGACATCTACAACGGCGACTGGAAGGCCGACCGCCGCAATGGCGAGGGCATTTACACCTACGTCTCTGGTGCCTACTACAAAGGGCATTGGGTAGATGACAAAAAGCAAGGTAAAGGCGTGTTCGACTGGCACGACAATTCCCGTTACGAAGGAAACTGGGCAGACAATATGCGTAACGGTTACGGCACATTCTACTATGCCGATGGCGATGTCTATAGCGGAGAATGGCGTGATGACAATCAGCACGGAAAAGGCATCTACAAATTCCGCAACGGCGACGTTTATGAAGGCCAGTACCAATATGGCGCACGCACTGGAGAAGGCGTTTTCACCTTTGCGAATGGCAATAAATATGTAGGACAGTTCCTCGATGGCGAACAGAGCGGACGCGGTGTCTTCACATGGAAGGGCGTTGCCACGTATTCCGGCGAATGGCTCCACAATAAGCCCCACGGTGTGGGAGTGTATAAGACAAAGTCCGGCGATGAATACAACGGAGAATGGATTAACGGCCTCATGGATGGTGAGGGCATTCTTCGCTCATCGAATGGAGACAAATATAAGGGCCGCTTCAAGCAAGGAATGAAGCATGGTAAATGTATAGAAATCCTTAGCGATGGCACACGTTATGAGGGCTCCTACAAAGAGGGCGAACGCGATGGAAAGTTCGTGGAATACGACAAGAACGGCAATCGTATAGCATCGGGAACCTACGTAAACGGGCATCGCGAAACAAAATAACTCGGGATTTTCCCCTTCCTTCCTCCCCCCTGGACAAGAATCCAACCTCAATCAAAATACTATGGCAAAGAAATCCGTAAAGGCAGCACCAAAAGTTAAGGCTGCTCCGAAACTGAAAATCGTCAAGAAAGACCCTTGGCTCGAACCCTTCAATGATGCTATTCAGGGGCGTTACGACTACGCCGCACGCAAGATGAAGGAGCTGGCTGGCGGAAGTTCACTCGTGGATTTTGCCAGCGGACATTTGTATTTCGGACTTCATCGCACTCCAAGACAGTGGGTGCTCCGCGAATGGGCTCCGAATGCTACCCGCATTTTCCTCATCGGACAGTGCAACGACTGGAAGGAAATGCCGGAGTATGAGTTTAAGAGACTCGGTGATAGCGGCAACTGGGAGCTGAAACTTCCCAGCAAAGCCCTGCATCATGGCGACCTTTACAAGCTGTCGGTCCACTGGGAAGGCGGACAAGGCGAGCGTATTCCTGCATATTGCACCCGTGCCGTCCAGGACGAGCAAACACATATTTTCAGCGCACAGGTGTGGGCTCCTGAACACCCCTATGTGTTTAAGACTAAAAAGTTTAAGGCCTGCAAAGACCCTCTTCTGATTTATGAATGCCACGTGGGTATGTCGCAGGATGCCGAGAAGGTGGGCACCTACAATGAGTTCCGTGAGAATGTGCTTCCGCGCATTGTCAAGGACGGCTATAACTGCATTCAGATAATGGCCATTCAGGAGCATCCCTACTATGGCT
Organism: uncultured Bacteroidales bacterium; assembly: GCA_945787885.1. Taxonomy (GTDB): domain Bacteria; phylum Bacteroidota; class Bacteroidia; order Bacteroidales; family Bacteroidaceae; genus Alloprevotella. The sequence continues at coordinate 8,104 of CALZJF010000027.1, read as the reverse complement.
CCTTCGGCTATCACGTCAGCTCCTTCTTTGCAGCCAGCAGCCGATGCGGCACGCCCGATGAACTGAAAGCCCTGATTGACGCTGCGCATGAGCAAGGCGTTGCCGTCATCATGGACCTTGTGCAGAGCCATGCCGTGAAGAATGAAAATGAAGGCCTCGGCAATTTTGCCGGCGACCCCTGCCAATATTTCTGCCAAGGCGATCGTCGCGAACATCCCGCTTGGGATAGCCTCTGCTTCGACTATGGCAAGAATGAAGTCATCCACTTCTTGCTCTCCAACTGCCGATTCTGGCTGGAAGAGTATCATTTCGATGGTTTCCGCTTTGACGGAGTCACTTCCATGCTCTATTACAGCCACGGCCTCGGACAAGCATTCGGAGGATATGGCGACTACTACAATGGAAGTCAGGATGTCGATGCCATCTGCTATCTGACACTGGCGAACGAACTGATTCATCAGGTGAATCCTAATGCCATCACTATTGCTGAGGAAGTATCGGGAATGCCAGGTCTTGCCCTGCCATTTAAGGATGGCGGAATGGGATTTGACTACCGTATGGCGATGAACATCCCCGACTATTGGATAAAGACCATCAAGGAGCGGAAAGATGAAGACTGGAAACCTTCCAGCATCTTCTGGGAACTGACCAACCGGCGTGCTGACGAAGCCACTATCTCCTACGCTGAAAGCCACGACCAAGCCCTCGTCGGCGATAAGACCATTGTCTTTCGCCTGATTGACGCTGACATGTACTGGCATTTCAAGAAGGGCGATGAAAACTTCATGGCTCACCGCGGAATAGCTCTTCACAAGATGATTCGACTCGTGACTGCCTCTACCATCAATGGTGGCTATCTGAACTTCATGGGTAATGAATACGGACATCCCGAATGGATAGACTTCCCGCGCGAAGGCAACGGCTGGAGCTACAAATATGCACGCCGCCAGTGGAATCTTGTCGATAATAAGGAGCTCTGCTACCACTATCTGGGCGACTTCGATGAGGCTATGATAAAACTCATCAAGGGCATGAAGAAATTCCAGAAGACTCCCGTACAGGAGATTTGGCACAACGATGGCGACCAAGTGTTGGCATACTGCCGCGGCGACCTCTTCTTCTTCTTTAATTTCTCGCCCAACCGTTCGTTCACGGATTATGGATTCATGGTGCCACAGGGAGACTACTCCGTAGTGCTAAACACTGACGATCCTGCGTTCGGAGGTTTTGGGCTGAACGATGACAGCGTGAAGCACTTTACCAATTTTGATCCCCTCCTCGCTCGCGACGGCAAGGGATGGCTGAAGCTCTATCTCCCTGCGCGTTCCGCCATGGTACTTCGTAAGAACCCTTCGCCGGAAGAATCAAATAGTCCTGCTGAGGAAAAAGCTAAAGCTGCCCCCAAAGCAAAAAAAACCACAAAGGCCAAGAATCAGGCTAAAGCTGAATGAACCTTAGAAAAAAACATAGCAACCTCTTTCTCCGAAGAGCGCGTTTCATTGGAATCGTGCTCTTCGGAGCATTTGTATATTTCTATACCTCACGCCTTCAGGCCGAACAGATACTCCATATTCTGCGCGAACAGGCGCAAACCCCAGAGCAGTCCCAGCAGATTCTGCAACTGCAACCTTGGCACATCGGATTGGCTGCCATGACTCTCCTTGTGGGAATAGCCGTCATAGTCGTTCGCGTTATGCCCGTCAGGATATTTCATTCTCTTCCGCGCAGTCTGGTCCTAATCTTCTGTACGATTTTTCTGTTCTGCGTCCTGACAAGTCCTGACGAACAGTCTGTCATACAGCAGAGAATGGAACGGCTCAACCTAATCGGACTATACGATGAGGCGGCAAAGACAGGAGAAAGATATGAAAATCCCACTGCTGAAATACTGAAGCAGCGCATCATCGCCCTTGAAAATCAAGGTTGTTTAGGCGAAAAATTCTTTATTTCTCCCTTAGGACGTACTCTGCCAGACTCCACTTTCTTTCTCTCCGGACAAGAGCCAGACTCAGCAGCGCGCATTCGTCTGTTCTGTATGCTACGGCGCGACCTGCCCCGTTTGGCAGAACTCTGTGCCACCCTCCCCAGTGATAGTTTGCAACGCGCTGAGGAAGAAGCATTGGTGCTATACAACCATAAATCAGCCAACCCTCTGCTCATTTATCAAAACACTGCTGTCGAAACAAACTATAACGACTTCACAGCTCTTCAAAAAACGCTTCGGAAAGAAAGTCCTCTAAAGGGCAAACCCTCGAAAGCTGAAGCAAACGCAATGCGCGAGGCATACGGCGACACTTACTGGTACTACTATTTTTATGGAAATCTCTGAGAACCATCTTTTTAGACATGATGTGCTGGATTTTGTCAGCACTGCCACACAATTTTGTATTCAGATAGAACAGTGTGAAGGCTCTGAGCGTGGAGAATTTGCCCGCACCATGCAGCAGATTCTCCCTGTACTCTATTTTCGTGCCGCCTCGTTAGAGGATGTGGAGGAATACTACGGCTTCGTACAAGATACAGTCACCATAGAAGACTACAACTTTGTGCGTTTCAACGTGGCTGCCATATTCAGAGAAACCGATGATTTCCTCGATGTTTGGCATCCTGATTCCAAATACACAGACACTCCTATTGTTTCTACCATCAGCGAATGCCTTGCTGACTGCTATCAGCCTCTGCGTAATATGGTAGAGACTTTCCGTCAGGAAAACGAGGAAGCCATGCAGGTTACACTCTATGAGTGTCTTCAAGATTTCAAGAGCAACTGGGGATGTCGGCTTTTGTCTGCGCTCACAGCCATTCATCAGTTGCTCTCCGATGATAACATTGACGAGCTGTAGGATTCCTTTTAAGGAGTGTTCTAAGCAGGCAATGAAAATTAGTCATCTAAAATTAGGTAAATTTGTTTGAATGCGCTGTCTGGATGCTGAGCGAGTTATATATATATATAGGAGCATAATATATATAGGAGCATAGCTGCCATATTATAGGTGAATCACAAATGTCTTCATGGCTTAATGATGCGCCAAGGAGAATATCCAAACTAACATACACAACAAATCCTGCAACCAACTAATGTTCACTACCTGCTTATAATTCAGAAAAACAAAAATGGATATTCATGTACCAACTATTTTCAAAAACTGAAAAATCATATATTCCACAACTTGCTCGCTATGTCTTTGAGGGAAAAATCATTGTTGTACAAAGCGAAAACGAAGCAGTGAGAGCTGCTGACTATTTGCGCAAATTCCCTCTCATCGGTATCGACACAGAGACTCGCCCCTCGTTCAAGCGTGGCCTGCAATATCCTGTAGCACTCCTTCAAGTGGCTACGGAAGAGATTTGCTTCCTCTTCCGCCTCAATTTTATGGGATTCCCTGCGTGCATATCCTCAATTCTTGAAGACCCCGCCATACACAAGGTCGGGCTCTCTCTCCACGATGATTTCAGGGCTTTGACCCACCGAAAACCGGAGTTTCATCCAGCAGGCTTCACCGATTTGCAGCATATAGCCACAGGAATGGGCATAGAAGATATGAGCCTGCAGAAGCTCTATGCCAATTTCTTGAAGAAGAGAATATCCAAGAATGCCCAACTCTCTAACTGGGAAGCCGATGTGTTAGATGAAAAACAGCGCATCTATGCCGCCACGGATGCCGCTGCCTGCATTCATCTCTACAAGATTATGACAGAACTTCACCACTCTGGCGATTATTTTCTGGTCCCCTGTCCTGTCGAAAATCAAAGTGCAGAAGAGTAACGGCATCTCTTTTCACAGTCCTCTCACATTCCCTATCGAAAAGAAAGAATCATCATGACAAACATTATACTTCGCCGTGGAAAAGGAGAAAGCCTCAGGCGCTTCCATCCATGGGTGTTCAGCGGTGCCATATTCAAGACCGAAGGCGACCATATCGAAGAAGGCGATATCGTCAATGTGTTGGAGAGTGTAGCTACTCCCAACGGTTATGAAACAGTGTTCGTTGCAAAGGGGCATTTTCAAATTGGCTCTATTGCCGTGCGTGTACTGTCTTTTGCCGATGAACCCATCGACCGCCAGTTTTGGCTCAAGCGCATTCACGAAGCATGGCTCGTACGCAAACGCTTGGGACTCGTACGCTCTGACAACACCATGTTTCGCCTCGTGCATGGCGAAGGCGACCGTCTTCCTGGCCTCATCATAGATGTCTATGGCGATACGGCTGTCATGCAGGCACATTCTGTAGGCATGCACCGCTCACGACATGAAATTTCCGATGTCATCACGGAAGCCACGGAAGGAACCATAAAGAATCTTTACTACAAATCCGAGACCACCCTACCCTTCAAGGCTCATCTTGACGCAAAAGACGAGTTTATTCTGGGCCATACAGACATTAACGTTGCTGAAGAAAACGCACTAAAGTTCCACATCGACTGGCTTGAAGGTCAAAAAACGGGCTTCTTTGTCGATCAACGCGACAATCGCTCCCTGCTGGAGACCTATTCCATGGGCAAAAATGTTCTCAACATGTTCTGCTATACGGGCGGATTCAGTGTTTATGCCATGCGTGGTGGAGCTGTCAGCGTCCACAGTGTAGATGCTTCTGCCAAAGCAATCGAACTGACAAGACGCAATATTGCGCTCAATTTTCCAGATGATAGTCGCCATGAGGCTTTTTGCGAAGATGCCTTCAAATATTTGGAACGGGCAGGCGGCGACTACGAACTAATCGTGCTTGACCCTCCTGCCTTTGCCAAGCACAAAGATGCCCTTCGCAACGCTCTTAAAGGCTACACTCGCCTCAATGCTATTGCCTTCAAGAAAATTCGGCCGGGAGGCATTGTGTTCACCTTCTCTTGCAGTCAGGCTGTCAATAAAGAGCAATTCCGCCTCGCTGTCTTCACGGCAGCAGCACAAAGTGGAAGACACGTCAGAATCCTGCACCAACTCCATCAACCTGCTGACCATCCCATTAACATCTATCATCCCGAGGGCGAATATCTAAAAGGGTTGGTGCTTTACGTTGAATAGCCTCCTCCCTTTCTGCTTCTGAAAGTTTATGGGAATTGTTCAATATGCCCCATAACAAACGCCCGTCATCACTGGCGGGCGTTTACTATATTCATTCATCCTCTGTTTTTTAGGTTCAGGCGTCAACTATATTTCATGGGATAACGCAGCAGGATTCCTCCCAATGCTACAACCGCAAGCACAAAGTTGTAGTAGAGGTGCGGAATGATTTCTACGGGGTTAAGCCCTGTTAGTCCTGCTGCTATCAGAAGTTGGGCTCCATAGGGTAACACCCCTTGTATGACGCACGAGAATGTATCGAGCAATGATGCACTCTTACAGCGGTTCACTCCAAACCTGTTGGCTATCTCCGCGCTGATTTTTCCTACGGAAAGTATGGCAACGGTGTTGTTGGCAGTGCAGCAGTTGGTCAGGCACACTAATGCCGCAATCGCACCTTCCGCGCCGCGCTTCCCCTTTACACCGCGGGTCAGATGGTAAATAAGATACCCGATACCTCCTCCCCGTCGTATCAGTTCCATCAATCCTCCTGCCATCAGGGCTATGAGAATGGTTTCCGTCATGCCCTTCATGCCGTCAGCCGATGCTCCCATAGCCGAAGAGACACAGAAATCGCCCAGCAACAATCCTATAACCACCGAGAGTATATTCCCCACCACCAGCACAAGTATCACATTCATCCCCATGGCAGCAAATGCTAACACACAGAGATAGGGCAATACTTTGATAAACGTGCTGTTAGGAATATCCTCGAAGCCGCTCACAGCAAAGTCGCCATGACCGGTAGCTGTTGACAGACTCAGTGCAAGGAGTATCGAAAAGGTAATCACTGCTGCCGGGACTGCTATTCTCACGTTCGCCCGGAATTTATCTGAGAGCCGAACGTTCTGTGTACGGGTAGCCACGATGGTTGTATCTGAGATGAAGCTCAAATTGTCGCCAAAGAAAGCTCCGCCCACTGCACATGCTACCAATAATGCAGCAGAAAGCCCCGTCTGCTCCGCCATTCCCGCTGCTATCGGACTTAGTGCCACTATCGTGCCTACGCTCGTCCCTATACTGATGGAGATAAAGCAAGCTGCCAAGAAAATACTCGGAAGCAGCATCACGCTTGGCATCACAGACAGCGTCAGCTCCACCATTGCGTCTATCGCACCCATTTGCTTGGCTATCTGGGCAAAACTCCCTGCCAGCAGAAAAATCCATATCATCAACATCAGATTCTTATCGCCTGCTCCTGCGCAAACGGCATCTATTCGCTCGCTTATGCTGCGCCCCTTTGACACTCCTACGGCATACACCAGCACTATTCCAAATACCACCACCAGCGGAACTTTGTAGAAATCGCCCCATAGAAGTCCTAACCCCAGAAACAATACTGCTAAAAGCAGGATGGGGCTCAATGCCAAAAATCCTTTTTTATGTGTCATGAACCTATAATTTTGACCACAAAATTACAAAAAATTATCTCTTCCTCTCTTCTTTCTCTCTCTAAAAGGAATTTTCCTGCGATGGTTAGACTATAATTTGAGCCTGACATATAGCAGAATCCATCCACCATTCATCCTCCTCATAATTTTATGTCCGACAAAGATACCATCTGTGCTGTAGCTACATCGCAAGGCGGTGCTATTGGCATCGTGCGCGTCAGTGGCCCGTCCTCTATAACTATTACTGACACTCTTTTTTCAGGGAAACGCCCACTATCCGCAGGAAAGAGCCACACCTTACACTTCGGAAATTTCCTCTCGCCTGAAGGGACTATTATCGACGAAGTGCTGGTCAGCCTGTTTCGTGCTCCACACAGCTATACTGGCGAAGATAGCGTTGAAATCAGTTGTCATGGTTCTGCCTACATTCTTCAGGAGGTTTGTCGGCAACTCATTGCTGCGGGATGCCGTGCCGCGCGCCCTGGAGAGTTCACGCAAAGAGCATTCCTGAATGGACGTCTCGATTTGGCACAAGCAGAGGCTGTGGCAGACGTCATCGCCGCTAACAATGCAGCCACGCACCGTATCGCCATGGCTCAAATGCGCGGCACCTACAGTCATGCGCTGACCACCATCCGCGATCGACTACTGCAACTGACCGCGCTCCTTGAGTTGGAACTCGATTTCTCTGACCATGAAGATTTGGAGTTTGCTGACCGTTCCGAACTTTCTTCCCAGGCTCACCTCCTTATCTCTTCTATAGATAGTCTGACGAGCAGCTTTGCCGTAGGAAATGCCATCAAGAACGGCATCGCCGTAGCCATCATCGGAGCTCCCAATGTCGGAAAGAGCACACTCCTCAATGCCATCGTCCACGACGACAGAGCCATCGTCAGCGACATTCAAGGCACTACGCGCGATACCATTGATGCCACATTCACCATCGGCGACCATACCTTCCGCTTCATCGACACCGCAGGAATCAGGCAAACGGATGATGTCATCGAACAGATGGGCATCGAGCGCAGCCTGAAGGCAGCACATCATGCACAGATTGTCATTCTCCTTTCTGACGGCCAATCCCCATTTCCCCAGTACGAAGGCGAGGAACATCAGTCTCTCCTCTACGTCCAAACCAAATCAGACCTTCTGCCACCCATCGCCGCCCTTTCTTCCAACGCGCTTCCTGCATCCCCCGATGCAGGCAGCATCCTTACGCTCTCTGCCCAGACGGGCGATGGAATGCACCTGTTAGAACAACGCCTCAAAGCCATTGCCGATGCCCGTTTCTCCACAGCTTCATCAGACACCATCGTCACCAACCTCCGCCACTATGATGCTCTTCTCCAAGCCAAGTCGGCTCTACTTCGCGTAGCAGAAGGTCTGAAAGCGGGCATTTCTGGCGACTTCATCGCGCAAGATTTACGCGAATGCCTCCACCATCTTTCTGAAATCCTCGGTGGAGCCATCACCTCCGATGAGGTTATCAGCACCATATTTTCCCGTTTCTGCGTGGGAAAGTAGAGAATGTTAATCAGGAGTCACATCCTCAACGTAAGGCAAGAAACGATAAAAGTAACAAAACCACTGATATTCAGAGATTTAAGAGGATTACACTCTATGTATGTCCTACGGCTCAAATATAGTTCAAATT
>CALZJF010000026.1 GCA_945787885.1 uncultured Bacteroidales bacterium | reverse complement strand
CAAGTAAAACAGAAACACTGCCTTACATTGAAAACTAATTTATAGAATCTACCTAATACAATAAATCAGACGTTTGTGCGTTGCATGTATATATGCAAGAGATATTTCTGAACACCATACAGGACTTCAACGACTATAACGGGATGGAGACGCTTCATCCCTTGGTCAGCGTGTTGCACGTGGACAGCACGGAGCATATACAGAAGAGCCTGATGCACTATGGGCTCTATGCCATCTACCTCAAGGAGACCAAGGGCTGCAAGCTCTCCTATGGCCGCACGCCCTACGACTTCGACGAGATGACCGTGACGAGCTTCGCACCGGGGCAGACGGTGACGGTGGAGCCTAACCCCGCAGTGCCTTTTGCAAAATATACGGCATTGGCTTTCCATCCCGACCTGCTCAACCGCACCCCGCTGGCAAGGCAGATGAGCCGCTATGAGTTCTTCGGCTACAGCAGTACGGAGGCCTTACACCTTTCAGCTCAGGAGGTGGACGTGTTCAGGGGGGTGCTCGCCATGATAGAGCAGGAGCTGCGCCATGCCATCGACAGGCACACGCGCGAACTCATCGTCTCGAACATCGAGCTGCTGCTCAACTATTGCCTGCGCTTCTACGACCGCCAGTTCATCACCCGCGAGGAGGTGAACCACGGCGTGGTGAAGAAGTTCATGGCCTTGCTCGACGACTATATCGCCACGAAAGCCACGCGGGAGGGCCTGCCTTCCGTAGCATGGTTTGCCGACAAGTGCTGCCTGTCCACGGGGTATTTCGGCACATTGGTGAAGACGGAGACTGGGCGTACTGCCAAGGACATCATAGCCGACCGTCTGCTCGCCCATGCCAAGCAGCTGCTGAACGACGACTCCCTCAGCATCGCAATGGTGAGCGAGCGGCTGGGATTTGAATATCCGCAGCATTTCGTCCGCTTCTTCAAGGCGCACACGGGCACCACTCCTTCCGCATACAGAAGGGCATCATGAAGGACATCGCATGGCATTGCCAGACAAATGGTTGTAGATTTTTTTTCGCAGAAAACGGGGATAGTTGCTTTATGAATTTTATATTTTGCGGACAACGGTCCGCCTGATTTCAAAAACTGGGAGAGAGAGAAGCCGGGAAGTGGAAAAATAAAAGTAACTTTGCGCGTTAAAAATATACAGGCAGGGGCAGAAACCCCCACCGTCCATGTGAAAGACTACAATCTTACATTATGCAAAATCTTAGGAATATCGCCATCATCGCCCACGTCGATCACGGCAAGACGACCCTCGTTGACAAGATGCTGCTGGCAGGAAACCTCTTCCGCGCTAACCAGCAGACAGGAGAATTGATGCTTGACAATAATGACTTGGAGCGGGAGCGTGGCATCACGATTCTTTCGAAAAACGTCAGCATACGCTATAAAGATACGAAAATCAACATCATCGACACTCCGGGACACTCCGACTTCGGCGGAGAGGTGGAGCGCGTGCTCAATATGGCAGACGGGTGCATCCTCCTCGTGGATGCCTTCGAAGGCCCGATGCCGCAGACGCGCTTCGTGCTGCAAAAGGCGCTGGAGATTGGGCTCAAGCCCATCGTCGTCGTCAATAAGGTGGATAAGCCGAATTGCCGCCCCGAGGAGGTGTATGAAATGGTGTTTGACCTCATGTGCGACCTCGGGGCCTCCGAGGAGCAGCTGGATTTCAAAGTCGTCTATGGCTCGGCAAAGAATGGATGGATGGGCGAAGACTACAACGCGCCCACGGACAACATCCACTATCTGCTCGACACCATCCTCGAAGAGATTCCCGCCCCGCAGCAGCTGGAGGGCGACGCGCAGATGCTCATCACGAGCCTTGACTATTCGAACTATACGGGGCGCATTGCCGTCGGACGTGTACACCGCGGCACGATCAGCGAGGGCATGAACATCACCATCTGCCACCGCGACGGCACGATGGAGAACACGCGAATCAAGGAGGTGCACACTTTCGAGGGCATGGGCCGCCAGAGAGTGGGAAGCGTGGAGAGTGGCGACATCTGCGCCATCGTCGGTCTGGAGAACTTCGAGATTGGCGACACCATCACCATCCCCGAACGCCCGGAGCCACTGCCGACGATTACCATCGACGAGCCGACGATGTCAATGCTCTTCACCATCAACGATAGCCCCCTCTTCGGCAAGGAAGGCAAATTCTGCACCTCGCGCCACATCGGCGACCGCCTGCGCAAGGAGCTGGAGAAAGACCTCGCCCTGCGCGTGACGGAGGTGGAGGACTCCACGGACCGCTGGATGGTCAGCGGGCGAGGCGTGCTCCATCTGAGCATCCTCATCGAGACCATGCGTCGCGAAGGCTACGAGCTGCAAGTGGGGCAGCCGCAGGTGATTTACAAGGAAATCGACGGGCAGCGCTGCGAACCCATTGAGGAGCTGACCATCAACGTGCCCGAGGAGTTTGCCTCGAAGATGATCGACATGGTGACGCGCCGCAAGGGCGAGATGACCTCCATGCTCACCATGGGCGAGCGCGTGGATCTGGAGTTCCTCATCCCCTCGCGCGGCATCATCGGCCTGCGCACGAATGTGCTGACGGCATCGCAGGGCGAAGCCATCATGGCACACCGTTTCAAGGAATATCAGCCCTACAAGGGCGAGCTCCAGCGTCGCACGAATGGCTCGATGATAGCCCTGGAGAGCGGAACCGCCTTTGCCTACGCCATCGACCATCTGCAGGACCGCGGAAAATTCTTCATCCATCCGCAGGACGAGGTCTATGCCGGACAGGTGGTGGGCGAGCATGTGCATGAGAACGACCTCGTGGTCAATGTCACGAAGGCAAAGCAGCTGACGAACGTGCGTGCTTCGGGCACGGATGAGAAGGCGCGCATCATTCCTCCCGTCATCTTCAGTCTGGAGGAAGCGCTGGAATACATCAAGGCTGATGAATACGTGGAGGTGACGCCCCAGTCGATGCGTATGCGCAAGGTCATCCTTGACCATCTGGCACGCAAGCGCGCCAACCGCGATTGAGAAATATAATAAGAAAGGAAAAAGTCTGCCCTGTCATTCAGCATGACGGGGCAGACTTTTTTGTCAAGTGCAGACAGAACCGAGGACAGTCGGACGAAGGGAAAGGCAAGGGGCTGCATGTCAGGCTATGGCGGTTTGTCCACTAATCTCATTCGCGATATTTACAGAGCATCATGAACCGTAGTATCATCCAGCAGATTCTTTGGCAAGACAGATAGTCAGCGACCGATGGTAGAACGCGAGTAACCCATGAGTCTGGCAGTTAGTTATCGATGATGAAAAACAGGCATTAAGCAGTGAAGCAGATAAGCATTCAGACATTCCTGCCCTACTACGGAAAAAGAGGCTGCCCCGTCATGCTGAATGGCGGGGCAGCCTCGATTTTTGTATTAGGCAGAAAGGATTATGGGAGAATCAGCTGCTGCGAGCGGATGATGCTGCCACACTGCATACGCACGACATAGACACCCGATGCCAGGCCATCGAGTGGGAGGCTCTGAGGGGAGGCTGCGGAATGGCGTGCCAGACGGCCGTCGGCAGCGTACACCCAGACCTTCTCCACATGCTCCAGCTTCAGGAGCTTGCCGCAGATTTCGGCACGGCTGACCATGGGCGTGGCAGGATGGATGGCATCGGGGCGCACCATGCCTTCCGGTTCGTCGGCAATGCCCGCGTCGTGAGTGTCGATGGCAGCCTCGCGGGGCGCATTGTCACCACTGATGACCACGGGGACATCCAGCGCGAATCCCGCAGGCATGCCGCCCGTGGGGCCGGAGTGGGGGAACCAAGGATGGGCCGTAGCTATGCGCAGGCGGCTGAGGCCGGGCTTCGCATCGGCAGGCACGTTGAAGCCGAAGGTAGTAGTGGCCTTGAACGCCGTGTTCGACTTCTTGTCGTTCGATATGCCGCTCTGCCATGCCAGCTCATCGTTGTGGACATTGAAGCGATGGTCGCCATCCCAATCCACATAGGCGCGCACCGTCTGTTCGGCCATCTTGGGCGAGACATTGATGGTGAAGACCAACTGCTGCCCCTGCGTCACGCGCAGCGGCTCTTCAGCCAGCAGATAGTTCGTCTTGTCTGCCTTGTCGTCCGACATTCCGGCGGCAATGTCGCGCATATAGGGCGTACCCACGTTGTTGGTGTACGTGTAGGGTTCGTCAGCATTCTTCGCCGTCAGGCTCTTCACCCAGCGTTCCTTCAGGGCAACGTCCGTGTCCTCGGCGTTGAGGTCGAGATAGATGGCGGGATAGTCGTCCGTCATGATGCTGCCTGCCGGCAGTTCGGCAGCAGCGGCGCGCGGAATCTCCACCCATTCGATGTCGCTGTAGGAGCAGCCGTCGGTGCTGGCAGCGCGTACGCCGACGAAGGGCTTCTCATCTTCAGCCATGGGGATGTTGCCCACGTAGGCTCCCCAGCTCGTCGTGCGTGCCACCTCGCTGACTCGGCCTTTCTCGCCGTTCTTATAGAGAATCTCATAATGGTCAATGTTTCCGTCGGCATTGAGCGTCATGTCGAAGTCCGGCAGCGAGGGCGTGGCATTGATGTCCCAGCAGAGGCGCACGGAGAGGCTTTGCTGCGTCTCCTCCTTCACCTCGGCGATGAGGTTCGTCACGGCAGCGGGGGCGCGCTTCGTGTCGTCGCTGATGCCCACCTGCCCTACGAGCATACCATTCACGATGCCCGAAGTCCGGAGCGCGATGTATTCGATGACATCGCCCTGCTGCAATTCGCCGACGGGCATCGAAGCCGCATTCCACGCATGGCCCTCAGCCCGCCCGAAGGGCACTTCAATCCAGTCAGTGCCGCCCCGCTTGCGCAGCAGCATGGTGAGTTTTCCGTCCACGCCCTGCGCCGTCTGCGGCACCTTCCATGCCAGCGTGGCTGTGGGGTTCGCTCCGCCTACGGTCAGCTCGCAGCGATAGAGGATGATGTCGGCGTCGGCCGTATTCTCCAGTCGGATGCACGAACCTCCCGTGTAGGCGTCGGCATTCGTCAGTGCAGGCACCTCGTTGCCCAGCGCCGTGCCCTCCACTCGGCCGTTCGCGTCGAACGTAGTCCCCTTCTTATAGACCATCCAGCGATACGTGGGGAGGATGTCTTGCGCGCCCATGTTGTACCATCCGCCCAGCGTGGCCTTTCCCTTATAGTAATAGCGTTCGCCGTTGCCGATGTTGAAGAAGGTGTTGAAGGGCAAATCCTGCTGCACGGTGGAGCGTTCGGGCACGAGCTTGGCCAGGCCGTGGAAACGCTTCAGGTCCGACTCATTGCGCCAAGGCACGTCGAGGCAGAAGTTGGGCAGTGCAGCCACATTGCGGTTGCCGCCGCTGAAGAAGTATTCCTGCCGCCTCTGGTAAGCCTCTTGGAAGTCGATGCCGTCCTCGCCCAGACACCAGCTGTGGATACGGCTCTCGCCATGCTCGCCCCAGACCACGATGCCCATCTTCTTGGCGTCTTCGTTCTCGATGAAGTTGGTCCAGCCGCGCTCCAAGCCCGAGAGGAGCGCGCCCTGATATACGCCCTCGCTGCTGCCGAAATATTGCTCGGCTGCCTGTATGCTCTTGCGCATGTTCGTGGCGCTGTTGAAGTTTCCGCCCACATAGTTGAGGAAGGCGTCGGCAGTCTTCACGCCGTTCTTGCCCAGCAGCGCCTCGCAGTTGCCGCTGTTGAGGCTGGAGGCCTGAGTGTAGATGCCGATGTGGAAGTTGGAAAATCCTATCTCCTTCGCATACTTATAGCAGGCTTGATGGAATTTTACCACGTCGGAGTCAGCATATCCCGATGCCTCGAAGTTGTAGTTCAGGCCGTCGTGTCCGAAGAATCGCATGGCATTGACCAGCGGCCGAACGTATTTGAAGCCATCGTAGCCCTTGCTGTCCTTGGTCTTGATGAATGCCAGCCATCCCTCCGGCGTGGAGCCCGGCGTCCAGCTCTCGAAGAACTTGATGCCGCTGTAGATGTCCGTGCCATTGCGGTGAGCAGCATCGACCACGCAGCCCGGCGCACTGAAGAGCCCGTGGTTCCACGTGCCGAAGACGGCGGTATAGTTCCAGCCCGTGTAAGGATCGTCGCTCCAATTGCTGGTGGGGTAGCCGCCCTGATATTTTCCGATGCCGATGGGGATGTTCATCCATAGTTTCCGGGTGGGCACCACGCCGTTTACGGCGTTCATGTCAGCATTGCTGAGGATGGGGCGCACCTGTTCGTGTGAGCGTACGAAGGCGAGGTCCATTTGGTGGACTCCCACTTCCTCCAGTTCTTCGATGGTAGGATATTTCCGCCCCTCCGCCTCTACTTTTGCGAAGAGTTCCATGAGGTCAGGGCCGAAGGCATCGAGCGAATAGACGGATTTGTTCTGTGCTGCCGCAGTGAGTGCGGAGCAGGAGAGTAGTGAAAGAAGCAGTTTGTGCGTGTTCATGATGGTTGTGTGATAGTGATGGTTGTGCGATAGTGAGTAGGAAAGCGCGCCGTTGGCATTTCATTTTTTTTCAACGGCGCGTTTCATCTTGGAGTGACCATTTTGCAGGGTGAAAATGGTCACTCTGCGGGGTGAAAACAATCAGTTATCGGGGTGAAAGCAATCAGCAGGAAGGCAGATGCCATGAAGGCGGGGGAGGCATATAGCGTGCGTCAGACGCGAACCGCAGTTGGATGGGCATATGCGCCTGAAAGCCGTATGTTCAAAATGTGTTCGTTGTATGCGAACCATAGCGGGACGGGCAAACGCGCCGCATGGTTGCGCCCCGGAACGTGGTAGGGAATGGCCTCACCCCTGAGGCCATGCCGGGCGGGGGCGCAGGGGTTATTTCTTGTCGCGTGCCAGATAGCAGCGGAAGCCGTAGAGCGTGATTATGAGGAAGCAGACGAAGGGCAGGACGTAGCTGACATTGACGCTGGGAAGCCCGCAGATGACGTGTTCAGCACCGCCCATGTCAATGATGGAGCCTTGCAGCACGGGCATGCAGGCACCGCCCACGATGGCCATGACGAGGAAGGCAGCGCCGAGCGTCGTGTCGAAGGGCTCCACGTTCTCAAGCGCAATGCCATAAATCGTGGGGAACATCAGGCTCATGAAGAAGCTGATGGCGATGAGGCAGTAGAGCCCCGTCATGCCTTCAATGAGGATGCAGCCCGCCGTGGCAAGGGCAGCGCCGATGCCGAAGATGGAGAGCAGCAGGCGGCCGTTGAGATACTTCATCAGCATCGTGGCGAGGAAGCGCGAGCAGAGGAAGAGCGACATGGCGACGATGTTGTACGTCTGCGCCGTGGCCTTGTTGATGCCCAGATGGTCGGCATACTGGATGATGAACGTCCAGACCATGATTTGCGCAGCGACGTAGAAGAACTGTGCAATGACGCCTTCGCGGTAAATCCTGTTGTGGAAGAGATGGGAGAGCGTGGTGCGCACGCTGGCATCGCTGCTCTTTGCCTCCGTCTCCTGCGTCTTGGGCATTTTCATGACGGCAATGACGACGAGCATGATGACGACGATGATGCCGATGCAGACGTAGGGGTCGCGGATGATGGCAAGGTCGTGGAGGCGGATGTCGGCCTTCTCAGCCTCGGAGAGCGTGCCGAAGATGATTTTTCCTGCGGCATCGCGGCGGTCGCTCCAGAGGTTGGGCAGGACGATGAGCGATGCCACAGCCATGCCGCAGAGCGAGCCCATGGGGTTGAAGGCCTGCGCCAGGTTGAGGCGGCGCGTGGAGGTCTCCTTCGAGCCGAGGGAGAGGATGAAGGGGTTGGCCGTCGTCTCCAGAAATGCCAGTCCGAAGGTCAGGATATAGAGCGAGCAGCAGAAGAACGTGAAGCTCTGCTGGGCAGCGGCAGGGATGAAGAGGAAGGCCCCGACGGCATAGAGCGAGAGGCCGAGCAGGATGCCCGACTTATAGCTATAGCGGCGGATGAAGAGTGCGGCAGGAATGGCCATCGTGGCATAGCCGCCGTAGAAGGCAAACTGAATCATCGAGGCTTGGCGGGCAGGAAGTTCCATGACGGTCTGGAACGCCGCCACCATGGGATTCGTGATGTCATTGGCAAAACCCCATAGTGCGAAGAGGGAGGTGATGACGATGAAGGGCAGCACATAGGAGACGCCGTTATGATGCAGGATGGATGCTTTTTGACTCATGGGGGTGTAGAGATAAAAAATGGGGAGGAAAGGGAAGTGGAGGACAAGCAGGCAATAAGCAGGCAGGTTCTGTAAAGGTAGGTTCTATAAATTAGTTTTCAGGGGAAGGCAGTGTTTCTGCTTTACTTGGATGTCTTCACGCCTCTCGCACCGTATCTTTTTGTCTTTCATTCGGTCACGTAGCCCGCTACGCTCCCTCATGAAAAACAAAAGCCTACGGCACGATAGTCGCAAATACATCGCAAGCTAATTTATAGAACCTACCTAAATAGGTTTTCAGGGGAAGGCAGTGTTTTGATAGCCCCCACCCTAAGACTAACTTTCAAAGCCTGCTGAAAAAATCAGACGGATTACCCTGTTTGGCAAGGGTTAGCAATACGTCGCCTCATTCTTGTTGCTGATTTCGCCCATGGCGATGGCCTGCACCAGCAGGTTGCCGATGGCAGTGGCCTCGGCGGGCCCGGTGTAAACCTCGAGCCCCGTGGCCTCGGCAGTCAGGCGGTTGAGCAGCGCGTTGCGGCTGCCGCCTCCGATGACGCAGATTTTCCGGACAGGCTCCGGCAGCAGGCCGTTCAGCTGGCGAATGCCCTTGGCATAGCGTTGTGCCAGACTGTTGATGACGCAGTAGCACATCTCGCCGACACTCTCCGGCACGGCAAGCTGATGGCGCTGGCAATAGTCGGCAATGGCTTGCTCCATGCTTGCCGGACTGCTGAAGGCGGCATCGTCCACGTCAATGACGGTGGCGCAAGGCTGCTGCTCAGCCATTTCCACCAGTTGCTGATAGCTCCAGCAGTCTCCGCGCCGCTGCCATTCAGCCTGCAATTGCTGCAAGAACCAGAGGCCCGTGATGTTCTGCAGGAAGTTGACGCCTCCGCTCACGCTTCCCTCGTTCGAGAATCCCGCCTTCCGCGCCTCGGGGGTGAGGATGGGCTCGGGCAAGTCGATGCCGAGCAGCGACCATGTGCCACTGCTGATGAATGCCGTCGTGGCAGCTTCTTCGGCAGGAATGGGGGCTGCGAAGACGGCGCTCTGCGTGTCGTGGCTGCCGACGGCTATCAAATCCACCTCGCAGCTGAGCCCCAGCTCCTCAGCCACGCAGGGTATGAGCTTTCCGCGCTTCGTGCCGGGCATGATGACGGTGGGGAAGAGCTCCGGGCGCAGTCCCAGGCGGCGGATGAGCGGCACGTTCCAGTCGCGCGTGCGGGCATCCAAAAGCTCCGAAGTGCTGGCGATGGTGTATTCGCAGGAGTAGCATCCGCAGAGATAGAAGCTGAAGAGGTCAGGCATGAAGAGCAGGCGGTGGGCTATGTCGAGGAGGCTGCGCTGGTCGCGCTGCATGGCCTGAAGCTGGAAGAGCGTGTTGATGTCCATGGTCTGCACGCCCGCCTCGGCATAGTGGGCATCGGGGTCGCAGCCGTCGTTCAGGAATGCTTGGCTCAGGCCCTCGGTGCGCCTGTCGCGATAGCTGACGGGCAGGGAGAGGAGATTGCAGAAACGGTCGGTCAGCGCGAAGTCCACACCCCATGTGTCGATGCCAATGCTCCTGATGTTCAGGTCGGGGCGTTCAGCCGCTTTGCGAATGCCCTCCTTCATTTCGGCGAAGAGAGAGGGGAAATTCCAATAGACGTGCAGGCCGATGCGTACCTGCTGATTCTTGAAACGGTGAATCTCTTCGGTCTGCAGCTGTCCGTCAACAATGTATCCTGCCATGACGCGTCCGGAGCCGCCTCCGAAGTCTATGGCAAGGAAGGTGTTTTTCTTCTGTTTCATGTAGATTTAAGGTAGGTGGGGAGGGGGGATGTCAATAATCGGCAGCCCGCGCACGGGCAGCTGCCTTGCTCCCCCTGAAAAAGAAAGGCGGCAGTATGGACTGCTGTGAAACTGCACTCCATACTGCCGCGATGAGGGAAAGGATTAGAAGAGTCCGTCTTTGGTGAGATGTCCGACGAAGTGCATTTCCAAGGCGTCAATCTCCTCTTCGGTCAGCACGTTGGGCTGGAGCCCGGCTGCCAGAGCCTGCCAGACGGTGCGGCAGGCCATCTCGAAGAACATGGCGCGCTGGAAGACATCGTCGAAGTTGCGTCCGCACACCACCTGGCCATGCTTCAGCAGCTGCACGGCATTGCGGTTGCGCAGGGCGTTCACGACGGCTTCAGCCAATTCGGGGCTGCCGGGCGTGGTGAAGGGGATTTCGGGGATGACGCGCCCCACGTGGAGGGGCACTTCTGCCGTGACGGCGATGCTGGCGGGGCGGTCCTTGCAGCAGGCGAGCATCGTGGCGAAGGGGCTTTGGAAGTGGAGCACGACGTTCACGTCCTCACGCTCCAGCATGACGCCGCGGTGGAAGACGCTCTCCATCGAGGGTTTCACGCCGTTGAGCACTTCGCCCGTCTGCAGGCACAGCTGCGACACCTGGTGTTCGGCTATCGAGGGCAGCCAGCTGCCCGTGCCGCTGACGAGGACCTCATCGCCCAGACGCCAACTCATGTTGCCACTGGAGCAGATGGTAAGGCCAGCATCGCCAACGCGGCGCGACTGGCGTACAAATTCTTCAAAATGATATTTCTTGATCATGTGGTTATCGGATTTCTGAGTGGTGTGTGGCTTTTCTGAAAGAGCCCGAGGGGGTTATTTATACGTCGGTCCGAAGTTCTGGCAGGCGCGGAAGTCGGCGCCCTCCTTGTCCATTCCGAAGGCATTCCATGCAGCGGGGCGGAAAATCTTGTCCTCCGGCACATTGTGCATGCAGACGGGGATGCGGAGCATGGAGGCGAGGGTGATGAGGTCGGCACCGATGTGGCCGTAGCTGATGGCACCGTGGTTGGCGCCCCAGTTGTTCATGACGCTATAGACATCCTTGAAGCAGTCCTTCGAGGCATCGAGGCGCGGCACGAACCAGGTGGTGGGCCAGGTGGGGTCAGTGCGCTGGTTGAGCACCTCGTGGATTTCCGGATCAACGTCGGCAGTCCAGCCCTCGGCAATCTGAAGGACGGGCCCCAGACCCTTCACGAGATTCAGGCGAGCCATCGTCATCGGCATGCCGCCGCGCGTGAGGAAGCAGCTGGAGAAGCCGCCGCCGCGGAAATAGTCGCGGTCGGCAGGAGGCCAGATGGTGTGTTCGAGGATGGCAGCCTCGTCCTTGTCCGTGAGGTCCCACCAGTGTTTCATCGTAGGCTGTCCCTGAGCGTCCTCGGCATAGCCGTTGGCATCGAGGGTGGTGGCGCCGGAGTTGATAAGATGAATCATTCCCTGAGCAGCCACGCCAGTGAGCCGCTTGCCCGTGACGCGTTCCACCGCTTCGGGGCTCCAATATGTCCTGACATCTGAGAACATCTGGGCCTTCTGCGTGAGGAGGTGCATGAAGAGCATGGTCACGCCGTTCAGCGCATCGTTCTCCGTGGCAACGATGATGGGCTCGCGCCGTCCGTTCCAGTCAAAGCTCGTGTTGAGCATGGCCTCGCAGAAATCGCCGTTGGGCTTCCAGTCAGTCCATTGGCGCTGACCCTGGAATCCGCCGGCGATGGCGTTGTGTCCGAGAGCCTCCTCGGGGAATCCCATCTCGCGGAGCTTGGGGTTGCCCTTCATGAGGTCGCGCATGATGAGGAACATTTTCGTGACGAAGTCCCAGTCCGCATCCTTTTCCTCGCGCGTCTTCTGCTTCTCGGGGCGGTTTTTGTCCCATCCCTCATTGACGCGGCAGTGGGCATCCACCCACGCTTTTGCCTTCGCGTATTCATCGTGGTCATAGATGCCCTCGTCCATGCGGCGCAGAATCTCCGTTTCGTCCACCTGCTCATTGCGCATGCCGAGATATTCCTGGAAGAAATCAGGATTGACGATGCTTCCGGCAATACCCATGGCAACGCTTCCGAACGAGAGATAGCTCTTGCCGCGCATGTTTGCCATGGCCATGGCAGCCTTTGCCCAGCGCAGAATCTTCTCTGCCACATCGGCAGGAATCGTGTTGTCAGCCAAATCCTGCACATCGTGCCCGTAGATGCCGAATGCGGGAAGTCCCTTCTGGGCGTGTGCGGCGAGGACGGCAGCGAGATAGACGGCGCCGGGACGCTCCGTACCATTGAATCCCCAGACGGCCTTGGGCCAATGGGGGTGCATATCCATGGTTTCGCTGCCATAGCACCAGCAGGAAGTGACGGTGATGGTGGCGCCGACACCCTCGCGCTCGAATTTCTCTTGGCAGGCAGCCGTCTCTGCCACGCGTCCGATGGTCGTGTCGGCGACGACGCACTCCACGGGCGTGCCATCGCCGTTGCGCAGATTGGCAGAAATCAGTTCGGCTACGGCGTGGGCCAATGCCATCGTCTTTTCTTCCAGGCTTTCGCGGACACCACCCTGACGGCCGTCAATGGTGGGGCGGATTCCAATTTTGGGGTATTTCATGGTGTTTTGTGGTATTAGGTTTTTATTCTGGGGAAAATCTCAGGATTCAAGGCATCATCACGGGCGGGAAATAGTCAGAACCTCCCTCAGCTCAGGCGCAGCTCAGGCGTTTCTGCCATTGTGTTGCAGGCGCAAATATAATCAAAGTTGGGAAAAACGGCAGGAATAGTGATCAAAAATGTTATTTCCGGATGATAAACTGACCACTTTTTGACTTTGAAAGGCGTGCAAAGCCTGTGCGTGGAGCCTCGGGCGCCAGCAGCGGAAGCTGCGCCTTCAGCGTAGCTGGCGGCTGCGGCGGCAGGGCGGAGCGAAAAAGGGCGGCTGCCCGGAGGGAATCCGGAGGCAGCCGCCCAATTTCATGATGCGAGCTTTCCTTATGCGAGGGCGGAATATGCCATGGCATAATGGCGAATTTGGCGAATCATTGCCAAGAGTCCGTTCGAGCGCGTGGGCGAAAGATGCTCCGTCAGCCCGATACGGTCTATGAAGTACAGTTTGGCATCGAGAATTTCCTGCGGAGTGTGTCCGCTCAATACGCGAATGACGAGGGCGACAATGCCTTTCACGATGAGCGCATCGCTCTCTGCCCTGAACGACAGCGTATGGTCGGCATGGCGCTGGCAGACAATCCAGACGCGGCTTTGGCAACCATCGATGAGGTTGTCGTCCGTCTTCTCGTTGTCTGAGAGGGGCGGCTGATCCTCTCCCATGTCAATCAGGAGCTGATAGCGGTCCATCCAATCTTCCAGTTCTGCAAACTCTTCGATGATTTCGTCTTGCGATTCGTTGATGGTCATTGGGTAAAACTGTTATGGGGTGTGTTTCAGTCTGTTAGAGAGTTTTTTCTTTTTATCAGAGAGGTGTTTCTGTCTGTCAGAGAGATGTTTCTGTCTGTCAGTGAATTAGCATGAAATGGCTTCGGCACGCAGCTTATTCCTCTTCCGAAAGGAGCTGCATGACGGTCTGACCGACTGCCCTCAGCACTTGCGGGTCGATGTTCTCCACGGTGTCATGCGTGGTGTGCCAGTGGGGGCCGAAGGAATTGTCGCCATCGGCATAATACGGAATGATGTCGATGGTGGGAATCATGGCAATTTCGTTCATCGGCACATGGTCGTCGGTGATGTATCCGCCGGGCTTCTGCGGGAAGTAGGCCTCGGCATCAGCATAGCGCGCTGCCTCCCAGGTTCTGACGACGATGCTTTGGGCATATTTCAGTGAGAAACCCTCGTGGGCGAAGGTCGAACCCCGTCCGCCCACCATGTCGAGCAGGATGCCATAGCGGGCAGCGTAGCCCTCGGCGTGGGGATTTTCGCTCCAGTATTTGCTGCCGAGACACCATGTGTCGCCCATCTGCTGCACTTCGTCGGGTGCCCAGTCAGGTGCGCCATAGTCTTCAACGTCGAAACAGATGAAATCTACTCCCACCTTGGGGGCGAGCGTATGGATATTCCGGGCAATTTCCATCATGACGGCAATGCCCGATGCGCCATCGTTGGCTGCCATGACGGGCGTGCGATGGTTGTCGGGGTTCTCATCGTTGTCAGCCCAGGGCCTGCTGTCATAGTGGGCGCAGACGATGACGCGCTCCGCGAGCTCAGGTTTGTAGGCAGCGATGATGTTGCGGCATGGCAGCGATTTGCCGTCCCATGCCTTGATGGTGGTGCGCTGGCTGACCACCTTCAGGCCGTAGCCCTCAAATTTTCCGGCGATATAGTTGCCACACTGCTCCCAAGCCTTTGAGCCTGGCACGCGCGGCCCGAAGTCGCACTGGTCCTTGACGAAGCGGTATGCGCTGTCGGCAGAAAACCTGACGGCGCAGATGCGCATGGAGTCAATGCCATTGCTGCTCTCGCTCGCGGGCTTCTGGCCTTTGCAGCCCGTCAGCATGATTGCCAGAAAAGGCAGGAGAAGGAGGAGAGGGCGGATGCTAAGATTTTTCATACGAAGGGTATAAATACGAATGGAATACACATATATATATAATAGGGCGGGGCAGCACTCCCAAAATGCAAGGCAGCACTTCAGCAACTATAGAGCACGCGCCGGAAATTGTCGCCCCAGATTTTGCAGATGTCATCGTCGGAATATCCCGCCTTCAGCAGTCGGACGGTGATACCGATGGCTTTCGACACATCTTCCAGCCCTGCCACACCGCCATCGCCATCGAAGTCGCTGCCGATGCCTACATGGTCGATGCCGCAGAGGCGAATCAGATGTTCGAGATGCACCATGAACGTCAGTATCGAAGCGTTGTCTTCAGGAGCTATGCCATAGGCTTCGGGATGATCGAGCGCTACGAAATCCTCGTACATCGTACACTGCACGACGCCGCCCTGACTGGCGACGGCTTTCAGCACCTTGTCAGAGAGATTTCGCGGATGGTTGCGCAGCGCGCGGCAGCAGGTGTGCGTCACGGCGATGGGTCTTGACGAGCATTCCAGCACATCCATCACCGACTTCTCGGCAGCATGACTCACATCGATCAGCATCCCCAGTCGGTTCATCTCGCGCACCGCCTTGCGCCCCAGTTCGGAGAGTCCGCCGTGCTCTGCCGCAGGCTCGTCCGCCTTGGGCTTTGCCGAGTCGCAGAGGTCGTTGTGCCCATTGTGGCATAGCGTAATGTATTCGCAGCCCATACGTTTGTAGTGCGCTATCAGCTCCAAGTCCGTCCCCATCGCATAGCCGTTTTCGATGCCCCGATGGATGCGTCCGCGCAGTCTCGGGGTCACGGACTCCATGATGCTGATGCGGCGGTAAGTCTCCTCCACCATTTTCTTCGCTGCGGCATATCCCTCCTCGGTGCGCTGCCCTTGCGGGATGTAGCTCACCATGAAGACCTCGTCCAGATGTCCCACATCCATCCGTTCGGCATCTACGAGATAAGGCTTGCCGTCAGTCTCGTGGCGCTTGTCGGTATAGTCGAGCGCCATCGTCTCATCGCCGTCGTGGGCTTCGAGGGCAGCCTCGAAGGTCATCGGCGTGTCGCAATGGCTGTCGAGCGTGGTGATGGAGGCGTGCAGATTGAGCGCCCGGCAGAAATATTCCGCCTCCTCGACGAAACGCCTGAAAATCTGCTGGCTATGCCTGTCCGCCATGCACTCAGGATGCCACTGTACGCCCATGATGAAGCTCCGCGACGGACGACTCTCAATCGCCTCGATACACCCGTCAGCCGCCGTGGCAGCCACGCGGAGGCTTCCCGCATCGACCACCGCCTGATGGTGGAACGAATTGACGGGGAAGCGCGGTGCCTGCACTGCCTCGGCGAGCATCGTGTCAGGGAGGACGCTGACATGATGTGTGGCACAGTCGCGCGGCGCATCCTGACTGTGCTTCAGCAGTGTCAGGGGAGCTCCGTCGTCAGACGTCGCGGGATGAGCGCCCCACCAGACGCGCATATCCTGCGCCACCTTGCCGCCGCACCCCAGTGCGATGACCTGCATTCCGCGGCAGATGCCCAGGACGGGCAGGCTGCGGCGGAGGGCTTCGTCGAGGAGACGCAGCTCGTAGGTATCACGGCGCGGATTGATGCCGCCGAGTTCGGGGATGGGTTCTTCGCCGATGAGAATCGGATTGATGTCGCCTCCGCCCGAGAGCAGCAGGCCATCCAGTTGCTCCACCTGCGAGATGAGGGTCGCTGTGTCGTCGGTAGGGACGAGCAGGAGCGGCGTTGCGCCCGCACGCTCTATGGAGTGCCAGTAGCCCTCAGCCAGTTCGGCACCTTTGCTGCCGAGATTGGTGGTGATGCCAATGATAGGACGTGACATGATGTATGCAAAAATAAAAATAGGAGAGAGCCTTCTTCAGTACTTCCGTTTCGGATTTTTCGGGAACCATCCTTTCCTTACCCGCTCTCTCTGCTCAAAAAGCTCGAGGATGCTCCAAAGACACGAAAACCCCACGATGCCGAGCAAGGCGCTGGCGACAATGTGGGCAACGAACAGTGCCGCCGCCACAAAGCCCACGCCTGCCACGAGGAAGACCCACCAGAAGCGGGTGCCAGTGTAGTATTCCGTCTTGATGACGATGGGGTGAAAAAGTCCGATAATCAGGAACGTGGCCAAGCCAAGCAGGGCTCCTTCGAAATAAATGGGCATTTGCACGGGGGAAAATTTATGGTAAAAGAAAAAAAGAAGGACAAGGGAACCACTGCGTGGCCCCCCTTCCCGTTTGCAATTGACAGAGCGGCAAAGTCAGATTTCAGCATCGTAGCCCTCGCCCGCCTCGCACATTCCTTCCTCTTCCTCCTCCTCTTCTTCTTCTATGTTGATGGGAATGTTGCGCTGAATGCTCTGCTCAAGGCTAATCATGGTGTCAGTGGAATTAACACCGGGAATGCTCTGTATGCGATTGTTAAGCAAGTCCTTAAGATGCTCGTTCTCGTGCGAATAGAGCTTGATGAGCATGGTGTAGGGCCCCGTGGTGAAGTGGCACTCCACGACTTCGGGAATCTTCATCAGTTCCTGCACGACGGCATTATACATGCTGCCTTTCTCGAGCTTGATGCCGATATAGGAACAAGTGCCGAAACCGAGGAATTTCGGGTTAATCTGATAGCCACTACCAGTGATAGTGCCTCGTTCAAACATTCTCACCACCCGCTGGTGAATGGCGGCTCTCGACACGCCACATTGTTCTGCGATTTCTTTGAAGCTGCGCCTCGCATCGACCGATATGACCCGCAGTATCTTCCTGTCTAACTTATCTACTTTTTTCATGGTTTCCTTCGTTGCACTACAGGCTGCGTCTTGTCAGCCTTACTGCGTAAAAGCGGTGCAAAGATAAGGATAAAATCCCATAATGTGCCAAATTGACCTTCTTTTTTGCATTTTCTCAGGATAATGTGGCGTTTTTGCACTAACTTTGCAAGTCGGAACAACTTTGGTTTTTGGCTTCCTGCGCAGCCCGATGGCGGCAGGCAGCCTTCCGTATAGCATTCTCAAATCCCCTCACATTCCCTTTTCCCCCATCCTGTACGCATGATGTGGCTCACAGACTTTTTCCTGACCCCTTCACCCCTGCAAGCGGTGACCATCATCGCTGCCATCTGTGCCGCAGGGCTCTCGTTGGCAAAGTTCCGCCTGCGCGGACTCTCGCTGGGCAGCACCTTCGTGTTCTTCGCCGGCATTGCTGCCGGAGCGGTGGGGCTGAACATTGATGCCCAGATGCTGGCGTATGCCCAGAGTTTCGGCCTCGTGCTCTTCATCTATTCGCTGGGAATGCAGGTGGGCCCCGGATTTTTCAGTGCCTTCCGCAGTGGCGGCGGTCCGCTGAATGTGCTCTCGCTGATGATTCTTGCCCTTGGCACGTGCATGGCAGTGGGCGTACTCCTGACAGGATTCCTCCCCATAGCCGACACGATGGGCGTGCTGAGCGGAGCCACTACGAACACGCCCGCCCTCGGCGCCGCGCAGCAGACGCTCGCTGACCTCGGGCAGCCGGACGCAGTGGCAGCACTGGCGTGCGCTGTCACGTATCCCATCGGCACCGTCGGAGTCATTCTCGCCATTGCTGCCATGAAGCGCTGGCTCGCCGCCCACGACCATAGCGGCGAGAAGGAGCAGGAGCAGCAGCAGGCGACGGTCTTCTCCTTCCATGTCAAGAATCCCGCCGTCTGCGGCCGAACCCTCAGCGAGATAGCGCAGCACAGCCATATCCCATTCGTCGTCAGCCGGCTGTGGAGGCATGGCACGACGATGATGCCTGCCGCACAGACCACGCTGCAAGACGATGACCGCATACTCGTCATCACGGAGCAGAAATTCGTGGATGCCCTGACCATTTATTTCGGACAACTCGACGATACGGACTGGAACAAGGCCGGCATCGACTGGAACTCGCTCGACAAGAACCTCATCTCGCAGCGCCTCGTCGTAACGCGGCCGAACATCAACGGCAGGAAACTCTCCTCGCTCCACTTCCGCGAACGCTACGGCGTGACTGTCACGCGCGTGAAGCGAACGGGCATTCAGCTCGTGGCCACGCCGAATCTCATGCTGCGCCTGGGCGACCGCATCACCGTCGTCGGCACGGAAGAGGGCATCTCGCACGTCAGCGACGAACTTGGCAATGTGGTGAAGAGCCTCGACGACCCGAACCTCGTGGCCATCTTCGTGGGAATTTTCCTCGGCCTCATCTTAGGCAGCCTGCCCATAGAGGTGGGGCTGGACTATCCCCTACGCCTCGGACTGGCAGGCGGCAGCGTCATCATGGGCATCCTCATAGGTTCGTACGGCCCGCGCCTGCACATGGTCAGCTACACCACCACGTCTGCCAACCTCATGCTGCGCAGTCTCGGCCTGACCACGTATCTGGCATGCCTCGGCCTGAGCGCCGGAGGCGAGTTCATCTCCACCGTCATGCAGCCCGCCGCCCTGAGCTGGATGCTGGTCTCGCTCGTCATCTGCGTGGTGCCCGTGGTCATCGTCGCCCTCATCTCAGTGACGCGCTTCCGGCAGTCATTGGGCAGCACGGCGGGAATGCTCTGCGGAGCCATGGCGAACCCCATCGCGCTGAGCTACGTCAACGACAATATTCCGGGCGACAAGGCCTCCGTGGCTTACGTCACGGTCTATCCCCTCGCCATGTTCCTCCGCGTCATCATCGCACAGGTGATGGTGCTGTGGTGGTTTGCGTAAGGCCGGCGGGCAGGCTTGCGGCAGGCTGGAATAAGGCGTGACGGCGGGGCCTGTGCCTAAGCCCCGCGCCCCTCCCTCAGGGCTTGGGCCTTCCAAGTGATTGCTTCCGCCCCTCCAAGTGATTGCCTTCGCCCCTCAAAGCGTTCGTTTTCACCCCTTAAAATGATTGCTCCGACCCCTCAGAGGAGTAGCTTCCTTCGGTAACCTGATATTTGTCATCTACTTAATACCTCAATATGTCAGCAAAAGTACGCGTCCGATTCGCTCCAAGCCCTACCGGACCTCTCCACATCGGCGGCGTTCGCACCGCTCTCTACAATTATCTCTTCGCGCGCCAGAACGGCGGCGAGATGATTTTCCGCATCGAAGACACCGACACCGAGCGTTTCGTGCCGACGGCAGAAGAATACATCATCGAATCGTTCAAATGGTTAGGCATCACCTTTGATGAGGGTGTGTCGTTCGGTGGTGAATACGGCCCCTACCGGCAGAGCGACCGCCGCGAAATCTATAAGAAATACGTAGGCGAACTCCTTGCCAGCGGCCATGCCTACATAGCCTTCGATACTCCCGAAGAGCTCGATGCCGCACGCGCCGCACAGGACAACTTCCAGTACGATGCCAGCACGCGCATGTCGATGCGCAACTCCCTGACGCTCGGCGAAGAGGAGACGCAGCGGCTCATGGCCGAGGGCACACCCTACACCGTGCGCTTCAAGGTGGAGCCGGGCGAGGATATCCATATCAACGACATCATCCGCGGCGATGTGGTCATCAATTCTTCCGTGCTGGACGACAAGGTGCTCTATAAAAGCACGAAAGAACTCCCCACCTACCATCTTGCCAACATCGTTGACGACCATCTGATGAAGATTTCCCACGTCATCCGCGGTGAAGAGTGGTTGCCGAGCGCGCCGCTCCATGTGCTCCTCTACCGCGCCTTCGGATGGGAAGACACGATGCCGCAGTTTGCCCATCTGCCCCTCCTCCTCAAGCCCACGGGCAACGGCAAGCTCTCGAAGCGCGATGGCGACAAGCTCGGATTCCCCGTGTTCCCGCTCCTTTGGACTGACCCCGCTACGGGCAACATCTCCCGCGGATACCGCGAAGACGGCTATCTCCCCGAAGCCGTCCTCAACTTCCTCGCACTCTTGGGATGGAACCCCGGCGACGATCAGGAAATCATGACGATGGACGAGATGATTGCCAAGTTCGACCTGAAGAAATGCTCGAAGGCAGGCGCGAAGTTCGACTATGTCAAGGGCTGGTGGTTCAACCGCGAATACCTCCTGAAGCGTCCTGCTGCCGAGGTGGCCCCACAGTTCGTCGAACTGCTGGCACGGCAGGGCGTGACCGCCACGGAGGAGCAGGCTGCCGCCGTCTTTGAGATGATGAAGATGAAGAACATCGAATACACCGACGGACAGAGCGGACAGACGAAGAAGCGCAATGTCAGCTTCATCGCCGACCTGTGGCCGCTGTGCGACTTCTTCTTCATAGCTCCCGCCCGCTTCGACCGCGAAGACAAGTTCGTCCGCAAGAACTGGACGGACCACAGCGCGGAGGATATGCGCCGCCTGCGCGACATCCTCGCTGCCCTCCCTGACTTCGAAGTCGAGACGCAGCGTGCCGCCGTCGATGCGTGGGTGGCAGAGACGGGCGTGAAGCCTTGGAATGCCTGGCGCGTATGCCTCGTCGGGCAGGGCAAGGGTCCGGATATGCACGAACTGGCAGCCTTCTTAGGACGCGAAGAGACGCTCCGCCGCATGGACTTTGCCATCGAACAGCTCTGACCGTAGTCTTCAAGCCTCCCTATACACCCTCAATATAAAGATGTACAACTTAGCCATTCTGACATACTGGCTCCTCATTCGCCTTGCAGCACTCCTCGGACACAAGAAGGCGCGGCTCATGGTCAATGGCCATAAGATGGTCAGCCAGACGCTGAAGGATAAAATCCAGCCCGGCGACAAGGTGGTGTGGTTTCATGCCGCATCGCTCGGAGAGTTTGAGCAAGGCAGGCCGCTGATGGAGCGACTGAGGAGGGAACGCCCGGAATACAAAATCCTCCTGACCTTCTTCTCGCCCTCGGGCTATGAGGTCAGGAAAAACTACGAGGTGGCAGACATCATCACCTATCTGCCCATCGACACGCCCCTCAACGCCCGACGCTTCATACGCCTGGCGCGGCCCGAAATCGCCATATTCATAAAATATGAATTCTGGCGGAATTACATCGACCGCCTGGCGAAGCTGGAGATTCCCCTCTATAGCGTCTCCAGCATCTTCCGCCCCAGCCAGTACTACTTCAAATGGTGGGGCAGCGGGAGCGCAGGGTCGCTGCGCAAGATTGCCCACTTCTTCGTGCAGAACGAGGAGAGCGTGGAGCTGCTGGGCAGTCTGGGCATCGAGCAGACCACCGTCGTCGGCGACACTCGCTTTGACCGCGTCATCGACATCAAGGATGCTGCCAAGCCTCTTCCCCTCATCGAACGCTTTGCCGGACGCGTCTCCGACGATGCTGCGCAAATCTATGCCCCCCACTTCACCATCGTGGCGGGCAGTTCGTGGGCTCCTGACGAGGATATCCTCATCCCCTATTTCAACGCCCATCCTGCCGTGCGGCTCATCCTCGCACCCCATGTGGTGAGCGCAGAGCATCTGGATGCCATCCAGCGCAAACTGGCGCGCCCCTTCGCCCGCTACAGCCAACTTCTCAGCGGCGAGATACTGCCGGAGAACGCCGAATGCGTCATCATCGACTGCTACGGGCTGCTCTCAAGCATCTACCGGTATGCCACGGTGGCATACATCGGCGGTGGATTCGGCGTGGGCATCCACAATGTGCCGGAGGCCGCCGTCTATGGCGTGCCCGTCGTCATCGGTCCGAACAACCGCCGTTTCCGCGAAGCGCAGGACCTGCTCGCTGCCGGAGGCTGCCACGAAATACGCCGGGCGAAGGATTTCAATACGCTCATCAATGATTTCATGGCCCACCCTGACCTGATAGAAACGTCCGGGACGGCATCGCGCGAATATATCGCCGACCATGCCGGCGCGGCCGACCAGATCTTCAATGCCATCTTCGGAGAGTAATCCCTCCCTCTTTGCTTTCCCCTTGCCGGCATCAGCCCGCATCCCCCCTTTCTGCGGGGGGCGCGGGCTGATGCCGTTTTTTTTGTTGCTGACCCCGGGAAAAAGACGTAAAAAAAAGCGGAAAACAGGTGGAAACACCCTTTTCAGAAGACCTAAAAAAGGAAAACAGACGATTTTTTTTGTTAATCCACAGAAATAATTTAATTTTGCCGTGGAAAAAAGTGTCATTTCTGAACCGCGAGTTGAGAAGAGACAAAGGGCAAACCTTCCTGCACAGCCCGGCCCGTCTGCACGGCTTGCCCCTATCCACACTGTGAAAAACCAATAAATCTATCATTCAAATTACAAACACTTAATTCATTCAACACCTATGTGGTTAACAAACTCCTCTATCGGACGCAAGGTGATCATGTCAGTTTCCGGCATCGCCCTCATCTTGTTCCTCACCTTCCATGGTTGCATGAACGTTGTGGCTCTCTTCTCTGCTGAATGCTACAATTGGATTTGCGAAATGCTCGGTGCCAACTGGTATGCCGTAGTGGCCACCCTCGGCCTCGCCGCCCTCGTCGCTCTCCACTTTGTTTATGCCATCATCCTCACCCTTCAGAACCAGAAGGCTCGCGGTAACAGCAAGTATCAGGTGACTGACCGTCCTGCCAAGGTGGAATGGGCCAGCCAGAACATGTTCGTGCTCGGCGTCATCGTCATCCTCGGCATGCTGCTCCACCTCTACAACTTCTGGTACAACATGATGTTTGCCGAACTCGTTGGTGCAGAAACCCTCTATGCCGCTGACGGTGCCTACTGGATTGAGCAGACCTTCTCCTGCCCCGTTTACACCGTCCTCTACCTCGTATGGCTCGTGGCTCTCTGGTTCCATCTTACCCACGGTTTCTGGAGCGCTCTCCAGACGCTGGGATGGAGCGGAAAGATCTGGTTCAACCGCTGGAAGTGCATCGGCAATGTGTATGCTACCGTCATCATCCTCATGTTCGCTGCCGTAGTGGTCTGCTTCCAGGCTCGCGCACTCTGCTGCGGAGCATGCTGCTAATTCCCATTTCTCTATCGTAAAAGCAATAACAAAGCATTAAAATGGCAACTCTTAATTCCCGCATACCTGAAGGTCCCGTTGCTGAAAAATGGACCAACTATAAGGCACACCAGAAACTCGTAAACCCGAAGAACAAGCGTAAGCTCGACGTCATCATCGTCGGTACGGGTCTTGCCGGAGCATCAGCCGCAGCTTCTCTCGGCGAAATGGGATTCAAGGTAAAGAACTTCTGCATCCAGGATTCACCCCGCCGCGCCCACTCCATCGCTGCCCAGGGTGGTATCAACGCCGCCAAGAACTATCAGAACGACGGCGACAGCGTCTATCGCCTCTTCTACGACACGGTGAAGGGCGGCGACTACCGCGCCCGCGAGGCCAACGTATATCGTCTTGCAGAGGTCAGCGCCAACATCATCGACCAGTGTGTCGCACAGGGTGTACCCTTCGCCCGCGAATACGGCGGTATGCTCGCTAACCGTTCCTTCGGTGGTGCACAGGTGAGCCGTACGTTCTACGCCAAGGGACAGACGGGCCAGCAGCTCCTCCTCGGTGCCTACAGCTCACTGATGTGCCAGGTGAACGCCGGCACCGTGGAGCTCTACACGCGCTATGAGATGCTCGACGTCGTCATCATCGACGGACGTGCTCGCGGTATCATCGCACGCAACCTCGTCACGGGCAATATCGAGCGCTTCGCTGCCCACGCCGTAGTAATCGGTACGGGCGGTTACGGAAACACCTACTTCCTCTCCACCAACGCCATGGGTTGCAACTGCTCCGCTGCCATCGCTTGCTATCGCAAGGGCGCCTTCTTCGCCAACCCCAGTTACGTGCAGATCCACCCCACGTGTATCCCCGTTCACGGCGACAAGCAGTCGAAACTCACCCTGATGTCCGAGTCGCTCCGTAACGACGGACGCATCTGGGTGCCCAAGAAACTGGAGGACGCCAAGCGTCTGCAGCGCGGCGAAATCCAGGGTAAGGACATCCCCGAGGCTGACCGCGACTATTATCTCGAGCGCCGCTATCCCGCCTTCGGTAACCTCGTGCCCCGCGACGTTGCCAGCCGCGCCGCCAAGGAGCGTTGCGACAAGGGCTTCGGCGTGAACAACACCGGACTTGCCGTATTCCTCGATTTCGGACAGGCCATCGAAGACTTCGGAAAGAAGGAGATCGAGGCCCGCTACGGCAACCTCTTCGACATGTATGAGGAAATCACCGACGAGAGCCCCTACGAGACTCCGATGCAGATATTCCCCGCCGTTCACTACACCATGGGCGGTATCTGGGTTGACTATGAACTCATGACCACCATCCGGGGTCTCTTCGCCATCGGCGAGTGCAACTTCTCTGACCACGGTGCCAACCGCCTCGGCGCATCGGCCCTCATGCAGGGTCTGGCCGATGGTTACTTCGTGCTCCCCTATACCATCCAGAACTATCTGGCTGACCAGATCACCGTCCCCCGCTTCTCTACCGACCTGCCTGAATTTGATGAGGCAGAGAAGGCTGTCAAGGCCCGCATCGAACGCCTCTTCGCCATCAAGGGCAAGCGCTCCGTTGACTCCATCCACAAGGAACTCGGACACATCATGTGGGAGCACGTGGGAATGGGACGCACGAAGGCCGGACTGGAAGAAGGCATCAAGATGATCGATGCTCTCCGCAAGGAATTCTATACCAACCTCTTCGTGCCCGGAACCACCGAGGGCGTGAACGTCGAACTCGAAAAGGCTCTCCGTCTCGAAGACTTCCTCCTCATGGGCCAGCTCATCGCTAACGATGCCCTCCACCGCGAGGAATCCTGCGGCGGACACTTCCGCGAGGAACACCAGACGGAGGAAGGCGAGGCTAAGCGCGACGACGCGAACTTCTTCTACGTGGGATGCTGGGAATACCAGGGTGCCGACGACAAGAAGCCCGTCCTCCACAAAGAACCGCTTGAGTACGAAATCATTAAGGTACAGACGCGTAACTACAAGTCGTAATCCATTATTTTACGCGAATCAAATTTGTAGAATTCTAACAAGCAACAACAACAATGGCAAAGAATATTTCTTTCACTGTAAAATACTGGAAACAGAACGGTCCGAAGGATGCCGGCCACTTCGAAGAGAAGCAGATGAGCAACATTCCCGATGATACCAGTTTCCTCGAAATGCTCGACATCCTCAACGAAGAGCTTATCAACGAGGGTAAGGAGCCGTTCACCTTCGACCACGACTGCCGCGAGGGTATCTGCGGTATGTGCTCTCTCTATATCAACGGTACGCCCCACGGCAAGACGGAGCGCGGCGCCACCACGTGCCAGCTCTATATGCGCCGCTTCAACGATGGCGATGTCATCACCGTCGAGCCCTGGCGTTCTGCCGCATTCCCCGTCATCAAGGACTGCATGGTTGACCGTTCGGCATTCGATAAGATTCAGGCTGCCGGCGGCTATACCACCATCCGCACCGGCCAGGCTCAGGATGCCAATGCCATCCTCATCCCCAAGGCCGACGCTGACGAGGCTATGGACTGCGCCACGTGTATCGGCTGCGGTGCCTGTGTGGCTGCCTGCAAGAACGGTTCGGCCATGCTCTTCGTCTCGAGCAAGGTGAGCCAGTTCGCACTGCTCCCGCAGGGACGCGTGGAGGCTGCCAAGCGTGCGAAGGCCATGGTGGCCAAGATGGACGAACTCGGATTCGGAAACTGCACCAACACCCGCGCTTGCGAGGCTGTATGCCCGAAGAACGAGACCATCGCCAACATCGCACGCCTGAACCGTGAGTTCATCAGCGCAAAGCTGGCTGACTGATTCGCTGTTCCTCGCGCTCCCTTACTCCGGCCGGCCCAACGCTGAGGCTGGAGAGGGAGGCATGAGATAATCATTCAAAGGTGAGTTCTACTACCACGCAGTGCATAACTGTGCTTCGGATAGTCAGAACCCACCTTTTTTTCTTCACCTCTTCACTCCTTCTCGCTCCATATCTGTCTTCGTCATGTTCCTGCTGCAACTCCTCATCGTCCTCGTAGCCCTCTACGTCGGCTCCCGCTATGGCAGTCTGGCTTTGGGTGCCATCTCCGGCATCGCCCTCGCCATCCTCGTCCTGGCCTTCGGCCTGAAACCCGGCACCCCGCCCACCGATGTCATCTATATCATCGTTGCCGCCGTAGCCTGTGCAGGCATGTTGCAGGCATCGGGAGGCATGGACTGGCTCATACAGATTGCCGAACGCCTGCTCCGCCGCCATCCCGCGCACATCACCCTCTTCGCTCCCCTCTGCACCTTCTTCCTCACCGTCCTCGTCGGGACGGGCCACGTGGTCTATACCCTCATGCCCATCATCGCCGACATCGCGCTCCGGAAAGGCATTCGTCCCGAGCGTCCCTGCGCCGTGGCATCCATCGCCTCCCAGCTCGGCATCACCTGCTCCCCCATCGCCGCCGCAGTAGTGGCCTTCACCACCATTTCCGCCCAGTATGGTTTCGACATCAGCATACCGCGCGTGCTCATGGTCACCATTCCCGCCACACTCGCCGGGCTCCTCGCTGCCTGCGCCTGCTCCTATCGCCGGGGCTTGGACCTCGACCTCGACCCCGACTTCCAGAAGCGGCTGCACGACCCTGCCCTGCGCGAAGAGATGTTTGGCAGCGAGCAGACTCTCCTCAACCGCGAGATTTCCCCCGATGCTCGCCGCGCCGTCGGCATCTTCTTCGCCGCCATCATCGTCATCGTCGTCTTCGCATCCTTTCAGAATCTTCTGCCATCCTATCCCCAGGTGGTGCCCGTCAGCGGAGCGACGGCCGGCTTCCACGGCATCACGCCCACGCAATTGGCACAGCTGGGCATCGTGCAGGAGGGGCTGACGCAGTGTGTAGCGAAGCCGCTGAAGATGAACATCGTCATTCAGGTGGTCATGCTCGTGGCAGCGGCACTGATGGTCATCTGCTGCAAGGCGAGCCCGAAGAAGGCGGTAGCAGGCGCCGTTTGGCAGAGCGGCATGGTGGCTGTCGTGGCTATCTACGGCATTGCATGGATGGCCGATACGCTCTTCGCAAACTATATGGCTGACATTCAGCAGATGCTCTCCGTCATCGTCGCAGACTATCCCTGGAGCATCGCCATCGTCTTTTTCACCGTCTCCGTCCTCATCAATTCCCAGGGTGCCGTCGTCGTTTCGATGTTGCCCTTGGCATATTCCTTAGGCATTCCCGGCGAAGTCCTCCTCGGTGTCTTCCCCAGCGTCTATGGCTATTTCTTCATTCCCAACTATCCTTCAGACATCGCCACCGTCAACTTCGACCGCAGCGGGACGACCGTCATCGGAAAGTATCTCCTCAACCATAGTTTCATGATGCCCGGCCTCGTCAGCGTGGGCGTTGCCACCCTCGTCTCCATGCTCCTCGCACGGCTTCTCTATTGAACAGAGGCTGGTTGCCGGCATTTTCCCGTTTTCTCCCGGAGAATGAAGTTTGCCAGCAATCTTCGTATCATGTTTCCCCCATCCACAAACTTTTGTAATGAAACAGAAAGAATACTCCAACGACACTGTCTTGCAGGCCCTGGCCTGCGTCTGCGTGCCTTTTTCCAGAAGCGATGTCCTGAACGTGGCCAGAGCATTGGGGCACAAGAAGAAAAACTCAAATGGGTTCATCGACAAATATTCGGCTGAACAGGTCGTTATAGAGGAAAAGAGGGATTATGGCGTCAATGTGTTCTACATCAACCCCGTCGTTTGGAAAGACATCATTGCTGTCATCGACCCTGAGCATATAAATCCCATCGTTCAAATCGTCAGGAACAATGTAATCGGCAGTCACCCTGAGTTCGCACTGGCTTACTATCAGTTCATGCGCGGAGAGAGTTTCCAGGCTGCCTTGAAGCAGGTGAACACCAATTCTTACACCGGTTATTTGCAGAGTATCGTATGGTCACTTTTCAATCCTGCTTCGTCCGGCCCGAAGCAGAATCTCCCCTTCCTCATGCACCTCAATGATGATTGTCTGAAGAGTCTGTATGGATACCATTATACTCGGCTCGTGGCGTTCAATTTCAATGCCGACGACTTTGAGTATATTGACAAACTCTATGTCAACAACCCGAATTTCAATTCAGAACTGAAAGAAAAAATAGGTGCGGCGGTAGGCTTTTACAGGCATTTCGTCGGTGATGCTGACAGGGCGAGCGCAGAGTATGACGCATCCGGCTATTCGAAATATGACGTCTGCATCGAAGCCTTCAGCTGTTTGCAGCGGGGGGAATACAACAAGGCGGCAAAGCTGTTCCTCGAATTCCTGAAAATTTTTGGTGCCATCTGTTTCTCCGAACCCATTCTGAATTTCTACTATGCTGTGGCGCTTGTCAATTCCACGTTGGCCGCTGCGCAAAAGATGATCAGGAATCTGTTGCAGAATCCTCACGTGGGGCAGCATGAGTCGGTCGTCTTGAAAATCCTGCTCCTCATATCGCAGGGAAAGAAATCGAATATCAACATCCGGACGTGTTTGGGCAACGTCGAGATGTTTTCAGAGAAAATCCTCCTTACGCTCGTCTGCAAGCACTATCATCTTCTCTCCGAGCCGCCCTACAGCGATGTCCTTGACAAGGTGGACGAAAAAGGCCTCCGACTCATGCAGATAGAGCTCTCCTCCGACTTCGAACGCTATCAGGACATCCCGACGAACGGCATCGTGCCCACACTGCTCAGTCAGATTGACAGGGAAGAGTGGGAAATCAAGCTCGATGAGCTTCTCGTGCTGAACAGCTGCCATGCTGCCGGCAAGAAGGCGGATTCAAAGAGCGTGGCGATGCAGAGAATTGCCTATATGGTCAACACTGCTGGCCTGCACATACAGCCCAAGCTCCAGAAGAGCAAGGACGGCATCAACTGGACTGCCGGACGCAACATTGCGCTGGACAAGCTCTTGGCGGGCAAGGTGGATGGCATGTCTGAATTGGACAGAAGAATCGGCTCGTGTGTGGAATCTTATGGCTACGGCTGGTATGGCAGCAACGTGTCCTATTCGTTGTCGGGAGTAAAGGCCATTGCCGCTATGGTAGGCCACCCCTATGTCTTCGATGCGCAGTCGGGCGTTCATCTTGATATCATTGCCGAAAAGCCGCAGTTGAGCGTAAAGTTGGCGGGCAAAAGATACGTCGTGACCTCGAATGTCGATACCGGCAAGGTGGAAAATGACTGTTTCGTGCAAATAGACGGCAGTGAGATAAAGGTCATGAAGGTGAACGCCAAACTGCTCAGAACCATCGATGGGCTGAAGTCTGTCCGTATTCCCGAAAAAGCCAAAGACAAACTCACCGTCCTGCTCAAAAACCTCAGTGGAGAATCCGTCGTCATGAGCGACCTCCTCGATGAGAGCGACGACATTGCCACCATCGAGCCTCACCCCGAGACGATTGTCCGCCTGCAGCCTGCGGGCGAAGGCTTCCGCTGCCAAATCGCCGTACGGCCCTTTGGCGATGTGCCGCCTCTGTGCAAGCCGGGAAAGGGCATGCAGACCATCACGACCACCATCAACGGCCGGCAGGTGCTGACGAAGCGGAATCTGAAAAAGGAAAGGGAATGCTATGAGCAGGTGGAACAGATGATGACGGATTTTGAAGAGAATGCCGTCGATACGTATCTCTGGGACCTCACCCCCGAAGACTGCCTGATGCTGCTCGAACGGCTGCAGGGACGGGGCGACATTGCCGTCGTGGAATGGCCCGAGGGCGAAAAGCTGAGAGTGGCGCGGGCATCCATCAAGCCCGGCGATATCAAGGTGAAAATCAAAGGTGTGGCAAGCTGGTTCGAACTTTCCGGCGATATTCAGATCAGTGCGGAGAAGAAGGTGAAGATTGCCGAACTCATCGAAAAGGCTTCCCATGCCAAGGGCTCTTTCATTCAGCTCTCTGACCAAGAGTTCGTACGCCTCACCTCCGAGCTGCGACGTCAGATCGACATCATCGGCCGTGTGGCCACCATCGAAAAAGGCAAAATCAGGCTCTCCTCCTTCAATGCCCCCATGCTCGAAACCCTCGCCGACAGCGGGGTGCCACTCGAAGCCGACAAGACGTTCCGGCAACTCGTGGAAAGAATCGGGCAATCCAATGCGGCCGAAATAAAAATCCCCAAAAACATCAATGCCGAGCTGCGCAGCTATCAGAAGGACGGATTTTTCTGGATGTCGAGGCTCGCACTCTGGGGGGCGGGAGCCCTGCTGGCCGACGATATGGGATTGGGAAAGACGCTGCAAGCCATCGCCCTCCTCCTCAGCCGGGCTGCCCAGGGGCCGCAACTTGTGGTCGTGCCTACGTCCGTCGTGATGAACTGGCGCGATGAAATCCAGCGCTTCGCCCCATCGCTCAATGTGAAAATCCTCAACATTTCGGGCGAACAACGCAAAGCGGTCGTCAAGAAGGCGGAGGCTTTCGACATCGTCGTCGCCACCTATGGCCTCCTCTCCAACGAAGAGGAAATCCTCACATCGCTCGTCTGGAACACCATCGTCCTCGACGAGGCTCACAACATCAAGAACCGCGATACGAAAATGTCGCAGGCGGCCATGAAGCTCCAAGCCGACTTCCGCCTCCTCCTCACCGGCACGCCGCTCCAGAACCATGTGAGCGAAATCTGGAATCTCATGCAGTTTGCCAATCCCGGTTTGCTCGGCACCTTCCAAGCCTTCACCGAACGGTTCCTCCTCCCCATCGAGCGCGACCACGACAAGGAGAGCCAGCGACAGCTCAAACGCATCATCACGCCCTTCATCCTACGCCGCACGAAGAGCGAAGTGCTCAGCGAACTTCCGGAAAAGACCGAAATCACCCTTCAGGTAGAGATGTCGCCCGAGGAATGGGCTTTCTACGACAACATCCGTCAGAAAGCCATCGCCGAAATGGAAGACAATGCCGCCACCGCCGTGCAGGCTTTGGCAGAAATCACGCGCCTGAGGCAGGCTGTCTGCAATGTCCGCCTCGTAGAAGCCTCGCTCCACATCCCATCCTCCAAGCTGGAACGGTTCATGCAGCTCGTGGGCGAACTTCATTCCAACCATCACCGCGCCCTCGTCTTCAGCCAGTTCACATCCCATCTCGCCCTCGTGCGCCAGCGTCTTGACAGCGAAGGCATCAGCTATCTCTATCTCGACGGTTCCGTCACCGCCAAGGAGCGCATCCGCCTCGTAGAAGAGTTCCAGCACGGCGATATGCCCCTCTTCCTCATCAGTCTGAAAGCCGGCGGAGTGGGACTCAACCTCACTGCCGCCGACTATGTGGTGCATCTCGACCCTTGGTGGAATCCTGCCATCGAAGACCAGGCCAGCGACCGCGCCTACCGCATCGGGCAGCATAAGTCCGTCACCGTCTATCGCCTGATTGCCACCGGCACCATTGAAGAAAAAATCATCCATCTCCATCAGACGAAAAAAAACATGGCCGATGCCCTCCTCGAAGGCGGCGACATCAGTGCCAGCATGAGTCGAGAGGAGATGATGGCACTCCTCAGGGACGTCGTTCTCTGAAACCTCACGATTTCCGCCATGATTCTGCGCATTCGTGGCCGATTTTTTTGTACCTTTGCCCCGAAATCAATCGTAATATCCCCCAATTCCTATGAAGAATATCACCATAGCCATCGACGGCCACAGCTCGTGCGGAAAGAGCACGATGGCCAAACAGCTTGCTCGCGAACTCGGATACATCTATGTCGATACGGGTGCCATGTACCGCACCGTCACGCTCTACGCCCTCCGCCAAGGCTTCTTCGATGAGGCTTCTTCGCTCAATGAAGCTGCCCTCAGAGCCGACATCGAAGGCGGAAAGGTGCAGGTGGGCTTCGTGCTCAACCCCACGACTCGCCTGCCCGAGCCCTCTCTGAACGGTGAGGTCGTGGAGGCATACATCCGTGGCATCGACGTTTCCAGCCGTGTGAGCATCATTGCCGCACTGCCCTTCGTGCGCGCTGCGCTGACGCTGCAGCAGCAGAAGATGGGCGAAGAGGGTGGCATCGTCATGGACGGCCGCGACATCGGCACCGTCGTCTTCCCCCACGCCGAACTCAAAGTCTTCGTCACGGCGAGGGCTGAGGTCCGCGCACAGCGTCGCTACGACGAATTGCTTGCCAAAGGTCAGCCTGCTGCCTACGATGATATCCTGAAGAACGTTCGCGAGCGCGACTATCTCGATTCACACCGCGCCGTAGCACCCCTGAAGCAGGCCGACGATGCCCTCCTGCTCGACAATTCTGACCTCACGCGTGAGGAGCAAAGCCAGTGGCTGCTGCAGAAGGCGCGCGAGGCGATGGCTGAATAGCTCATCCTTAATTTCCTACAACGATGAAGAAAATTCTCTTTGCCCACGGCTTCGCATCGTCCGGCGCAAGCGGAACGGTGGCCACGCTTCGGCAAATGCTCTACGACCCCGCGGCTGCCGACACTCCGAACGAGCTCCGTGTGCTGGCTCCTGACCTCCCCGTCATGCCCCTTGAGGCGATGGCGCTGTTGCGTGAGATACTCGAAGCGGAAAAGCCCGACCTCATCCTCGCCACATCCATGGGAGCCTTCTATGCCGAACAATTGCGTGGCTTCCCCCGCATTCTCGTCAACCCCTCCTTCCAGATGGCGCGTCTGCTGACGTTCGGAGGCATGGGCCGTCAGGAGTTTCGCAACAAGCGTGCAGACGGCGCACGGGATTTCAAGGTAGATAAGGAGATGATAGCACAATTCCGGACGTTGGAGAAAGACTCCTTCAAGGGCATTGATGCGGCCGACAAGCAGTGCGTCTGGGGGCTCTTTGGCGATAAAGACAAGAAAGTGAATCATCAGAAGGATTTCCTGAAGCACTATGGCCGCGAGCATTTCGTGGTCTTCGATGGTGAACACTTCCTGAACGACAAAGTCCTCTCGCGGAGCGTCCTCCCCGTCGTTCGGGAAATATTGCAGCTCTGACCGCATCCTCTTTAGTTGAACGAGATAACTTTGGTTTATTGGTCAAAAACATTAGGTAGGTTCTATCAATTAGCTTGCGATGTATTTGCGACTATCGTGCCGTAGGTTTTTGTTTTTCACGAAGGAGCGTAGCGGGCTACGTGACTGAATGAAAGACAAAAAGATACGGTGCGAGAGGCGTGAAGACATCCAAGTAAAACAGAAACACTGCCTTACATTGAAAACTAATTTATAGAACCTACCATTAGTAGAATCAGAAAATTCCTCTCATCCCTGCTGCGTGGTGAGAGGATTTTTTTTTTCTGATTTCAGAGCTTTGCGCCTCCATCCACGGAGCGTTTTCCTCCCATCCCCAGAGCTTCAGCCTCCCGCATGGCCACTTCCGCCCCTGGTAGTGGCCATTTTCTCCCCCAAATGTGGCCATAATGCCCCCTCAAAGTATTCACTTTGCCCCCTCAAAATGGTCATCCTGAGCCTCCCTTCCCATTGCCTCCGTTCTCTCAGTCGGCGGTTGAGAGCCCCTGTTTGGCTTTTTTGTTGCCCCCTGCCATGCCCTTTTCTCCGTTCCCTCCCTCTTTTTCTATTATTATATATAGGAGCCCCTCCCTTCCCCTTCATTTTCCCGCCCCCTCCCAGCCCCTGGGAGCGCGTTTCTCCCGCTTTCCTGCCAAAAGCCCTGCG
>CALZJF010000025.1 GCA_945787885.1 uncultured Bacteroidales bacterium | reverse complement strand
TTTTGTTTTTCATTCAGTCACGTAGCCCGCTACGCTCCCTCGTGAAAAACAAAAAACTACGGCACGATAGCCGCAAATACATCGCAAGCTAATTTATAGAACCTACCCTAATTCTTGCGGCTACTAATGGAAAATAGGTAATAAAAATTATTTTAGGTAGGTTCCATCAATTAGCTTGCGATGTCTTCATGCCTTTTGCACCGTAGGTTATCGGTTTTCATTCAGTAGCATAGTCCGCTACGCTCCCTCATGAAAAACAAACCCCTGCGGCGCGATGGCCGCGCAGCCATCGCAAGCCAATTGATGGAACCTACCTTTGCAAAAAAAATTATCAGGGTATTCCGAATCCTGCGAGGGTGGTGGTTTCGGGGTCAGGCTCTACGCGGATGCCATCCACGATGTCAGGCTGCCAAGTGCGGACGTGTATGATGGGGTCGCCGCCGTTTTCAGGAATTTCCCAGAGCAGGAAGAGATATCCCTCATCGCTATAGCCGGAAGAACGCCAAGTCTGGCGGAGGCGAATGCCGAACTTGGTGGGGTCCTTCTGCGAACGCGAGACAACGTCTTCCGGCGTATCGCCAATCTGTATGGGTTCAAACTGAACGTCAATCCACTTGTTGCGGAGGAAGGCTTTTTTCAGGTTGGCAATGTATTGTTCCTTCGACTGTTTGGTGTATTCTACACGGCTTTTCTGCGTGATGCGCCCGTCGAGGTTGGTGGCTTTCTTCACCACTCGGCCCGTGATGATGAGCGCGTCGTCGCTAAACATCCTTTCGATGTAGTCGATGTCCTTACGATTGTAGGCAGTGCGGAAGTATTCCACGTTTTTCAGTATAATCATCTGCTGCTCTTTCGTGGCGATGGTGCCGGCGCGCTCCATGCTTTCGCTCATTTGTGCGCTGAGGGCGAAGCGGAAATCGCTGATTCTGCCCCGTTTGTCGAACTCCACGACGGCTTCCTGATAGCTGCCATTGCCGAAGTCTTCACCCTGCGGTGTGATGATGAGGGGAATGTGCGACACCATGAGTTCCCCGTTGGAGAACACCCAGCAGCGTTCTACGATTTCTTCGTCATCGACGTAGAAGGGAGAGGTTTTCCAAATATCGTCGATGGTCTGCTTTCCCAATTCATCGATGGCGATGCCGCTCGTATTGACGCTGCGGTTGGCAGCCTGTGCGCGGTTGATTTCGGTGAGGAGCTTGGCAAGATTCTGCGCTGCCACATCCACGTGGGCGGGGCGCGATTCATATTCATACGTCGTCAGCGTCACGTTCACATCGCCGGCGCGGGCCGTGAGGATGGTGATGAGCGTGAGGAAAAACAAGAGGATGTTGCGTCTCATATGTTAGTCTTTAGGTAGATTCTGTAAGTTAGTTTTCAAGGGAAGGCAGTGTTCTTGTTTCACTTGGATGCCTTCACGCCTCCCGCACCGTAGGCTTTTGGGGTTTTCATCCGGTCACGTAGCCCGCTACGCTCCCTCATGAAAATCAAGGACCTACGGCACGATAGCCGCGAACACATCACCAGCTAATTGATGGAACCTACCTTTAGTCCGTCTTTCTATTTATCTTGGCGAGAATTTATGGCAGGCGGAAGCAGATGGCACCGCATCCGCTATAGTTCTTGACGGCGTCAGGCTGTCCCGTCGCTACGTTCGTGCGGTCAGGGCCAGGCGTAAGCACTGCCACCACCTGATACTGGCGGTTGTAGATGGCCATATAGTAAGGGTCGTGATTGTCAATGTTCTCGAAGGCATCATAGTTTTCGATGGCTTTGTCTATCTTTGCCTTCGTCATGCAAGCCTTCAGCTCATTGAAATTCTTGCATGCCATCACTTTTGTCACGATGTCGGGAGTGGCAGGCGAGGGCGTTGCGGCAGGAGCATTGGCATCGGCCTTGCCCTCGTTGGCAGTGGTCATGGCATTGTCTGCGCCTTCGATGTTCTTCTTGCTGACATAGACGAAGCATCTGAACATGTTTCCTCTCGGCAGAGCCATGCTCTCCATGGCGTTTTTGGTGTTTTTGATGATGAGGTGGTCAGCTTTCTTGAGTTTTCTCTGGCTCATGGCCCACTCTTTGACGTTCTTCATCAGGATTTCCTCTGCCAATTTCTGCGAGGCCTCTGGCGTTTCGGCGGTGGTTTCAGCATAGATATAGCTATTGTCTTTCTTGATGCTGTTGATGGTGCGCTTCATCTCTTCATTGTTCTGTGCAGAAAGTAGGGAGCAGTGTATGAAGAGCGCGCAGACCATCGTGATGATGGATGTTAGTCTCTGTTTCATGTCTCGTTTTCAGTGGGGTTAGATGGTTCGTTGGGAGTAGGGGGGCGG
The DNA here is from genome assembly GCA_945787885.1 of uncultured Bacteroidales bacterium. Taxonomy (GTDB): domain Bacteria; phylum Bacteroidota; class Bacteroidia; order Bacteroidales; family Bacteroidaceae; genus Alloprevotella. Next base: position 31,655 of record CALZJF010000025.1, on the reverse strand, counting down.
CATGCGATGGCTTAGTCAGCTATCCTGAAGAATTTTTCGTCCAGATAGTGGAGTGGCACGTAGGGATAGATGGTGCAGGCGATGGGCGCGGTGAGGCTTTTCTGCGCTATTTGCTGTATGAACGAGGTAGGAATCTCTGCGGAAACGACGTGGCAGAATGACATTTCGTTTGAAAGGGCATAGAGCGTGGCGTGAACGAGCGAGTCGTCCTGGCTTTTGATGCCGAAATAGAGTCGGCACCCCTCCTGTCGGCAGTAGCCCAGGAGCTGTTGCAGCGAAATGCTGAGCGTATCGGCGCTCGCCTCGTAGCATCTGACGTATGCCTTCACGGGCACGGGCATTTCCGTCTCGCCCGTGAGGAAAATGTTTTGTGTGCTGCGCCAAGGATTCTTGGTGTTGCAGTAAATGCTGCGTTTGCCTTTTCCATCGACCGTTAGATACACATCGCTCCGAATGTCCTTGTCCAAGAAGGCAGCTTCTCTGCAAATCAACAGATTGTCATCAATGCGCGTCGTAGCCTCAGCACTCCAGTCTTCAGCCGTCAGTGTTTGGGGAAATCTGGGCAAGTCGCGCATCATATTGCGTTCCAGTTCCACGATGTCTGCCCCCAGCATGAACTGGCTGTTACACTTCACGTCCAGCACAAGGTTCTCGCCCTCGGTCATTCCAAAGGTGATGCGATACATTTTGCGTTGTTTCTCCTCGACGCCTATGGGCGTATCGTCCTTGACGCGGAAGAGCATGTTGATTTTGCCCTCTCTCACCTTCACTTCTTCAGCATAGACCAGACGGTCGTTGAGGTGCGGAATCTGCGTTTCGAGGAGATAGCGTTCGAGATAGATGAGCAAGGGCCGCGGTGCTGCATATTCCAGCTGCGGGTCAGAGAAGATTTTGTAGCCGATGTGTGCGATGTCTCCCGTCTGGTTATAGCAAATGCGCAGCGGGCGGTTACGGAAGAAGATACTGTCAGTGCTTCCCTCCATAGCCTTAGTGGGCAGGCTGACTGCTCGTGCAATCTCTGCCAGCCGCACAGTGCGGAAGCCGGCAGCCACGGCCATCATGGCTGCCAGCCCCAGCAGTGCGGTCAGGAAAAAGCGTTTCATGGGTTGATAGTGGTCTGTACGCCACCATGCGTCCATACGCCTGGACCTCCCGAAACCTTTCCGTCGCGGAATTGTCCCTCGTAGGTGTCGCCCGGCGCAGCGGTATGACTTTGGGAAGCCACGATTTTGCGCGTCTGTTTATAGACGAGCTTACCCTTTCCGTGTGGCTTTCCGTTCTTCGTCTGTCCCGTGTAGGTGGCGTAGCCCAGGTTGATGGAGCCAGCCACAGCAGGAGTAGTCTCGGTAGTAGTCTTTGTGGAGGTGGATGTCTGCTGCTTTTTCTTCTTCGCCTCAGCTGCAGCTTTAGCCTTGGCCTCAGCCTCAGCCTTTGCCTTGGCGGCAGCTTCAGCCTCAGCAGCTTCCTTGTTCTTCAGCGTTTGGTCCACGAGCTTTTCGCCATCGTCGTCAGTCTGTGCTTTCGGTTCTTCCTGCTGTTTTCCCTTTGGCTCGTTAGCGGTTTGAGGCAGCTGTTCGGGCGCGTTCGCAGCACCTTGATTTTCTTCTACCACCGTGTTCGGCGTGTCGGAGCTGTTCAGCCAGCTCGAAATGCCGTAATATCCGCCCACGCATACTGCCAGAGCGAGACAGCCCCCAGCAACATATTTCCAGATGGGCGTTGGAGGAGTCGGTGGCGGGCATTCGATGAGTTTCTGCTTACACTTCGGGCAAATCATTTCGCCCACGACGGGTAGTGCTTTGCGATAGTTCTCGCATCCTTCCTTCATGCACTTGCCGTATTTCTGTATTCTTCTTTCGCTCTTTCTCATAATATTATATATATATATATGTGTATGTAAGGATTAGTCAGGGCCGCAGGGCCTTCTTCGCCCTGCGACCTGAACGTTAAGTGATGTTATTTCTGTTATCGTCCCCCTTCTCACGGCATGGGCGGTGTAGGCGGCATGGGGGGAGTAGGCGGTGTAGGCGGCGTAGTCTGCACGGGCGGTGGCGGCGGTGTGGGCGCGAAGAGGAGTTGCAGCTTTGCCACTTGTCCTGCAGGCATCCATCCTGCCATGCCATCTTCCCAGACGAGGGTGTCTTTCGTCAGTTGTCCGAAAGCCACCTTCTGCTTGCAGACATTCCAGTCGTATGGACCTTCCGTCACGCCATTGACATAGAGGTGCAGGTTCACTACGGGCTGCGGCGGCGGAGGAGGCACTACTCCCTTGTTCATGGTTTGCTGTGGCCCGTACGGCTGTTGCTGTGGCCCGTACGGCTGTTGCTGCGGCCCATACGGCTGTTGCTGCGGCCCATACGGCTGTTGCTGCGGCCCGTACGGCTGTTGCTGCGGCCCGTACGGCTGTTGCTGCGGCCCATACGGCTGTTGCTGCGGCCCATACGGCTGTTGCTGCGGCCCATACGGCTGTTGCTGCGGCCCAAACGGCTGTTGCTGCGGCTGCTGGCGTTCTGCCTGCAACTGCTGGCGAATCTCCTCCTTGCGGCGGCGTGCAGCCTCAGCGGGGAGCGCGTATATGCTCGGCAGCGTTTCGCCTGTTCCCTCACTGTGGAGGAGTATGCGGTTCGTGCGGTTAGAGTTGTCGTCGCGCTGGTTGAGAAGGTTCTCGTAACGCTTCTTATAGTCAGCCAGCCAGCTGATGGCACGCATGGGGAAGCCATATTTGATGGTGACGATGAAGATTTCGTTCTTCCGCGTGCTCTCGGTATAGACGGTCGGAGCCTTTATGCCCTGCGGAGCCTGATTTCTGAAAGCCGTGGCGAGTTCTTTCGCAAACTCTTTCTGTTCGTCCGTTTCAGGTTTCGGCAGGCAGACAAAGATTTCGCTCATATTGACATTCGTTCCCTCCTGCGGCAGCGGGTTGTTGTCGAGCGACATGGTCATTTGGTTCTTGTCGAGATTGATGTAAACGCCGCTTTGCTGCAAGATGTCGTGAGCGAACTCATTGATTTTCTTGTTGTCGTCAAGCTTTTGCTGCAGCTGCGTGAGCACACTCAGTCCGAGCACCTTCGTCTCCGTCTTAGGCAACTCGTTGTGCCGCTCCTTCACCTGTTCGGCGATGGTGGTGTCGAAGGCAGCGCGTATGCTCTGTATGGTCTTTCCCTGCATGAGGCGTGCGAAGCTGGTGAAGGGAGCCTCGCCCACGATTTCCCTGCGCAGGCTTGCCGACATGGTGTCAATCACCTGCTTGTCAATGCGTAGCTTCTCTTCAAACCTGACAATGCCCTGCTCCTCGCTGACCTCTATTTCTGCTCCGCGCATATCCTCAAGCCCGGGGTTCTTCTTGCGCTGAGCCGCCACGAGTTCCTTCGTCGAGGTGATAGCCTTAGAGATAAACTCGCAGAACTGCGCAATCTCGTCGCGCATGGCCAGCATTTCAGCATCGAGCGAAGCATGGATTTGGCGGGCAAACTGATAAGCCTCCACCTTCGTACACACCTCATAGTAGTTCACGAGGCATTCCTGATACTCCACATAGTACTTCGGACGGTTCAGGGCGCGTAGCAGGATGGCCACGTTGCGCCAGTCGTCGAGGATGGCTGCGAGTGTTTCGTCCAGTTCCTTCTTCTTCTTGTCGTTCTCGCTGATAGCCTTGCGGAGATCCTGCTGTAGGTTTTGGTTGACGTAGTCATAGAGCGTTTCGCTGATGCGCTTGAGTTCGAGTATGGAGATGACGCCCGTCTTCCAGAGTTCAAAGATTTCGCGTTCAATGTTTCTGCGGATTTCGCTGGCAATGTCCTTTCGGGCCTGCACCTTTCCCTTGAAGTAATCGACCACGGATTTCTGCGTGCCGCGGAAGTCAGTGCAGAACATCTTGTCGATCGTGTTGCGAAGTTCCGTCAGGGGGCAGCTGTACTGCTTGCAGTCTTCCGCCCAGTCCTGCACGCGGCGTTGCCAGATGTCGCGGAAGGTATCTACGGGCTCATCGTTCTCCAGCACCTTCTTGTCGTAGCTCAGATATTCGAGCTTCAGCTTCCAGCGTTCCAGGTTCTCCTCCTTGAGATACGTGCCGCGATAGTCCTTGTTCACCTCCTCATCCACATAGCCCACATTCTCCACCCAGTTTCCGTAGAGGCTCTGTTCGAGCACATCCACGCCCGTGGTATAGACGATATGCTTCAGGATGCGGAATTCCGGATAGACCACGCGCTTGAGTCCGAACGAGCTGACGAGCTTCGTGCGCTTGATGGGCATTTCCACGCCGTCTTCCACGGGGTAAGCCTCGTCAAACTCATAGGCGAAGTCGTCCATGTTCTCAGAGTTGTAGGCACGGATGATGTCGCCTACTCCCGGCGTAGTGGGGTCGATGATGAAGACGCGCGCATAGATATAGTCGCTGACGATTTTCGGAAGGTCTTCAAACGAATTGACGGTGATGCCGTTCTCGTTGTCGTTGCTATAGACGGTGATGCCGTTTGCCACGCCCTTGATAGCGGGATTGAAGAGGTCGAGCGGTTCGCCGTTGCCCGACACATCGTGCGGCTTGAGCTGTCCCGTCTGCAGCGCGTTGAGTTCTCTGAGGGCGGCATAGCCGTTCTGGTAGTATCTGCCCTTGTCCATGTCAGATTTCGGGAGGTCGCGCTCCGGAATCATCACATAGACAAGGATTTTCGCGTCGGGCCATGTCTTGCGCGTCTGGGCCACGGCATCGATGATGGAGCCCGAACCCGTTCCGCCGCACAGACCCGCGATGATGTGTACGATTTTGCTGTTATTGTGCGACACCGTATTGCAGCGCGCGAAGGCATCTCTCAGCGCATTCACGTATTCCGTGGCGTTCTTTGCAAAGAGCAAGCGTCCGGCGCGGCGCTTCTGTCCGGCAGCCTCGCCAAGATTTCCGATGGCATTGCGAGTGGCAGCAGCATTGCCGACGATGCCCCTCAGCTGCGGATAGTTCTCTACATTGTCGATAATCTCCGTCACTGCGCTGCTCTTGATAAAGAGAAACTCATTCTGTGTGAACGACGCATCCTGACCCATCACGTTGAAGTCATCGCGTCCGATGCCCATCATCTCCATCGTGGTATCGACGTAGAGCAGTGCTACCGATTGCTTCTGGCGTTCTTCAAATTTGGGGAATTCCTCAAACATTCTCATCTTGAAGGTACGCAACACTTTTCCGCCCGTACCGCCAAGTCCTACGATAATGTGGTTTTCTGCCATAGTGTTAAGGTTTATATTATATATATGTGTATTTCGCGTTTGTCTTTTCTCTTCTCCCCTCTCTTCTTCTATCTCCTGCCTCTGCCGCCCCGCGACGAGTGCATGCCCACGGGCCTGACGCGCCTCGACGCGCCGCTTCTGCCGCCAGCGCCCATGGCAAGCATCGTCAGCACGAGGCCCAGCGCCATCGCCACGCCGCCCCAGAGTATGCGGTGATTGCGGAAGTCGCGCAGGCGGTCAATCATGTCGGCGCCATAGAGGGAGAACAGATTGAACAGTCCCTCCTTGCCCGCACTGACTATCTCCCCCACCTCTTCGCCCATCCTGTTGGCGATGCTGTCCGTCGGCACGGTGTTGTCCACCATGTCTTTCACCCCGTTCAGCATCGCTGCCTTTCGTTCCGCCTCTTCTATGAGTTCGTCGGCCTTGAGCCAGAGTCCTGCCTGCACGGCGATGAAGAGTCCCGCCGCTATGCTGATGCCGATGCTGTAGATGCTGTGAGAGCTGCGTTGCCGCAGAAGCTGACTGATGACAATGAGCACGACGATGGCTCCGAAGCCGATGAGAAGGCCAAGCAGCAAGTCGGCGAAGCTGGGAGTGATGAGGCTGAGCATAAACCAAGATGTTGTTTTGTGAAGGATAGTTGATGTTTTTTACAGAAAGAGCCTATAGTTGGCACTGCAAATTTACAAATTATATCCTTCTGTCCAATTTTTGTCTGTGGAAAAAGGCTTTTTTGAAGGTTTTTGTAGAGGAATCAGCGTAAAAACTCTTCTTTCCGAGTCGTTTCTACCATAAGGTTTTGAGTGCGTCGTACATGGAAAATCTCCGCCCTGTCTTGATTTTTCAGCAGATATGTCCCTGCCCGTAGCGTCGGAGTGGGCAGTTGTGCGTAAATTTGTAGTGGGGTGCCGCCTCCCCGCCCGCAGTTTCGTGCATCACGTTCATAGCCTTAAAGCCCTCACCTCCATGAAAACACTGCTTCGCCTCAGCCTCTTCCTGTTCCTCCTCTGCCCTTTCCCATTTATGTCCCCCCGAGTCGCCTCCGCGCAAGACTGGCTCTCAGCCACCGCCCACGCCAATCATGGAGGCAGCACAGCGTTGCGACTCCTGACGTACAACGTGGAGAACCTCTTCGACACCATCGACAACCCCCTGACGCTCGACGACGACTTCCTCCCACAAGGCCCCTGCGCCTGGACGCGCCGGCGTTTTTCGCAAAAGCTCCACGGCATAGCCCGCGTGGTGCTCGATGCCGGCGGACTGGAGCCGATAGACGTGGTCGGGCTGTGTGAGGTGGAGGGCGACAGCGTACTCGAAGCCCTCGTGCGCCACACGCGTCTCGCACGCCTCGGCTATGAATATGTGTGTGCGAGCGGAGCCGACGCTCGCGGCATCAACGTCGCCCTGCTCTATCATCCCCTCACCTTCCGCCTTATCAGCCACCGTTCGCTGCGCGTCAGCCTTCCGCGGGCGGCGGCGCGCCCCACGCGCGACGTCCTGCTCTGCACAGGCGTCACCCTCCGAGGCGACACCCTCGATGTCCTGCAAGTGCATTTCCCCTCGCGGCGCGGCGGCAGTGCCCGTTCCCACCCCTTTCGTCAGGCAGCCGTACAGACCGTCGTCGCCGCCGCCGACAGCCTGCGGCGCGTGCGGCAGCGGTGTCGCATCGTTGTCATGGGGGACATGAATGCCGAGGCAGACGATTCCGCCCTTCTGCCTCTCCGTCAGGCAGGTTTCACCCTCCTCTCCCCCACCGTTGATAGGACTTCGGGCGCAGGCGGCAGCTATTTCTACCGCGGAGCGTGGTCGAACATCGACCATTGTCTTGTCGGCGGAGTCTTCCGTGCCGCCTCCTCTCAGATTTTCGTCCGCGATTATCTCCTCGAATCCCCTGCCCCCGGTCTGTATAAGCCCCGTCGCACCTTCCTCGGCACGGTGTGGCATGGCGGTCTGAGCGACCATCTCCCCGTCCTTACCACCCTGCAATTCTAAAGCCAACTATAATGCCGTGTCCCGCAGATAGCGTCTTTGTTGAACGCGAATAGTGCGAATTTCCCGAATGTGTATGGATGCCGCCGCGCTATATTCGTGTAATCCGTGCAATTCGTGGTCAAATAAAAATTATGTGTGGGTGTTGTGGCGCACGGATTATACGAGTGTCTGGGAAAATAGATGTGGCAAAGGGCACATTTGACCGTTAGGCAGTGGTGAGGAGATTTGCTTGCAGTCCGCACCTCAAGGCAATTCAGATTTTCGAGAGCATTTTCGTGTTTCAGGTGGTCAGTTTGAGGGCAGGAAATGACCATTTTGAGGGCAGGAAATGCTCACTTTTGGGGTGGAAAGTGATTGCCGGGGAGGCAGAAGCTCAGCGGCAGGAAGCAGTGCGCCATAGCCGCAGCCAGAAACGCCTGCAAGGGGAGCAGAAGGTTCGTGCGCAGCGGTGAGCGGTGCAGGCAAAATGGCAGAAAGTTCATGTGCAGCAGCGAGCGGCGCAGGCAAACGGTAAAGCCTCCCATCCGTTCCATCATCATGGAACAAGGAGGGGAGGCTAATGCTGGAAACCTTTGCTGAGAATCGTGATAGTCGGATAACTTTGTCTCAAAGAAAAGGAGGAAAGCCAAGGTTCCTCGTCAGATAGTTTAGGGGTACAGCAAGCAGGTTTCCTTAGTTGTTTCCTGTTGCAAAGTTAGGGGGCAAACGCAGTGGTATAGGGCAGGAATTATCAATAAGAGGGGTGTTGTTAATTTATTTTGGCATATTTTATCAGCTGACATGGCATTTTTGCTGTCAAAAATTCTGAATGTTAATTTGGTGTATATAGCTTGGGGGAAAGTGTGTAAAAGGTGTAAGAAGGATGTCATGGGATGCCGTGCTTCCCCTTTGGTGTTTTCATGGCGAAGCCAGACGTATGGCCAAAAACAGCGGCACCCCCTGTAGGAAGAGGATGCCGCTGACGGTGTTTCAGAGAGGGACGACGGTCAGCGTCGGGGCGACGCTGAGAATGCCTTACTTGGAATAAATCTTCACGCGAGTGCCATCGTAGCCCACCGCCATGAGGTAGGCAGAGCCGGCAGGGAAGAGAGCCTTCGTGCGCTTCGACGATTTCTGGCTGTCGCCCAGGCCGTACATGCTGATGGCCGTGAGATTGCCGTCAGCATCGTAGGCCTCGAAGCCGACGGCACCCTTCCAGTAGGAGTGCGTGACGGTGACGAAGTTGCCCGCCTTAGCGCAACCCTTGCCCAAGGTCTGATCCGTGTCGAGCGGCACCTCGTTGCGGAAGTTGTCGATGTTGTAGGCGTTGATAAAGTTGAGCCCGGCGGGAGCTTTCGGATAGTTCTTCTCAGCGATGTAAGCGCGGAGTTCGGCTATTTGCTCCTCAGTGATGATGTTCCAGCCCGGCGAATAGTCTTCGATGTAAGCCTTGATGGGGCGGAGCATGCCAGCGCGCTCGAAGAAGTCGAGGAAGTCAATCTGCGTGGAATCGCAGAAGTTGCGCATGAAGTTGATTTGCTGCTTGCCATTGTCAGAGGGATTGTTGGTCAGCGTGCGATAGCCCTGGATGACCTTGCCGAAGGCGTTGGGCGACTTCTGGCAGTCTTGCGTCCAGAGGTTGAGCTGATAGAGCGGCACGACCTTGACGAAATGGTCATAGTTGCGCGAATTGTTGGCATTGAGTTCGCTGCCGTAGTAGTCCGGACCCTCCTGCAGCTGCCACGATTTACCCTTGCGTACGCCCTCTTCGAGGTAGGCGTTGAAGCGTCCGCCGCGCATGTTGGCGTAAGCCTCGATGCCGGAGATTTCGTCTTCCAGACGGTGGTAGCCGTTGCCCAGACAGTGTTCCACCCAGGAAGCGTAGATGTTGTTCGTGGTCTCGCCGCATCCGGACCATTTGAAGCCGTTCCAGATCTGATTGTTGTGGCCCAGTTCGTGGCCGATGCCCCAGAATCCGAAGTTGTCAGGGTCGCACCATTCGCCGAAGGATCCGAAGGCAGCGTAGGCACCCTCCGTGCTGGCATACATGCCCGATGCCGTCGGGCGGGCGAACTGGCGGTTCTTGGGTTCCGGCGTGAAGCCCGGCAGTCCCTGCACAAGCCCCATCACCTCGCGTTCGCGATAGATGACATTGTCGTAGATGGTGGCGAGTTCTACGCCCTTCTTCGGGCAGCGCTGGCGGAGGATGCTGAGCGGTGCCGGCACCTGCATGCGCTTGCAGCGGATGTCAATGACATCGCTCTTGGCGTTGGCAAGGAGGTTGACCCAGTCTTCGTTCGTATCGCCGCGTTCGAGGTCGAAGTAGCCATTCTCGGTAGCCATGGCGAAGTGCATCTTCACGGGCGGAATCGTCTCCCAATCCTGCGTGTAATAACTGATATAGCCGTTGCCGCGCGTGGTGGTCTGAATGATGTTCACGCCATTCGTGAGGGGATACGTGCTCGTGGTCTGGAAATCGTTGCCCTCCCCGAAGCAGTAGATGCGGAGCATGGGAGCCATGGTGGTGATGCCCTCGACGAAGACGGCCAGCGTCTGGCCCTTTTCGAAGTAGATGCCCGTGGGGTTTTCGTAGGCGCAGTAGGGGTTGGAGTTCTTCAGTTCATCGCGGAGGGTGTAGATCGGCTTGTAGGCCTCGTATTCCCCGACGCGGTATTTCGTGGAATAGTTGCCGGAGAGCATGTAGCTGACGAGCTGCCGCACAAAGGGGTCGGAAATCTGCTCAGCATCGGCAGCCTCGATGCCATCGGCAAGCTCGGTGCAGAGGGAGTTCTTGAAGTATTTCTTCACGAGGTCAGAAAATTCTGAATTACGCGCGTAGAAGCCCATCTCGGCGCAGGATGCAAAATTGTTCTGTCCGCTCCTGACGCTGATGCGAATCTTCTTCACATCGTCCATGCCCGTCTGTCCGAAGTCAATGCGCGATGCCGCCGACGAGCCTCCGAGGTCTTCATCGCAGACCTTCGTCCAGGTGGAAGGACTGCTGGCGAGAGCCACCTCGACGGTGATTTCCCGGAAGTTGCCATTCGTGTTGCCGTCTTGCCGTGGCGTATAGACCATGTAGTCCACGTGCGAAGCCTCCTTCAGCGTATAAGTGAGCGTGACGGGGAAGGAGGTGGAGCCCATGCTGTAGGGCGAATGGTAGAGCGTGTTGGTGTTGCCGTCGTAAGTGTTCTTGATGCCCTGCCCCGACTGCGACTGGTTGGCCTCCGCGCTGCCGATGGCGAGGAAATAGTCGCCCTGAATGTATGCCGCGCTGTTGTTGGCGCGCTGCGTGATGCTGACCTCGCGGGTGAAAGCCCCATTGTCGGCGGTGAGCGTCAGGCTGGCAGTGCGCGGGTCGATGAGGTAAGAATAGTCCGTCTTGATGGCGAGGCCGCCCTTCACGGGGCGCACGCTCACCCATTCTGCATCGGTGTTGACGGAATAGTCAGTGTTCGCCATGATTCCGAGGAAGGTTTCGCCCGCCTCAAAATCCACGTCGAGATGATTCAGCGCAGGCTCTACGATGGGAGCTTTGGAGGAATCGGTGGTGAGCATCTCGTGCTGCGCGGAAGTCTGGGCGAATGCGCCGAGAGCAGATGCCGCGCCCAGAAGTATGGTGTTGAAAAGTTGTTTTCTCATGTGATATTGCCTACTTAGAATATGATTTTCTTTCCGTTCTGTATGTAGATTCCCTTGAGCGCAGAGGAGGGCTGGATGCTGCGTCCCTGAAGGTCGAAGGTGGCAGCAGGCACAGCGGCTTCGACGGTGGGGGCAGTGATGCCGGAAAGGTCAGAGAGAATGGCGAAGTGCTGTGTGGAAAGTTCCACGTCGGGATAGAGCGCAGTGGTGAGCGATGCCACGACGTAGCGGTGCTCAGTGGTAAAGGTGAACTTGTAGCTGCCGGACATGGTGAAGTCAGTGCCTTTCTCCAAAACTGCCGACGTCTGCTCGTCGGTGAGTGTGACGGTGGGAGTGATGGCAGTAGCCCAGGCGTTGTAGCGTATGAGGTCGCTCAGGTCGTGCTGCACCTGCGTCTGCAGGCCGTTGGTGTAATAGTACGGACGCTGGGGCTTGAGGACATTGTGAATGGTGTATTCCCCCTTTGCCTTGTCATAGACGGTGGGGAAGGAGTTGAAGAAGAGCGCGTTGTCATTGGCATAGAAGAATTTCAATGCCTTCTTGGCAGTGCTCTCAGCGTTGAGGGCTATTTTGCTCAGGTCGTTGTGGTCAGCTGCAAAGCTGTAGAGCTGCGTGACGTCAGAGAGGTCGAGCGTGCCCTGCAGCGCATTGTTCTCCACCCACACGTCGGTGAGGTTCTTGCTGTTGAGCTTGAGCTCCTGCAGACGGTTGTCGCTGGCGTTGAGCTTTTCGAGTGCGGTAAGTTTGGATAGGTCGAGCGCGGTAATCTGATTGCGGGCGCACCAGAGTGTCTGAAGCAGCGTCTGGCGGCTGAGGGCGAGGGCAGAAAGCTGATTGTCGTTGCAGTCAAGGACGATGAGGTTTTTCAGATTCGTCAGTCCGAGTTCTTCCACGGCGTTGTCATTGACGTAGAGCTGCGTGATGGTGCCATCCGTGGTGACAGTGAGGGCAGCGTCGGCAACGGTGAGCGTCATGGGAAGGCCATCGGAAGTGGCGTGATGCGTAGAGCCGTCTCCCCATTCAAAGGAGACATTCAGCCCCGCATCAAGGGTGAGCGTGAGTTCGCTCCCGACGGGAAGTGCGGTCTTCAGTGTGAAGTTCTCCGCATTTGCTGCCATCGTGCCAAAGGCCGCAGCAGCAAGGAGGAAAAGCGAAGCGAGTTTGCAATGTTTCATAGTATGAGAATTTTTGGATTAGCTGAGGATTTTCCGGAGGTCTATATATAAAGGAAGGAGGTCTATATATAAAGGAAGAACATCTATATATAAAGGAAGCGATGTCTATATATAAAGGAAGGGAAGATTATTTGAAATCGACGTAGTGGAGCCGTCGGACGGGGCTTTTCCAATGGCGGAATTGCGCCCCGAAATGCGTTTCGAGCTCAGGCGTGAAGGCTGCGGGCATCTGCGGCGCGGCCACGCCATCGCCCAGCATGACGGGGCTTTGCTCCTCCCATGCCTCGTCCCAAAGATCGCGCTCGATGAAGGTCTGAAGCGTAGCCGCCCCACCCTCTACGAGCAGAGACTGAATGTTGTCGCGCCGAAGGCTGTCCAGCAGTGCATCGACGTCGGCGTAGGCCTGAAAGCCAGCATTCAACGCCTCCTCACCGACACTTCCCAATACGCATCGCAAAGGATTTCTGCCCCCATAGGCACGCACATTCAGGCGTGGGCGGTCAAGCTCAAACGTGCGGCGGCCCACCAAAATCGCCTGATGTGCGGCGCGCAGATGATGCACGTGAATCGCGGAAAGCGGGGTGGAAAAGCGCGCGGCAGGCCCATCGTCGTAGGAATGGCGCAGGCGGTCAATGTATCCGTCAGTGCTCGCCGCCCATTTCAGCGTGATGAAGGGGCGCCGCAGCAGTTGGAAGCAGAGGAAGTGCGAGACGAGGTCAAGGCATTCCTCGCGCAAAATGCCCACGCTGACCTCGATGCCCCCCTCCTGCATCATGGCAATGCCGCGTCCGCCAACCTTTGAGAAGGGATCGACACAGCCCACGACGGCGCGGCGAAGGCCTTGGCGAACGAGCATCTCAGCGCAGGGCGGCGTGCGGCCATAGTGGGCGCAGGGTTCGAGCGTGACATAGATGGTGGCTTCATGGAGCAAGGCCAAGTCTTCAGGGCGCACGCTCCGCACTGCCATCACCTCGGCGTGGGGCTCGCCAGCCTGATGATGCCAGCCCTCGCCCAGAATGCGGTCGTCATGGACGATGACCGCGCCCACCATGGGATTGGGGTGAGCCGTCAGTTCGCCATTGCGGGCTATTTGGAGGGCTCGCCGCATCCACTGTTCGTCGGTATGGTTTGTCATTGCTTGCTAAATGGAACGTAGATGAAGGAAAACGCAGGAATGGTTCCTGACAAGGAAAATGCTGTCGGAAACGAGAATGTTTCCCATGAAACAAAAAAATATGCGTAACTTTGCCGCCATGGAACATACTTACGAAACTCTTTACCGCAGTTTGTGCAGCCTGCTTGGCAGCAGGTTCGGCCGCAGCGAGGCGCAGGCGCAGGCTTTTGCCCTGCTGGAAGATATGTATGGCGCAAGCCGGACGGATGTGTTGATGGGGCGAAGCATCGCGTTCGACGCGGCAGGCGAGCAGGCGTGGGCTTCAGTTCTCGAAGCCCTTGAGCGCGGCGAGGCGATGCAGTATGTGGCAGGACGTGCCAGATTCTGCAATCGCTACTTCCGCGTCACTCCCGCCGTGCTGATACCACGCCCGGAGACGGAGCAACTCGTGGAGATGGCGGTAGAAGCTCAGCCGAAGCGGGCGATTGACTGCGGCACGGGCAGTGGCTGCATAGCCGTCAGCATCGCCCTTGCCCTGCCGGGGAGTGAGGTGTGGGCTTGCGATATCTCAGAAGCAGCCCTCGAAATTGCCCGCGACAATGCCCGGCGGCATGGAGCCCGCGTGAACTTCCTGCTCCGCTCCATGCTCGATGTGGCGGAGTGGGGTGAAGCGGAGCGTTTCGACCTCATCGTGAGCAATCCGCCCTACATCTGCGAGTCGGAAGCAGAGGATATGGAGGCCGTGGTGCTTGACTGCGAGCCCCATCTTGCCCTCTTTGTGCCCGATGCCGATGCCCTGCGGTTCTACAAAGCCCTGTCGAAACTGGGACGACGCCTGCTGCGGCACGGCGGATGGTTAATGGCTGAATGCAACACGCGCTATGCTGCCGATGTGGCTGCGCTGTGGAGCGCGGAGGGGTTTGCTGATGCTGCCGTGCTGAACGACTGCTTCGGCCTGCCCCGAATGGTCAAGGCGCAATGGCTCGGTAAGGTGTAATATATATAAGTAGGTAATAAAAATTATTTTATAGTAAGTATATAGTAGGAATTATTATGGTTTGTATGTTTGAACGCTCTCTTTGGCGCATCTTTTAGCCTTGAAAACAGTCACATAGCGCGCTATGCTCCTTTATTTCAAGACTAAAACCTGCATCCAAATAGAGCATTCAAACATAAAACTAATTTTCATTACCTACTTATGTTATAGGTGTGCTATATATATTATATGGTAATGTATATATTACGTATAACGGAAGTAAGGCGTGATATACAGAATTAACAGAGGGGAGGTAAGGTTGTTCGTGCAACCTGCCTCCTCTCTCTTTTTTTTCTTAAATCATCCCGCAAAGCAGAGCCTGGCGAATGACCTCCCACATGACGATGCCCGCCGTGACGCTCACGTTGAGGGAATGCTTCGTGCCGTACTGCGGAATTTCTATGACGAGGTCGGCAGCATCCACTACGCGCTGATCGACGCCCTTCACCTCGTTGCCCATGATGAAGGCATAGGGCCTGCGCGGCCTCAGGTCTTGCCATGCCCTCCATTCGTTGAGCATCGTGCTGCCGTGGCATTGCTCGATGGCAACGATGGTATAGCCCTCCCGGCGTAGCTCTTCAACGGCGTCGAGCGTATGGGCAGCATAGTGCCATTCCACGCTCTCTTCGGCTCCCAGCGCAGTCTTGTGGATTTCCACGAGGTTGCGCTCCGGCGTGGCGGTGATGCCGCAGAGCCAAAGGCCTGAGAGGCGGAAGGCATCTGCCGTACGGAATATGCTGCCGATGTTGTGGAGCGAGCGAACATTGTCAAGCACCATGACGAGCGGGAGCTTGGAAGCCTGCCTGAAGGCAGCGACATCCATGCGCCCCATCTCTTCGACGGTGAGTTTCTGCTGAGCCATAGGGTTTTTTATGCAGGTGATGAAAATGAGGGTTTAGTGGTTTTCAATTTTTCTTAGGCACAAGGCGGATTTTCAGGTAGGCAGGCAAGCGGCAAGAATTGGTCTTTGGGAAGTGGCGAGTGGGCAGCCTTCATCCGCGGAACTATGCGGGGCGTGATTCCTGTTGTGCCGTTGATGAATCTGACTCAGGAAATCCAATTTTGCTCCCCCCCAGCGCATGAAATCCGCTCAGTTCGGGCTGGCATGAAGTGTGCGGCCGTGGCGAAAGTCGTGGGCTTTGGAATCCTTCAGCTGAGCTCCGGCTTCCCAAGTGATTGTTTTCACCCCGGAAAGTGATTGCCTTGACCCCGGAAAATGGCCGTTTTTCGCCTCAAGATGGTCACTCTGAGATGCAATGTGCTGTAGAAGCAAGTCATCCTACATGCGAGCCCCGAAGAATCCTTGCCAAACAGGCTGTGATAGCCCCGCTTATTTCTTCTTTTGCGGAGTGAGCAGCCGCATCAGCACCTTGTCGTTGAAGGGCTTTACGCGATATTCGCCCTTCGTTATCTCGCTGACGGATATGGGGATATACATTTCCGTATAGGCAGCTCCCGGTCCGTAGGTCTCTTCCTCATAGAAGAATCCGATGCGGCCGTCAGACTGGAGGGTCATCGTGGAGTAGGCACTGTTGATTTCGCTGACGAGATAGGGGCCTCGCCAGTCAGACGCGAAATTGACGGGAGTGGCGTAGTCAAACTTAGAGTGCAGCGGCTTGTAATAGATGCCCACGCGGCTGCGCCCAGGCCCGAGCGGAACGCTTTGCAGGGCGACGGGGATGGTTTTGCCATTGGCGTTGCAGATGCAGTCAACGATGAGAATCTCGCCGTTGCAGGCATTCTGCTGCGCCACTACTCCACCCTCCTGCTCATTGCTGACGGCCACCTCCTGCCAAAGCCCCGTGGCCTTGCGGCGCGATATGTAATTGAAGATATTGTAGTGGCGTCCGCCCCAAGCACGGCTGGAGAGCACGACATCGCCGCTCGGCAGCTCCTCAATCTTAGGCTCGTCGCCCGCGGGAGCAGGGCTTTCGTCGATGGTGCCCAGCGAATGCCAGGAGCGTCCGAAGTCGTCGGAATACACCACGCGGTTGCCGCCCGGACGAGCGCAGAGGGCGGCGTAGATGCGATAGTATTTCCCCACCTTGATGATGCGGCTCTGGCAAATTCTTCCGCTGCCGAAGAAGAGACTCTGGACGGGGCCGAGCTTGCTCTTGTCGAACAGGCTGTAGATGCTCTCCGTGATTTCCTCCGGGGCATTCCAAGTTTCGCCATTGTCATACGAGCGGATGATGGCCACACGGTTGGGGTTCTGCCGTGTAGTGGTGGAATGCCCATAGACGGTGTTTCCCGTGACACAAACCACGAGCACCTCGCTCGAACGACTGTCGGCCACGATGGCGGCATCGCCGTAGCCGCAGCGTGTGCTGCCGTCTATGCCGTCACCCTCAGCCATGGTAAATTCCTTCGACCAGTGAAGTCCGTTGTCGTCAGAGATGCGATAGTGAAGATCTACGCGCCCGAAGCCAATGTCTCCGCCGCAGTAGCGATAATCGCTGACGGCAATGAGATTGCCATTGTGGGCAGTGGCGATGGCAGGAATACGGTAAGGCACTTTGGCTCCCTGATAGGTCTTGAACAGTGGTTGCTCCACGGAGAGCGTGCAGATGCTCTTGGCGGCAGGGACAGTGGTCTCCGCCTGCTGCGCCATGACTGCCGTGGCAGCTGCCATGCAAATGATGAATGTAAGGAGTCTTTTCATAGTAAGATGGTTGTGATGTGTGAAATTTCAAAAGGCAAGATTTTCAGAAGGCAGGTTCTGCAGTGTCCCGCCGTCATCAGTTCTGATGATTTCTTGGCGGTAGAAGTTCTCCGCGCGCAATGGCATCCATGATCATGGCAGGCGGTTCGTGTCGTTCAAGCCGCTGTTTCATGTATTCCATGTAAGGTGCGGTGTGTTCGAAGTATTGCCGGTAGCCCGCGCAGAGATAGTTCCAGCCCGGCTCGCCGTCCGGCGTCGTGCAGAAGCGGTTTTTCGGACATTCGCCGTTGCAGAGATTGCGCCATCGGCATTCCCTGCAGAGCCGCGGCAGTGAGGCCTTCGCCATTCCGAAGCGCGTCTGGCGTTCGGAGAGCATCATGTCCAGGATATTGTCAGTCAAGATGTTTCCCAAGCGATACGCCGGAAACACGAAATGGTCGCATGAATAGACATCGCCATTCCATTCCATGGCTCCGGCATGTCCGCAGGTGCGCGCCATGCTGCAAAGTCCGGGCGTCGCCCCCACCCAGTTGGCAAGAGTGGCGTCGAAGATTTGCACGAACATGGTGCCGACATCGTGGCGCACCCATTCGTCGAAGATTTTGCAGAGGAAGTTGCCCCACTGCTCTGGCGTGACGGAGAAATCTGCCACTTCGCCCTGCGTTTCGTCTGCCGCAGCCAGCTGTCTGCCATCGCTGTGGGGCAGAAGCCGCTCGACGATGGGGGTGAATTGCAAGTAGCGGCACCCCATGTCGCGGAAGAAGCGGTAGAAATCCAGGGGATAGTCAGCATTAAAATCATTCACTACCGCCATGGCATTCCATTCCACACCGTGGCGTTTGAGCAGATGTATGCCTCCCATCACCTTCTTCCACGATGGCGCGCCCCCCTTCATCCGTCGAAATTCATTGTGAAACTCCTCGGGCCCGTCAATGCTGATGCCCACGAGCCAATGGTTTCTTCTGAAGAATCTGCACCAATCGTCGTTCAGCAGCGTGCCGTTCGTCTGAATGCAGTTGTCGATGACGTGTTCGCCTGCATACTTTTTCTGTAGCCGGACAATGCGCTCGTAGAAGCTGAGCGGGCGGAGCAGCGCCTCGCCGCCGTGCCACGTGAAGAGAACCTCGCGGCGCGTGTGGGCACCGATATAGTCGCGGATGAATTTCTCCAGCAGCTCATCGCTCATGAAGAGTCCGCCGCTACCCTCCCCCTCAGGCTTTTCGCTGCGGTAGAGGCGTTCTTTTTCAAGGTAGTAGCAGTATTCGCACTTCATGTTGCACAGCGGGCCGGCAGGTTTGGCCATCAGATAGAAAAGGTGCGAGAAGGGGGAAGCCGTGGACATATATAAGTAGGTAATAAAGATTATTTCAGGTAGGTTCTGTCAATTAGTTTTCAATGTAAGGCAGTGTTTCTGTCTTGCTTGGATGTCTTCACGCCTCTCGCACCGTATCTTTTTGTCTTTCATTCAGTCACATAGCCGCCATGCTCCTGTATTTCAAGACAAAAGCCTGCCTCCAAGCAGTGCGTTCAAGCATGAAAATCATTTTCATCACCTACTAAAATATGGATAGTCAGCAGTCAGCAAAGGAAAGACGGCAGGCGTAGGCGGTAGCCGCGCTGCCTGCGGCCCCGACAAGTTCAGGCGTTCGGGCGTGCGGCCTATTGTCGGCAGGCAGCCTCGCCATCGGCGGGCGGCGCGTCTGCCCCACCCTTTTCTGCCGCGCGGTCACTTTCGATGAGTTCGAGCAGGCGGGCCACAGCCTCTGACTCAGGAATATTCTTCTCCACGCAGGTTTTTCCGCGATAGAGACTCACCTTTCCGCGTGCCGCACCCACGTAGCCATAGTCGGCGTCTGCCATTTCGCCCGGCCCGTTTACGATACATCCCATGATGCCAATCTTCAGTCCCTTCAGGTGTTGCGTTGCAGTCTTGATGCGTGCGATGGTGCCTTGCAGGTCGTAGAGCGTGCGTCCGCAGCCAGGGCAGGAAATGTATTCCGTCTTAGTCATGCGCAGGCGTGCCGCCTGAAGGATGCTGAAGGCCGTATCTACGACGAGGCTGTTAGGAAGCCTCTCGTCCATCAGCATCAGTCCGTCGCAGAGCCCATCGAATAGCAGTCCGCCCAAGTCGGCAGCAACGGAGATCTGGAAGTCCTCACGATTGTCCATCTGCGATTGCAGGCAGACGACGACGCGATTGTCGATTCCCTCGCGCCACAACTCATGAATCAGCGCGCGTATCTCCCCCGTGGGATTTCGGTGTGCGGATTGAGCGATGACCGTGAACTCTGGCATGGCACGCAGTGCAGCCCGCACCTCCTCCGTCAGTTGCGGATAGCTGAGGAAGAGGAATTTCCGCCTGGCGCGGTGCATCGGCGCAAACAGCAGAGTCTGAGGCGTATAGGCAGGATATGTGCCTTCGGCCGGCGTCCAGTTCGGAGCGTCAACGATGTCATGGCCATAAATCAAATCCGCCTTTCCCGCGCCTTCGCTGCCATAGCTGATGACCTCCGGCACAACGTCGTGCCGGCGTTTCGGATGAGCGTAGGAAAATTCGGGTGCTGGCAGGGCGGGAATGTGCGGATGTCCTGACCGCGTCTGTGCGATGTACGCCGCCAGCTTGTATGCCACGGGAATCTCAGCCTCTGGCTCCTCGCTCAGCGAGACACGGATGGTGTCGCCAATGCCGTCTGCCAGCAGTGCTCCGATGCCCACCGCGCTCTTGATGCGCCCGTCCTCGCCCTCGCCCGCCTCCGTCACTCCGAGGTGGAGAGGATAGTCCATGCCTTCCTGCTCCATAGCTTCTGCGAGCATCCTCACGCTCTGCACCATGACGACGGTGTTGCTCGCCTTGATGCTGATGACGACGTCGCTGAATTGCTGGTGCTGGCAGACCCTGAGAAACTCCATGCAGCTCTCCACGATGCCTTCCGGCGTATCGCCGTATCGCGACATGATGCGGTCAGATAGGCTGCCGTGGTTCACGCCGATGCGCAGGGCAGTGTGGTGCTCGCGGCAAATGTCGAGCAGACGGGTGAAGCGTTCCTCTAAGCGTTGTAGTTCAGCCGCATATTCCTCGTCGGTATATTCCAGACTCTTGAAGGTTCGGGCAGGATCAATGTAGTTTCCGGGGTTGATACGCACCTTTTCCACGATTCCTGCTGCCACGTCGGCCACGTTGGGATTGAAGTGGACGTCGGCGACGAGTGGGGTAGCGTAGCCTCGTCTGCGCAGCTCCGCCTTGATGTTTCGCAGATTTTCGGCTTCGCGTGTTCCCTGCGTGGTGAGGCGTACGATGTCGCCTCCCGCCTCAATGATGCGGATGCACTGTTCTACGCAGCCCTCCGTGTCGGTAGTGGCGCGTGTCGTCATGCTTTGCAGACGGAGGGGCGAGCCTCCGCCCAGCGTCATGCCGCCTATGCGAATGACGTGGCTTTTGCGCGGCGTATAGTTGAAAAGGTTTGTCGCCATGATTGAATGTCAAGTAGTTATACGGTAGGTTCTATCAATTAGTTTTCAATGTAAGGCAGTGTTTCTGTTTTACTTGGATGTCTTCACGCCTCTCGCACCGTATCTTTTTGTCTTTCATTCAGTCACGTAGCCCGCTACGCTCCCTCGTGAAAAACAAAAGCCTACGGCACGATAGTCGCAAATACATCGCAAGCTAATTTATAGAACCTACCATACGTGTGAAGCGGCGTGCTGCCGTGTGAAGCGGCGTGCTGCGATGGTGCGTCGTCAGCGGAATTTCTCCCGCTTCAGTTGCATTTGTATTCGTAGTGTACGTCGGCCAGCTCGGCGTTGGCCTTTACGATCTTCTGCTTCAGCGCCTCCTTGTAGTCAGCCACGCGCGCCGCCAGCTCCTCGTCAGCGAGGGCGAGCATTTCAGAAGCCAGAATGGCAGCGTTGAGTGCGCCGTTCACGCCCGTCGTGGCCACGGGTATTCCGGGAGGCATCTGCACGATGCTGAGCAAGGCGTCGAGGCCGTCGAGCATACCCTTGATGGGCACTCCGATGACGGGGAGCGTCGTGCCTGCCGCAATGACTCCGGGCAGTGCTGCCGCCATGCCGGCTCCCGCGATGATGACCTTCAGGCCGCGGGCAGCTGCGCCGCGGGCAAATTCCTCCACCTCCTGCGGCGTGCGGTGTGCGGAGAGAGCGTTCATCTCAAAGGGGATGTGCATTTCATCAAGATATTTGGCGGCTTTTTCCATGACGGGCAGGTCGCTGGTACTGCCCATGATGATGCTTACTAAGGGTTTCATGTGTATTGTGTATATGGGGTTTGTTGTCAGGATATGTAGTGTGTTCAGCTTATGTATGGACTATAGGACAATGACGGCTCCGCATCCGCTGGCAATGCCAATGAGAACGCCGAAGAGGAGTTCGCTGTAGGTGTGTTGCCTCAGGAGCATTCGCGCCGTGCAGACGCATCCGCAGAGAAATACGCAGAGCGCCAGCCAATTGACGGCATTGAAGTTGAAGATGATGGAGAAGGCGAAGAGCATTCCAATGACTCCTCCCGATGCCGCAGCGTGCGTGCTGACTTTCAGCCAATTGTTCACGAAGGCGCATATCACCTGTATCAGCAGCGCCGCCGCTACGATGGCAGACGTGAAGTGGGGAAGATGGAGCGACTCCATGATGATGAGCAGGGCAGAGTAGCAGACGATGCTGATGGTGTAAGGCACGTATCGGCGTTCCCGGCGGCTCATCTGGTGCTGCGTCCATCCGTTCACGCGCCGATAGATATAAATCAGCATTCGCGGGAGGAGCACGGTGAAGATATAGACGAAGCCCACCATGGCACACTTATAGCTCACGGGCAGTGCTTTCAGATAGCTGAACATCAGGAGCACAATGAATGCCACCGTCGGCAGATAGAACGGTGTGAAGAGAACAGAGATAAGGCGTGCTGCAAGCAGGATGTAGCGGTTGTTCATGATGGGGAGAAAAGGGGGTGGAGTAGGGCGAGGGGGAAAGAGTGGATGGGAAGCGTTTGCCTACCTATGGGGAACGTTTGCCTACCTATGAGGAATGTTTGCCCACCTATGAGGAACGTTTGCCTATCTATGGGGAATGTTTGCCCACCTATGGGGAACGTTTGCCTACCTATGGGGAACGGTTGCCTACCTATGGGAAACGGTTACTTGCTGATCTTCCTCCTCAGTTGTGCCACGGGAATTTTCAGGCGTTCGCGATACTTTGCCACGGTGCGGCGTGCCACGTCGAGTCCCTCCTGCTCTTTCAGGATTTCCGCAATCCTGCTGTCAGAGAAGGGAGCCACGGGGTCTTCGCCTTCGATGATGCTTTTCACCGCCATCATCGCCTTGCGCTGCACCACCGTTTCGCCGCTTGCGCTGACAAACTCAGAGACGAAGAAGAACTTCAGCGGATACGTGCCATAGTCCGTCCGCACGAATTTCGCATTCACCGCCCGCGAGACGGTGCTCGTATCTACCTGAACCTCGTCGGCAATGTCCTGAAGGCGAAGAGGTTTGAGGAGCGTTTCGTCGTCTTCAGATACGAAGAAGTCGCGCTGTCGCTGCGCAATGCACGTCATCACGCCGAGCAGCGTGGCCTGACGTCGTCGCACGCAGTCAATGAAAGCCTTGGCAGCCTCCACCTTGTGTATGGCATAGTCGTAAGCCTCCTGTTGCCTGCGGTTGAACTGCAGGGTTTTGCCCTCGCGCTTGGCCCGAAGCAGTGCGCTGTCGTGCTCCTCCACGATTTCCTGATGCGAGGTGCTGACCTTTAGCGGAGGCAGGCTGCCGTTTTCCATCCTCACGCTGACCTCGCCCGCCTTATCGACGCTGACGTAGAAGTCCGGGATGATGCTTGGCGCGCTATAGCTTGCGCTCTCGTAGAGCCCGTAGCCCGGGCGCGGGTTCAGGCGTCTGATGAGGCTTTGTATCTCGCCGATGGTGGCATTATCAACATCGAGGATGTCCTGAATCTTCTGCCAGCGTGCGTGTGCCAGATGGTCGAAGAGGTCTCTCACGACCTTTCGTGCCAGGCGCCGCGTCAGATTGTTGCGGTTGGCATCGCCCTCCGTGTCGTTGAGCTGCAGGAGCATGCACTCCTGCAAGTTGTGCGCGCCGATGCCACGCGGCTCGAACGTCTGCAGCGCAGCCACGAGGCGGTGGAGCGTATCGTGGTCAATGTCAATGTATTCCTGAAAAGCCAGTTCGTCAAGCAGCGTGTCGTCGTCTTTTGACAGATAGCCATTTTCGTCAAGCGAGCCTACGAGATATTCCATGGCTTTCTGCTCCGTCTCCGTCAGGTCGAGCTCGCCTATCTGTGCCAGCAGGCTGTCGTAGCTCGTCCCGCTGTTGTCGTTTATCATGTCCTCGCCGCTGCTGTTGTTGCTATGGCTTGGCGCGAAGCCGGCGCTGATGTCCTTGTTATAGCGTTGCCGCATATCCTCAGGCACTTGGTCGATGGTGATGAAGTTGCTGTAGTCTTCGTCCGTCGTATTGCTTCGCGGCACGCTGTATTCATCGTTTTCGCTATAGTCAGGGTAGGGCGAAGGCAGGTCTGCCTTGTCGTTTCCTGCCTCATTGTCCTGCGCAGATATTTCGAGAGCCTCGTTGCTCTCCAGTTCGTTCTGCACGTGCTGTTCAAAGTCAGCGAGTGGCATTTCGATGATGTTGGAGAGCATCACCTGCGAGGCATTTGCGGTCTGCTGCATCTTCTGCCGCATCTCCTGGCGTTGGCTGAATCCGTTGCCCATAGACATGTATGTAGGGATAGAAAGGCGCAGATTAGCTGAACAGTTCCTTCTGCGCGTTGGTTATGGAAAAACTATCAGTTGTGAGAGTTCGTTTGTCGTGCAAATATACTAAGTTTTTTGTAGAATATCCCTTCTATTCTTTTTTTTTTGACTTTCGTTGTATAGCCAGCCCCCTTTGTTTCCTTTTCATTCCGCGTTTATGGTGCTTCTAAGTGGGTGATGAAAGTAGGCAGGCCATGTGCTGCCCATGCAGGCAGGATGCCCGACATGGTGTTTTGCGTGTGCGCCCCCGTGGTCGTGATGTCCGAAATAGTTGTTAGTGAAAGTTCTTCTTTAATCGTGGGTAATTGTCTCTATATAAGCCGCATGGTTACGCTCTGAAAGGGCAACACATCGTAGCCCAGGGTGTCGCTCCACTGCGTTCCGCTTGCCCCGGGCTATGATGTGCTGCTCTTTTCGGGGCGCACTTGCCCAAGGCGCAATATTGTTGCACCCTGCCTCACGCGGCATACTCCCGGTAGCGTTAGTGCTTGTTGAAAAATGGGGCTTTGGCATCCCAGCTTTGTCTGTTCTAATCCCTTGGCATCCATCGTTTTGCGCGCGATGAAACTGAAATCCGGGGCGCAACGTATGAGCCTCGCGCTCCATCAGCAGAGCTTCGGCTTCGCAAGTCATCATTTTCACCCCAAAAGTCATCATTTCGCCCCCAAAAACTGGCCATTTTCACCCCTCGAAATGGTCACTCTGAGGTGAAATATGTTGTCGGGAAATCTAAAGCCAGTCGTCGAAAGGAAAGTCGTGTGGCCTGTATGCCATTCGTATTCTAACCCTTATGGTCCAATGTAGTGTTCGGCGTGGACGCACTTGGCAATTCAAAATATTTCCTACTATATATTTGCTATGAAATAATTTTTATTACTTAACTTATTAGGTAGGTTCTATAAATTAGCTTGCGATGTATTTGCGACTATCGTGCCGTAGGTTTTTGTTTTTCATGAGGGAGCGTAGCGGGCTACGTGACCGAATGAAAGACAAAAAGATACGGTGCGAGAGGCGTGAAGACATCCAAGTAAAGCAGAAACACTGCCTTACATTGAAAACTAATTTATAGAACCTACCATTATTTAGTCTTTCACTTTGTACAGCTGTTTCGGATGGTTTTTGGGATATAACATCTGAATCTGATTGGCTGCAAGGAGGATAGGCATCACATGATTGCGCAGATAGCTGGGTTTCCTGTCTATCAATCTTGCCAGTTCTTCAAGCGAAATCCATTCCTGACAGTTCTTTAGTATGAGTTTTTGCAATTCCTCATGTGGCATTCTTTTTGGGGATGGATAGGTTGCAACATTGGCATCATAAGAGGTTGCAACATTGGCATTATCAGAGCTTGCAACATTATCACTTGAGCTTGCAACATTATCACTTGAGGTTGCAACATTAGATGAATTTTCTCTTAGTACGTTTATGCTATTGACTGGAAGGGAGTATCTCGTGCCTCTGCCATATCCTTCAGAGACAAGAAGACCTTTCTGACTCATCAGTTTCAGCATATTGGATATTTCAGATTTATGAAGGTTCAGGGAATATCTTAGACGTGTGTTTGTCACATAGCCCTCGTCGCAGGCGAGAGCCAATGTCGTGAGTACATGATGGTCAAAGCTATTTGCTATGATGCCAAATATCTCCGTGAGTTTCCTTTTTGACTCTTCTGACAGGAATGACTCCATAGGCATTGTCAATACTACTTTGTCCGGAGCCTGTAGTTCCTCAATGTTTGGCGAACGCCAATTTGCTTCACGCCAACCTTTCATTATTTTGTCAGTACCACTGCCAGCTTTCTCTGCAACACCAAGCATCGAAAACATTTTCTGCAGAGATTTATTGCGGCACACGCTCTCACCTCCAGTATAGTACTGATTACGAGATACAAGCATTGTGCCGGGATTGGAGAATACAAAACGGTGCAACTCATGCTTTACCAATAATGAGGCATTTACCGTAAAATCGGGGTGTACGCATAGGTTGGTCAATGCTTCTCTGAGTGCAACATGTGCAGGAGTTTCCTCTTTTCTGATGTTGCCTTCCAGTTTGAAGGGTTTTGGCAATGCAGCCTGAAGACGAGGCAACACCCTTTGATAGAAATTGAAAAGATTGGCCTCCCAAGTTCCATCGGCATGCAGGCGATATGTCCACCTGACATCTTCATCCTCTGTCAGATGCTCCTGATAATCTGGCGAGAAGTAAGGTGTACACTCTGGGTCGGTTATAGAATCAGTCTTGCCAAACATCAACACACCAGCCACGGTATCGAAACCCGTTGGCGATTTAATTCCGCCAACGGGTTCTTTATGTAGCCTTACTTAGTGCGCCTCCAGCCAGTTGTCGCCCACACCGCATTCTGCGATGAGGGGCACGCACATCTTATAGGCACGCTCCATCTCTGCCGTCACGATAGAGCGCATTCGCTCCAGCTCGTCGGGAAAGACAGAGAAGTTGAGTTCGTCGTGAACTTGCAGAATCATCTTGCTCCGCAGGTGCTCCTCGCGCATCCGCCGGTCTATGCTGACCATCGCCAGCTTGATGATGTCTGCCGCCGTGCCCTGAATGGGAGCATTGACGGCGTTGCGCTCCGCATAACCCCTCACCGTGGCGTTGCGACTGCTGATGTCTGGCAGATAGCGGCGACGGCCGAACTCGGTCAGTATATAACCCCGCTCGCGCGCCAGTGCGACGCTCTTGTTCATATATTCCTTCACCTTGGGGTAGGTTTGGAAATACGTGTCTATCAGTTCCTTAGCTTCCGTGCGGCTTACCTCCATCCGTTCCGCTAATCCGAAGGCAGAGATGCCATAGATGATGCCGAAGTTGGCAGTCTTTGCCTTCCGTCGTTCATCGCGCGTGATGTCTTCGATGGGCTTTTTGAAGATGCGTGCCGCAGTGGCAGCATGGATGTCGGCACCCGCGTTGAAGTCGGCAATCATCTTTTCGTCCTGGCTCAGATGTGCCATGATGCGGAGCTCGATTTGCGAATAGTCGGCACTGAGGAAGGTGCAGCCCGCTTCCGGTATGAAGGCGCGCCGAATCTCTCGGCCGTCGTCGCCGCGAACGGGAATGTTCTGCAGGTTCGGGTTGCTCGAACTGAGTCGGCCCGTGGCAGTCACCGCCTGATTGAATGAAGTGTGAATATGCCCCGTCCGCACGTTCACCAGCCGGGGTAAGGCATCGATATACGTGGAGAGGAGCTTTTTCAGACCGCGGTGGCGTAAGATGAGTTCCACGATGGGGTGTTTCGTCCGCAGCGATTCCAGCACCTCCTCCGAAGTGGAGTATTGTCCGCTCTTCGTCTTCTTCGCCTTGCTGCTGATGGCGAGTTTCTCGAAGAGAATGTTCCCCACCTGCCTCGGACTCGTGAGCAGAAACTCTTCGCCCGCCATTTCGTAGATTTCCCGTTCGAGAGCTTCCATGCGTTTCCTGAAGTCGTTACCCGTGCGCTCCAGTGCTTCGCGGTCGAGGCACACGCCGTTGCACTCCATGCGAAGCAGGACGGGGAGGAGGGGCATCTCAATGTCGCGGAAGACAGCCGTCACGCCCGTTTCCTCCATCTCGCGTTTCAGCGGTTCCATGAGGCGGAGTGCCACGTCGGCATCTTCGCAGGCATAGTCGCGAATGTCGGCGGGAGCGAGTTCGCGCATGTTTTTCTGTTTCTTCCCCGCTTTCCCGATGAGCTCTTCGATGTGGATGGTGCGGTAGCGAAGGTAGGTCTCCGCCAGAACATCAAGGTTGTGGGGCATTTCGGGCTGCACGACGTAGTGAGCCAGCATGGTGTCAAAAAGTGGGCCGACTACTTCTACGCCATAATTCGACAGTACGAGCAAATCGTACTTCATGTTTTGCCCCACCTTCCGTATGTCAGGATTTTCAAAGAAAGGCTTGAAGGCATCCACAATGGCTTGCGCTTCGGCACGGGCAGAGGGAACGGCGACGTACCATGCCCTCCGGCCCTCCACTGCGAATGACATACCCACCAATTCGGCATTCAGAGCGTCCAGAGACGTCGTTTCGGTGTCAAACGCAACGGTCGCGAATGTCATCAATTCTTTGCATAAATTTTGCGCAAGCTCTATGTTTTCAATAAGATGGTAAGAGAAATCCGAATTTTGTAATGTCGAAAAACCCCCGTCTTTCTGACTTTCCTGTACATCCGTCGGATTTTCGGCGGTTTTTTCGCAGTCGTTTTCGGTGGAATTGTCAAGTCCGGCAAACAAATCGCCCATGTCGTCGTCCGTAGCCTTCTTGCGGCTTCGCGAAGCCGTCGGGGCAGGGGAGGGCAGTGCTTCGCCCTGCAGGCGAGCAACGAATGTGCGAAATTCCAGTTGCGTAAAGAGCGCGGTGAGGCGCGCAGTGTCGGGCTCCGTCTTTCTCAGTGCCTCGAAGTTGGGAAGTCCGTCGGCATCGGGGCAGCATACGGTCGTTTCGAGCGGGACGTCCGTCTTGATGGTGGCGAGAAACTTTGAAAAGCGAATTTTCTCCATGTTCTCCTCCAGCTTTTTCCTGACAGCCCCCTTCAGGTTTGCAGTGTTGTCGAGGAGCGTCTCAATGTCAGAAAATTCCTGAAGGAGCTTGGCGGCAGTTTTCTCGCCCACACCCGGACAGCCCGGTATGTTGTCGGCAGCATCGCCCATGAGTCCGAGCAAGTCGATGACTTGGCGAGGATTCGCCAGCCCATACTTTTCGCACACCTCTTCCACGCCGAGGCGTTCCATCGCCTTAGCCCCGTTGCCGGGTCGGCACATCGTCACGTTCGGTCTGACGAGCTGCGCATAGTCTTTGTCGGGCGTAATCATCTCCACCTGCAGTCCCGCCTCTGCCGCCCTCATGGCGAGCGTGCCGATGACATCGTCCGCCTCATAGCCCGCCACCTCGATGATGGGAATGCGATAGGCTTCGATGATTTCCTTGATGCGGGGGACAGCCCATTTGATGTCTTCCGGCGTAGCCTCGCGCTGAGCCTTATAGGCAGGGTAGGCCTCATGGCGGAAAGTTCCGCCGGGAGGGTCGAACGCCACCGCTACATAGTCAGGCTGCTCCGTGCGGAGAATGTCGTCGAGCGTATTGACGAAGCCAAAGATGGCAGAAGTGTTCTGCCCCTGCGAATTGATTCGCGGGCTACGTATGAAGGCATAGTAGGCGCGGAAAATCAGCGCGTAGGCATCGAGAAGGACGAGTTTTTTCATAAAAATTCGGTTTATTTGTGGTCAAAGGTACAAAAATATGATCAAATGTACGCGCTTTTTTGTAATTTTGCGCCTTGAAATGCCTATGAATACCCCGTTACTGACTATTCGACGTCCGATAGAGCCCGAATTGTCGCGTTATAGCGCGCTGTTCGACGCAGTCCTGACCCATGACGAACGTTTTATGGATCGGGTTTTGGAGCATGTGCGCAGCAGAAAGGGCAAGATGATGCGCCCGATTCTCGTGCTGCTCATGGCGAAGGAATGCGGTGCGGTGGATGAGAAAGCCTTGCGTTGCGCGGTGACATTGGAGTTGCTCCACACGGCTTCGCTCGTTCACGACGATGTGGTGGACGAAAGTCCGGAGCGGCGTGGGCAGGCGAGTCTGCGCGCAGTGTTCGACAACAAAGTGGCAGTGTTGCTTGGCGATTACATGCTTGCACGCTCTCTCCATCAGGCAGCATTGACGGGGAAGGTGGAAATCGTGGAGCAAGTGGCGGCATTGGGAGCCACGCTCTCCGAAGGCGAAATTTTCCAGCTTGCCAACGTGGAATCGGCAACGCTCAGTGAAGAGGCATATTTCCGCATTATCCGCAATAAGACTTCAGCCCTCTTTGCCACTTGCGGCCTGCTCGGAGCATTGGCGCAAGATGCCGACGGCGAATTTTGCCAGACGGCGCGGCGATTTGGTGAGATAGTCGGGCTATGCTTCCAGATTCGCGATGACATTTTCGATTATTTCGACGATGCTGCGATAGGGAAACCGCGCGGAAATGATATGGCAGAAGGCAAACTGACCCTCCCTGCCATCTACGCCGTAAACCATACGGGCGATGCGAGGGCCGCAGAGCTGGCGCGGCGTGTGAAGGCGTTGAAGGCCACGCGCGAGGAAATGGCAGAGCTCATAGCTTTTGCCAAGGCCAACGGTGGTATAGAGTATGCCCGCGAGGCGATGGAAAAGCTCCGCAGTGAGGCAGAGCTGCTGCTTGGGCATTTCAGAAACGAAGCCGTACGCGAGTCGCTGAAGGCATATATCGACTTCGTCATCGGGCGCGATTATTGACGGCGCGCTGACAGATAAAGCAAAAACGTCACACATGGCAGATGCAAATCCTGCTATGTGTGACGTTTTTTTCGGTAGGTTCTATCAATTAGCTTGCGATGTATTTGCGACTATCGTGCCGTAGATTTTTGGTTTTCATGAGGGAGCGTAGCGGGCTACGTGACTGAATGAAAACCAAAAGATACGGTGCGAGAGGCGTGAAGGCATCCAAGTAAAACATGAACACTGCCTTCCCTTGAAAACTAATTGATAGAACCTACCGTATATGAAATCTCCCGCCGGGATGCGGGGAGAGTGGGGGAGCGGAGGGCAATCAGAAGGGCGTGACGTCCTCGTTCGTGATGGCCTGAGCCAAGAGGTTTGCCAGACGGCTTGTGCCGATTCTGAAAAGCCCGCGGCGGATATAGTCCTCGCCCAGAATTTCTGCCACGATGGTATAATAGTCGATGGCTTCTGCCACAGTCTTGATGCCACCCGCAGCCTTGAAGCCTACCCATCGGCCCGTCTTTTCATGATATTCCCTGATGGCCCGACACATCGTGTAGGCAGCTTCGGGAGTAGCAGATACGCTGACTTTTCCCGTGGAGGTCTTGATGAAATCAGCACCCGCGTACATCGCCAAGATGCTGGCCTTCTTGATGTTATAGGCTGATTTCAGCTCGCCCGTCTCAAGAATCACCTTCAAGGGATGTTCACCGCATACCTCCTTCAGCTCTGCAATCTCGTCGGCGCAGGTTTCAAAGTCTTCGCTGAGGAAGGCACCGACGCTCAGCACCATGTCGATTTCGTCGGCACCGTCCTTGAGGGCGAGTGCGGTCTCTATCGTTTTCACCTCCAGGAAGGTCTGGCTGCTGGGAAATCCGCCGCTGACGCACGCCACGCGTATGCCGTCGGCTTCGAGCGTATTGCTCACGATGCCGGCGAAGTTGGGATAGACGCAGATAGTGGCCAATGGCGGCAGTTCAGGATAGTCGTTCGCCCAGCGGTTTACGCGTTCGGTGAAGCGCATCACGCTCTCCTGACTGTCTGTGACAGTGAGCGTGGTGAGTTCGATAGTGCCGAGCAGTTGCCGCAGCACTTGGGGCGTGTCGTAGGCATGACGATGGTCGGCAATGAGTTGCGAAACGGCATCGTGCACCTGCCGGTCGCTCATGGTCAGGTCGTAGAGATTGAACGCCTCGTAGTATTTGTTCGTTTCTTCCATGATATATAAATGGTGTTTTTACTGTTCCTTTGAGAGATTTGAGGGAGCTTATTCCCGGTTTTTAGAGTCGATGATGATGGTCACGGGGCCATCGTTGAGCAGCGAAACCTGCATGTCTGCGCCAAACTGGCCAGTTGGGACGGGGCGTTGCAGGACGCTCGATAGCGTCGCCACGAAGCGTTCGTAGAGCGGTATGGCGATGTCGGGGCCCGCAGCCTTGATATAGCTGGGGCGGTTCCCCTTTTTCGTGCTTGCGAAGAGGGTAAACTGGCTGACGACGAGGACATCGCCCCCCGTGTCGATGACGCTGCGGTTCATCACGCCCTCAGCATCGTCGAAGATGCGGAGCTGCGTGATTTTCTTCACCATCCAGGCAATGTCGTCCTCATTGTCTTCGGGCGAAATGCCTAACAGGCAGAGCATTCCAGGGCCTATCTGGCCGTGAATCTCCCCGTTGATGCCGACGCTGGCATGGCTGACGCGTTGTAGTACAGTGCGCATGGCGTGTGGGTTATATAGGAAAAAATGAGTTTAGGCAGGTTCTATAAATTAGTTTTCAATGTAAGGCAGTGTTTCTGTCTTGCTTGGATGT
>CALZJF010000024.1 GCA_945787885.1 uncultured Bacteroidales bacterium | reverse complement strand
TGTCTTCACGCCTCTCGCACCGTAGGTTTTTGTCTTTCATTCAGTCACGTAGCCCACTACGCTCCCTCGTGAAAAACAAAACCTACGGTGCGATAGTCGCAAATACATCACAAGCTAATTTATAGAACCTATCTTGAAATAAAGGAGCATAGCTTCCCATATTATAGGTGAACCGTGACTGTCTTCAAGGCTTAATATATGCGCAAAGAAAGTGTATGCAGGCTTTTGTCTTGAAATAAAGGAGCGAGCTTGTAGTATTGAGGGCTATGCGACTGTCTCCAAGGCTAAAAGATGCACAAAATAGAGCGTTCAAACAGACAAACCATCATTTTTCTTACCATACTTGCCATAAAACAATTATCATTACCTACTTATTCACAACGGGCGCGGCAAACGTCGCCCTATCGCACAATAAAGGCTCTCTGACATCGGATGTCAGAGAGCCTTTATTGTTGGAAGTCAAAGGGCAGAGCGGACTTCAATCTACTGCACCGGAGCTCAATTGCTCCGTCGGATTACTGAGCCGACCGAGGCTGTAGCTTATCGTTGAAGAAATCTACGATGCGCTGGAAGAGGTGGTAGCGAGTGTTGCCGCCCATGATGAAATGATTGCGGTTCGTGTAAACCTGCATCTGGAACTGCTTGCCTGCCTGCACGTAGGCTTCGCTCACCTCAGTGCAATTGCGGAAGTGGACATTGTCGTCGGCAGTGCCGTGAATGAGAAGGAGGTCGCCGCTGAGTTTGTCGGCACGTCCGATGGGGCTGACGGCATCATAGTTTTCATTTTCCTGCGGCGTGCGCATATAACGCTCGGTATAGACGGTGTCGTAGTAGCGCCAGTTGCTGGGGGCTGCCACTGCGACTCCGCAGCGGAAGACGGGACGGCCTTCGCTCATCGACATGAGAGTGTTGAAGCCGCCGAAGCTCCAGCCCCAGATAGCTATGCGCGAAGCATCGACGTAGGGCTGGCGGGTGAGCCAGAGAGCCGTCTCCACCTGGTCGTGGCTCTCCAGTTCGCCCAGACGCAGATAGGTGCATTTCTCAAATTCTGCACCGCGGGCACCCGTGCCACGGCCATCGACGCAGACGAAGATATAGCCCTGAGCTGCCATGAAGCTCTCGAAGACGAGGCCTGAATAGAAGCCATTGCCCCAGCCCTCTTGCACTTCCTGCGAACCCGGGCCGCTGTACTGATACATGATGACGGGATAACGCTTCGAAGCATCGAAGTTGCGCGGTTTCACCATCCAGCCGTTGAGCTGCACGCCATCGGGCGTGACGAACGAGAAGAGTTCGCGCTGACCGCTGAAGGCATCGACCTTCTGCTTCAGGCTGGCATTGTCAATGAGCGTTGCCAGAAGCTTGCCATTGCCATCGCGCAGGGTGGTGACGGGCGGGGTGTCGAGATTGCTCCAAACGTTCATGAAATACTTCAGCGACTTGGAGAAGACGGCACTGTTCTGACCCTTCTCGGCTGACAGACGCGTGACGCGGCCACTGCGGTCAGCACGGCAGATAGTGGTCTGCAGCGGCCCGTCCTCGTGGGAGGCGTAGTAGAAGCTCTGGGTTGCTGCGTCGTAGCCATAGAACGCTGACACTTCAAAGTCGCCCTTCGTCACGGTGCGCAGGAGTTGGCCATTGAGGTTATACCAGTAGAGGTGCTGATAGCCCGTTCGCTCAGAGAGCATGGCGAAGCCGTCCTTGTAGAAGCGGAGCGCGGTGTAGGCGGATTCGCGCAGATAGCGGTCGTTGTGCTCCTTGACTGCCAAGCGAGCGTTGCCGGAGAGGGGATTGACCATGTAAAGGTTCATCTCATCCTGATGGCGATTCAGGGTGACGACGGCGAGTTTCGTAGGGTCGGACGTGGCGACGATGCGAGGTATATAGCCGTCGGCATCGAGGGGCACGTCGAGCTGACGCGTGGCTCGGCTCTTCAGCTCGAAGGAATGCACGGTCACGGTAGCATTCTGCTCGCCGGCGATGGGGTATTTATAGGAATAGTCGGTGGGGTACTGGTCGTTTTCGCTGAGCGTGGGGTATTGTCCCTTCCACATCTGCATGTCATAGACGGGCACTTGGCTTTCATCGTAGCGCACCCAGCAGAGCACCTTGGAGTCGGCGGTGAAGTCGAAGCTGCGTGCGGTGGAAAATTCCTCCTCGTTCACCCAGTCGGGGATGCCGTTGATGATTTCATTGCGCTTGCCGTCTTTCGTCACCTGAGTCTCGGCATTGTTGAAAAGGAGCTTGACGACGAAAAGATTGTTGTCGCGCGCAAAGGCAACGACATTGCCGTCGGGGGAGAAGAGGGGGGAAGTCTGCGGTCCGCCGTCTGAGAGGGGCGTCATGATGCGGCTCTCCACCTCATATATATAATAGACGGCCTTGTCCGTACGGCGGTAAATCTTCTGAGTCTGCGTCTTGATGAGGATTTTCTTCTCGTCCGGACTCATGATATAACCGTCAATGCGTTCCAACTTCACATCGCTGCGCACATTTGCGACATCGAAAATAATGCCCGTCTGCTTACCCGTGCGGAAGCTGGAGATGACGATTTGCCTGCCATCGGCAGAGAGCTGGCTGTAGCTGACTCCATCGTTCAGCGGATTGACGCCGTAGATATACTCTGCTCCGTACTTTCCATCGACGATGTCGCGCAAAGAGGGTGCAGCGACTGACTCGGGAGCGGCGGCTGGGGCAGCAGCATCGGCGGCATCGGCGGCAAAACTTGCGCCTGCGGTGCAGAAAAGGCAGAACGCCATGGTGATTATTTTTTTCATACTATCAGGATAATGTATGGGGTTAAAGATTCGTGATGATGGGAAGAGGGCGAGCGTTTGAAAGCACGGGGAACGGGGCTACTCTCCGAGGAGCTTTCGGAGAATGCGCTCGGCTTCTGCCACGGTGCGGATGTTCCTGAAGCGAACGTAATACTTTCCGGGCTGATTGGAAATGGAGCATCGTCCGGCACTCGCCATGGAAGTTATCTGGGCGAAGATGCGCGAGAAGCACGCCGTTCGGTAGAAGGGGCTGGCATCGTTAGAGACATAATAGAGCGTCATTGACGATTGACGCAGCACGATGCGCTCCACGCCGCAGCGCCGCGCCAACTGCCGAAGGGGAATGACGCGCAAAAGCTCTTCTGCCTCAGGGACGAGCGGTCCGAAACGGTCAATCAGACGCTCGCGGAAGGCGGCAATGTGCGTTTCGTCAGTCAAACCGTCGAGCTCGCGATAGAGCAGCATGCGTTCGCCAGCACCGGGGACATAAGTTTCGGGGAAGTAGGCACGAAGGTCGCATTCAATGTTGCACTCTGCCACGAATGCCGTGCCGTCGGCATCAAGCGTAATGGGCGCACGAGGCTCTTCGCTCGTCTCCGGCTCAGCCTCTTCGGCATATTCGGGCATTTCGTTGTGAAGTTCTGCCACAGCTTCTGCCAAAATCTTCTGGTAGGTTTCGTAGCCCAAGTCGGCAATAAAGCCGCTCTGCTCTGCTCCGAGGAGATTTCCGGCACCGCGAATATCGAGGTCCTGCATGGCGATGTGTATGCCAGAGCCGAGGTCGGAGAAATTTTCGATGGCTTGCAAACGACGGCGACAATCGTCGGGGAGGGCGGAAAGGGGCGGTGCAAGGAGATAGCAGAAGGCTTTCTGACCGCCGCGCCCCACACGCCCGCGCATTTGGTGGAGGTCGGAGAGTCCGAAATGATGGGCGGAGTCGATGATGATGGTATTGGCATTGGGGATATCTATGCCATTTTCAACGACAGTCGTAGAGAGAAGAATATCATACTCCTGATTGATGAAGTCCTCTACCACGCCCTCCAACTGTTTGGGCGGCATCTGTCCGTGGCCGATGACATATCTGGCATCCGGAATATACTTGCGAATGAGCGCGGCGATATCGTCGAGCCTGCTGATTCTATGGGTGACGATATAGACTTGCCCATTGCGTGAGAGCTCGAAATTGACGGCATCTGCCAAGACCTCACCGCTGAAGGTATGAATCTCCGTCTGAATGGGGCGGCGGTTGGGCGGCGGCGTACTGATAACGCTGAGGTCGCGGGCTCCCATGAGGGAGAATTGGAGGGTGCGCGGAATGGGCGTTGCCGACATGGTGAGCGTATCGACGGAGGCTTTCATCTGACGAAGTTTCTCTTTGACGCTGACGCCGAACTTCTGTTCCTCGTCGATGATGAGCAAACCAAGATCCTTGAACTTCACGGTCTTGCCGATGAGCTTGTGGGTGCCAATGATGATGTCGATTTTTCCCAAGGCAAGGTCGGCAAGAATGGCCTTCGTCTGCTGCGCAGTCCTCGCCCGCGAGAGGTATTCCACACGTACGGGAAAATTTTTCAGCCGCTTGGCAAACGTGTTATAATGCTGCCGCGCGAGAATGGTCGTAGGCACCATGACCGCCACTTGCTTATTGTCGCACGCGGCCTTGAAGGCAGCGCGCACGGCTATCTCCGTCTTGCCGAATCCCACATCACCGCAGACCAAACGGTCCATGGGCTGTGGACGCTCCATATCTGCCTTTACCTGCTGCGTCACCTTGAGTTGGTCAGGAGTATCCTCGTAGCGGAATGATGCCTCTAACTCATGCTGCATGAAATTATCAGATGAGAAGGCAAACCCCTTTTCTTCGCGGCGTTTGCTATAGAGCAGGATAAGGTCGCGCGCGATGTCCTTGAGTTTACTCTTCGTGCGCTCCTTGATGCGGTCCCAGG
This sequence comes from uncultured Bacteroidales bacterium, assembly GCA_945787885.1. Taxonomy (GTDB): domain Bacteria; phylum Bacteroidota; class Bacteroidia; order Bacteroidales; family Bacteroidaceae; genus Alloprevotella. Next base: position 31,369 of record CALZJF010000024.1, on the reverse strand, counting down.
CTCCGGTGCTGAGACTTGAGAGACGGGGCGGCTGTCCCTCTCGGCCCTTGTATTTCGATAGTTTGTGGAGGGCATGGATGCTGACGAGGACGGCTCCTCCATCGCGATAATTGATTTTGATGACCTCACGCATCTGACCGTCAGGACCGATTTCGCGCACGAGTCCCGCAAACTGTCCGATGCCGTGATCTACGTGAACGACGAAATCGCCAGGCTGAAACTGCATCAGCTCCTTGAGCGTCAGTGCCATCTTGGAGTTGCGCGCATGCTGACTCCTGAGGTTATACTTATGGAAACGGTCAAAAATCTGATGGTCCGTATAGACGGCTGTGCCGCCGTTCCGCTCCGATGCCGTATTTCCCCCGAAGAGGGTGAAGCCTTCGTGGAGGGTATGGAGGATGGGAATGAAGAGTTCGGGCATGGCAGCCGTGGCATGGGCTTCGGCGTTAAGACCTTGCAGGATTTCGCACAGACGTTCGGTCTGCTTCTCGCTGTCTGCCATGACGTAAGTGGCAATGCCACTGCGGCGATTCTCCATGAATCGCTGGTTGAGTTGCTCGAAGTCTTTGTGAAAAAGAGGCTGAATCTCGCTAAAAAAACGAATTATTTTGGCATCATTCGCCCGTCCGCCGAGCTGGACGAGAGGGTATTTCTGTAGTCCGTTGTCAATCACACTACCCTCCACGAGCATAAAGTCAGCCCGCAACTGCTGACGAATGGCTTCGAGCTCCATCTCAGAGGTGGCACGGCTCTCTGCCTCCCGCTCAGCGATGGCTTGACGCGAGAAGCCTTCATCATAATACTGCTGCACCTTTTGCGAGACGAAGGGAAGATTGCGAGCTACGATGATGGTGTCGGCAGGCAGGAAATCGGTGAAAGGCACCAAAGGTGTGGCTTTGCGTCCCACGTTGCCGCCGCAACATTCAGGCACGATTGCCACTTCCTGCATCACCTCGCGCGACAGCTGCGTCTGCACCTCGAAGGTGCGGATGCTATCTACCTCATCGCCGAAGAAGTCGAGGCGGTAGGGGTATTCTGACGAAAAGCTGAAAATATCAAGAATACTGCCTCGCAGCGCAAACTCGCCGGGCTCATAGACATAGTCTTTGCGGCGGAACCCTCTCTCTTCGAGGCGTTTGACAAGCAGCATCAAATCATATTCTACCCCCGTCTGCACCCTCAGTGTCGCGTCGTCCATCTCCTCGCGTGGTGCAACCCGCTCTGCCAGTGCTGCCGGCGAGGTGATGATGAAGAGCCCTTCGGGGGTGGGCTGTGCGAGCGTGGTGAGGACATCGGTGCGCAAAATCTCGTTGGCAGCATCGCGCTGGGCATATTTGATGGCACGGCGATAACTGGAGGGGAAGAACAGCACACGGCGGTCGCCCAGCAGTTGCACCATGTCATTATAGAAATAGCCCGCTTCTTCCTCATCGGGCAAGATGACGAGGAAGGTTTGTGCCTCACAGGCTGCGGCGAGCACCACTGCGGGTGCTGACCCGTGTAGGCCATCGAGGACGATGGTGGATGCTTTTCGCTGCCGCAGGCTTTCTGCCAAGGCGCAAACACAGGGATGCTGAGCGAAGAGCGGAAGGATTTCTGATATCTGCATGAGGGTTGTGGCAAGATGCCACGGGGTTTGATGTATAGCGTATGAAGGGAAAGGCGGAGGGAGCTTCTGCCTGACCGTCGGCGGCTTTCCCTGGTGGCAGTCGGCATTTGGATGCAAAGTTACGCAGTTTTTTGCAGTTTCAAGGCATACATCACCCACAAACCTCCCCATACGCCTTGCGCGAAGGCTTGCGAGGAACTGCGGAGGGGGCTTGCGGCTCCCCGCAGAAGCACTCTGCCGGCGACTGAGCGCACAGGCCCTGCGAAAAGGGGGACTGCTAAAGAAAGACGAAGAGAGGCAGGAGAGGCGGAGAAGGCAGAGAGGGAGAGGGAACGGAGGCTACGCGATGCAGCATGGCCCCACAGCTCAAAGCCGAAAAACGGGAAGCCCAAGCTTCGCGCTTATGGCTTCCCGTTTTTTTCAGGAATTAACGAGCCTTACACCTATATATATATAAGGAACAACACCTATATATATATAAAGGAACGACTCTCATTTTCTTTACCTACGTCAGCAGGCTTAGAACTTATAGCGGTTGTCGACGATTTTCGCATTGTGGGCCAAGTCGAGGAATGCGCTCTGTGCAATCTGCACATACTGACGAGCGAGCATGTTCGTCTCGGTGGTCTTATCAAACGTGCCCGTGCCCTTATCGTGAGAAACGACCTTCAGCACGTAAGCACCGGCCGTACCGAGAACGACGCCAGAGGTTTCGTTCGCCTTCGTAGCAGCGAGGGCAGCAGCCACCTTAGCTTCAGGAGCCTGAGTGGCGGCGATGAAGGGAGTAAGGAAGAAGTTGCTGTTCTTCAGCGTATCAACCACGGCACCCTTTGCCTTAGCAGCCTCGATGGTCTTCACGCCGGCGAGCTTCTTCGAGGCCAGTTCGGCCTTCTTCTCAGCCGTCACGACATCGGTGAGGAATGACTTCACGTCTTCAGCATCCCAAGGCATATAGCCCTTCTCATGGATAGCGCTGAGGCCAACAACGAGAATATGGTCGTTGGCAGCACCGCAGTCGTACATCTTGGAGACTTCGCCCACCTTGGCATCATCGAACACCCAACGGAGGGCTTCCTTCGAGCCTGCCACGCCAGGCATACGTCCGTCAGCACCGATGTTGTGGCTGGCAGAAGAGAAGTTGGGGAGGTTAACCACCTGATAGCCAGCCTTTGCAGCAGCGGCTTCAACGGCGGCGAGGTCCTTATTCTTAGCCAAGAAGAGGTTGAGCTTATTCTTAGCTTCATTGTAAGTGTCCTTGGAGAAGTTGATGTTGCACTTCACCACAGCAGCAAGATACTTGGGCGAGCTTCCCTTCTTCTGCATGATCTCGATGACGAGGCGATTGCCGTTGAGCTCGAGCGTGGTCAGCCCGTTGCCCTCATAGAGCGCCTTGGCAAACTTCACGTTCTCAGGCAGAGAAGCTCCCTGCTCAAGCTGTGCGGAGGTGACCCATGCAGAGTCAGCGTTCTGACCGTAAGCCTTGGCTATCTGCTTCATCTTGGCACCGCCACGCAGCGCATTGAGGATGGAGTCCTGACGCTGCTGCACATCCGCCTCATCCTTGCCCTGCACGAAGACGGCACGATAGAGGATAGAGTCGGCAGTGGTGGTCTTGCCGAGCAGTTTCACCACGTTCATCGTATTGTCGCCCATGTTGCGATAGGGCTTCTTCACCTCGCCCACGCTCATAGAGTCGAGACGCTGACGCACATCGTAGGGGAATGCGCTGGCACTGAGGGGCATATCGGCGAAACGCACGGTGCTGTTGCTGCCACCTACTACGACGGCAGGCTCCGTTCCGGCCACGAGCTTCTCGTAGATGCCGTTCATCTCCTCGTCGAGGGCTTTCTTGTCGGCAGCACTGGCAGTGACAGCCACGTCAATGTACTTCACATCGCGGAGTTCAGACTCAAGGCGGAAGTTTTCCTTATACTTCTCATAAGCAGCCTTCAGCTCCTCGTCGGTCACTTCCACCTTGTCGGTGATAGCGGCATAGGGGAGAGCAGCCACAACGGCAGTCGTCGTGTTCGTGCGGTCGTCGTAGGCAGCCTGCGCATTGATGGGGTTGGCCAGGATGGACATGGAGAAGAGTCCCTGATACTTGTTGAGGAGGAGCTCTTTGCGGAGCTGCTTCTCAGCATACTTCCACAGGCGATAGACGGTCTCAATCTGCTCGAACTGCTCGCCCTGCGCCTTGCCCTTCAGCTCTTTATATTGCTTCAGGAAGGTCTGGAGAGCGGTGTAGTCGAAACGTCCCTGCTGGCTCTGGAACATGGAGAGGGCCTGAAGGCTCTGTGCCGTACCCTTGACGAGGGCATCCTGCACTTCGGCATCGGTGACATAGAGTCCGAGTGCATCGGTCTCATGCTTCACGAGCTGATATACGACAAACTCATTCCACACCTGATCGCGCAACTGGTCTTGCATGGCGTCGGAAAGGTTCTGACCACTGCGAAGTTTATAGACTTCCGTGGCTTCGTTCACCATTTCCTGAAAGTCCTGAATAGAAAGGGTTTCGCCATAGACCTCTCCCACTTGCTGCTTGCTGTGGTTGGAAGTCGTCTCCAACGAACGGAAAAATTCCTCTGCGATGAAGGCGAACAGTGCGAGGCCGATTACTCCGATCAGCCACACGCCGTGATTTCTGATTTTTTGAATAACGGGCATTTTGCTTTTTGTATTTTTTTAATGTTTTATAAATCAGGGGGAGGGAATAAGTGGGGATGCGAGGGGGGAGCGGCGAGCTTTCCCGTAGCCCATGCACCTCGCGCGGGCCGTCTGCCGGCAGCAGACCATGTGGAAACGCCATGACCGCAGGGAGAGCTGCACCGGCAAGGAGAGGAAATCCCCACTGCCTGAGCCACGTCCGCCAGAGCCATGCACAGCGCAAAATGCGATTTCCACGCGCAGAAAAAGCATTTTCAACGCGCAAAATTAAGCATTTTTTCTATTTTTCGGGGCATACGCTCCTAATTATTTGCATTTTGAGGCTAAAAAGAGGCTTCACTTGCGGTGGAAGCCCCCTCATTCTCGCCCTGTGTGTCTGCTCAGATGGTGTGCCTGCACAAGCCGGAACGGGGCTGAGGCGGCCTACGGGGCTGCGCCCACTCCTTATATATATACGCACGCGCGTGCGCGCGAAGGCTGACACAGGGGGGACCGGGGGAAAGGAGACGGGGGAGCGGGAGGCGGAGGACAGGGAGGCGGGAGGCTCTCAGCAGCCGACTGAGAGCACAAGGGCTGCGCGCTACGCCTGCGGACTGGGGGCGGCAGCCGTGTCGGCAGGCTGCTTATTGTCCTCGGGCATGGGGAGCGAGCCCTTGTCCTGCGTCACCTCGTAGCGCGTCATGTTCTCGTTGCTCTTGAAGCGATTGCCTTCGATGTCGCGCTCAGGAGTGACGATGCGCATCCATACATGGGAGTAGAACTCATGCGTGCGCATATCCCAATAGAGCTGTTCGCTGCGATAGGTGGTCTGCGATGCCTCATTATTGACGAATACGCGACCGCGCAATTCCCATAGATTCTGGTCGTACCAGTAGGCGGTGTCGGCAGTGATCTGCATGTCCACCTTCATCTTGTTGTCGAAGCGAAGCAGCAGAATGCCCTTCAGAAAGTCCTGACGCGGGGGCGTCGTCTTATCATAGATGGCCCACTCCTCCGTGATGACCTTATAACGATTGATGCCGGAATCGCTGATCAGCTTCGACACCCCATGACTGACCATGATGGGCAGCTTCTCGCGATTGACGATGGCGGCATCCTGCGGCGGAGCATCATTGCTGCAGGCCATCACTCCGCAGGCAGCAGCGACGAGGCAGCAGAGATAGAACAGTGTGCGCATGGAGATGTGTCAAGCATTATTTCACCTTCCACTTCATGAACCAGCGCTCATTGAACGAGACGCCGAGGCTCAGACGCAGATACGTCTCCTTCAGTTGTCCTGCCACGGTGGGGTTCACGCGTTCAAACTGCAGGGCGGCATTGAGGAAGGAGCGATTGCTGTGGAGATTGATGATGGGGAGCGACACGCCCACTGTGGCGAGATAGGACTTCGGGCCGCTTGCGCCGCGAATCTTCGTATAGGAGTCGCTGAAGGAGAATCCGGCGCGGTATCTGATGCGGTTGCGCCAACGGAGCCCCGTGGGGTCAGGCACGTACTCCAGTCCTACCGTAATTTTCTGGCAGTCAGAATAGTCGGCCGACGATGGCATATAGGTCAGTGCGCCCTGCGCATCCTGCGAGAGAGTGGGCATCGTGGCAGCGCTCCATCGCTCATAGGCATAATCGACGCCAACGCGGAGGCGCTCCTTGTACGTCCAAGCCAGACCTGCGCCAAACGTATGCGGCAGGCTCCATGCCTTCCTTGCCACGATGGTATCGCCGGCGAGGACGGAAGAGCCGCTCAGACGCTGATTGATGAAATAGCTCTTGCTGGGGATGTCATGGCCGAGGCCATAGACTGCGCCGAACGTCAGGCTATGCCGCCGCCCCAGACGCTGCTGATACTGCAGGCCGAAGTCGAGCTTATAGGTGCGGATGTCGGTGGTATAGGCGCGCGACAACGATTGCGTCTGGCTATCGCTGTAGGAGTTGATGGCATAATGCTCCATCACGCCCCAGAAATAGCTGACATTCACGCCGATGCTCAACGGCCGGACGGGGGCAAACGCCACACCGCCATAGAGCTGATGCGTGCCGCCGCTACCCGAATAGCTGTTCGTGGGATAGACTTCGCCCATGGAACCCGCATCGAAAATATCGCCGGCAGTAGCGATTTCGTAGCCCACATTGCTAAAGGGCATGACACCCAGACTCATTCCGAAGAAGCGATTGAGGCGGAAGCCCATCGAGACATAGTCGAAAGTGGCGTCCTTGATATTCGACGAGACGTTGCCTGCATCGAAATTGCCATTCTGCAGCGTCACGCCCGCATCGAAGAGAAACGTGAGGGAGTCGATGGCGGTATAGGAAGCGGGGTTTTTGAAGTTCAGTTCGCGTCCGTCACGCATACCATACGCCAGTCCTGCCATACCTGTATTGAAGCCCTGCCCCTGCCGGCTGAGAAGTCCCATGCCGTAGCGCGAGAAGGGGGAGTTGATGCCGTTGTCGTCTGCCCGCAGCGTCATGCAGAAGCCTGAGAGCAGGAGGAGGATGGCAGAGAGAGAAAAGATTTTTTTCATAACGTGGGTTCTATGTGGAGAGGCGACCGTTGTCCGTCTGAGGCGAGAAGGGGGGGGGATGCCATGCTGCATCAGCCCTTCTGTTTTCCACCGCCTCTCTATAAACGCGCCCTCACCGCAAGGCATACGGGAGGCGCAGAAATTGCAGATTTGGGGGCAAAAGTACGTTTTTTCTGTGATATGGCGAAATTTGTACGGTCAAAAGCTGTTGATAATCGGCAAATTAACACCTCGCTTATAGCGCGGCTCGGCAAAATGCGGTATTTTCAGAGAAATTCTCATGCCGCGCTACCGAAAACTGACCTCTTCCGCCCCCCAAACTGACCTGTTTTACCCTTCAAAATGATTACTTCCGGCCCTCAAAGCAATCACTTGGAGGCAGGAATCTATGCGCGGCCAGCCGAAGCAGGATGCGCGCCAGCATGAAAAAGGCGGAGAAACGGGGCAGGAATGCAGACAAGGAAACAAGCACAAACGCTCTGCGCACCCTTTGCTCCTCGACAATTTGACAGCCGTGCAGCAGGTTTGCACGGCGTTTGCTTGCAAGTTTGAAAAGAAATACGTAGTTTTGCGACACAAACACCCCCCTACCCTAACCCACTGACTACCATGAGAAAGAACGAGAATAGATATATTAACATACTGACAGACTATGGCTTCAAGAAGGTCTTTGGCGATAAGGAGGTGATGATGGCCTTCCTGACCGACTTGCTGCAACCCGCATCTCCCATTCAAGAGATAACCTTCCTGGATAAGGAACTCAGCGGGATGTCGAAATATGAACGCGGTGTAATATATGACCTCTTCTGCCGTACGGAAGATGGCAGCGAATTTATCGTAGAGATGCAGAACCGCTATCAAACATTGTTCGCAGACCGCATCCTCTACTATCTTTCACGCTCCTTCTCCAGCCAGGAGAGCAGGGGGGATGAAATGTGGGATTTCAGGCTGACCCCCGTCTATTGCATCTGCTTCCTGAACTTCCACCTCAGTGGCTTCAAACCGCAATCGCTACGCACTGTACAGCTGAAAGTGGACGAGACGGGAGAATTATTCACTGACAAACTGAAAGTCTTTACGCTCGAACTTCCGAGCTATCGCAATATGCGCGAGGAAGACTGCAAGACGCAAATAGACTATTGGCTGTATAACATCACAAATCTTGAAACCATGAAGACGAACATACCATTCCAGCAGCAACAACCCGTCTTCGAAAAGGTGGGCAACATTGCCGAACTGGTGCGCATGACACCGGAAGAACTAAAGCAATACAACATCAGCATAGACACCTATCGCACGAACCTGGCCGTGATGAAGACAGAGAGAGCGGAGGGATATGCGGAAGGATTGGCAGAAGGGCTGGCAAAAGTCCAGGAAAAGGTGGAATCCGCAAAGCTGGATATTGCAAGACAATTATTAGCAGAAGGCTTGACTGCGGAACTTGTAGCCAAAGCCACGGGGCTGCCGATTGAAACCGTCATGAAACTTTGCAAATGAAGGCACAATCAGAGACAACGCTGACTGAAATTATGACAAACAACATGGAAAACTCCGGAAACAAACAGAAGATGCAACACCGAATCCTATTCATCTGCTTGGGCAATATCTGCCGCAGCCCCGCCGCAGAAGGCGTCATGCGACGGATGGTGGAGCAAGCTGGGCGAACTGAGGATTTCTACATAGACTCGGCGGGCATCGGCAACTGGCACGCAGGCGAACTGCCTGACCGCCGTATGCGCCGACGCGGTGCGCTGCGAGGCTACGACTTCAGCAGCCGAGCGCGACAGTTTACGCCTGCCGACTTCGGACGTTTCGACCTTATCTGCGTCATGGACCGCGGGAATCTGCATGACATCGTGAAGCAGCAGCGATGTCCGAGCGACGCGAAAAAGGTGGTGATGCTGACGGACTTTCTGCAAAGATACCGAGGGACGACGGAGATTCCTGACCCGTACTATGGCGACGATGCCGACTTCGACTGGGCACTTGACCTCATAGAGGATGCTTGCGCACAGTTGCTCAAGAATCTCACCTCGGAATAACCTCACACTGCCCTACTCTTCCCCACTCCCCTCCTCCTCTCTCTTCTATTTCATTATGCCAAAATCTCCTATCCGCCTTGCCGTCTTTGCCAGCGGCGAGGGTACGAATCTTGAAAACATCACACGCTACTTCCTGCATCATCCGCGCATCGAGGTGGCACTGGCTGTCAGCAACCGCAGTCAGGCACGGGCTTTGCAGCGCGCTGCGGGCCTCGGAGTGACGTGTGCAGTCATTCCGCGCGATGAGCTGGCGGAAAATCCGCAGAGCGTCATGGAGCGTCTGGCACACATAGACTACATCGTCCTCGCTGGCTTTCTGCTGCGCATTCCCGACTATCTGACAACTGCTTTTCCACGACGCATCATCAACATCCACCCTTCGCTCCTGCCGAAATACGGCGGAAAGGGGATGTATGGCCGCCACGTCCACGAGGCGGTCTGCGAGGCCGGAGAGACCGAGACGGGCATCACAATCCACTATGTGGATGCGGGCATCGACTCGGGGGAGGCGATTGCGCAATTCCGTGTTGCCCTCCGCCCCGGGGAGGAGACACCCGAGAGCATTGCCGGGAAGGTTCACCTGCTGGAGCAGGAACACTTCCCACAGGTGATTGAACGTCTGCTGTGCGCGGAAGGATGAGATGACGGCGCAGCCACGCCCTACTCTGCTCCCGCCTGTTCCTGCTCTCGCCTGAGCAAGGCTTCGAACCTCTGCGACAGCCATATGGCGTCATTATTCAAGCACAACATTATTCAAGCACAACATTATTCAAGCACAACATTATTCAAGCACATCATTATTCAAGCGAAACGGCCGCTCCCTCCATTCCGGAGAGAACGGCCGCTTATCGTATTCGGGAGAGACGGACTCTTGAGGACGCAGGATTCCTGCCCCCTCTTCTATGTTACTTCACTACAACCTCATCTTCTACTTCACTACAACCTCATCGGCAAAGAGCCACCCACCGAAAGCGGAAGGAGTGGCCTGCACGCGGACATAACGGGCACGGGCTTTCCGGTCCACACGGAAGGTGGAGACTTCGGGATTGACCGTGCGCTTCGACTCGCGATGCATTCTGCCCAATTCCGTGAAATGCTCGCCATCATCGGAAACGCTGACAACATACGTCTCAGGATAGAATATTTCCGGGCCACACATCTGCATGAAATCTGTCTGGACGGTGGAGAAACGCTTCGTGGTGCCGAGGTCGATGGTGACATCAAAACGATATTGCTTGCCATCGATGAATCCCTGCCAACGCCCGTCGTTGTTGTTCCAACCACCACGCTTGCCGTCGGTCATCGATACATCGCCGGCAGCGGCATAGGCTTTCGTATAATAATGCGCTTCGGGAGCATACGTCACCCGGCATCCGCGAGCCAGATGCTTCACCTCGGTCTGCGTCTCCGCACGGTCGCCCACCTCACGGTCAAGGTCGAACGCATTGATGCCATTGGCGCGAAGGTATCTCACCTCCTTCAGTGCGCGGCTGCGGAAGGAAGGATAGTCTTTCACCGCCGTACCGTTCCAGCCGATTTCTGCCAGAGCGAGCATACGCGGATAGAGCATGTATTCGGCATGAGCGGGAGTAGGCACGTATTCCGCCCAGAGATTGCCCTGAACGCCCTTCACGTGGGCGGCACGCTCTGAAGCCGAAAGATTGTCACCAGGAACAAAACTATAGACTTTCTCCAACGTAGTGAAACCGCCAATGGCTTCGGGCTGACGGTCGGGGGCATCCTGGTAGAAATCGAGATAGCAGTGGGTGCCGGGACTGAGGATGACATCGTAACCCTGACGGACAGCATCGGCAGCAAAGTCGGCACTGCGCCACACCATGACAGTGGTGTTCTTAGAGAGATTCTTGTCAATCACCTCGTCCCAGCCTATCAACTGGCGTCCGTGGGATGCCAGAAACCGCCCCATGTGGGCAATGAGATTCGACTGCAGACCGTGGAGCTCCGTGATGCCCAGCTCGCTCATCTTCTTTTGGCAGAGCGGACAACTGCCCCAACTGGCCTTGGCGGCCTCATCACCGCCTACGTGGATGTACTGCGAGGGAAAGACTTCCATGACTTCTTCCAGAACGTGCTCCAGAAAATCGTAGGTGGCAACGCTGCCGGGACAGAAATCTGCCTGCTTGTATGGCTCATGGGTGCAGCTCAGCTCGGGATAGGCGGTCAGCACCTCCTCGCTGTGGGCGGGCATCTCAATCTCCGGGACGATGGTGATGCCACGCTGGGCAGCATATTCCACCAGACCGCGCAACTCATCTTGGGTGTAATAGCCTCCGCATGCACCATCGGCACCTTCGTCCATATACTTGCGACGCAGAGGATCGTCAACGCCGCCAAACTCATCGCGGCCATTCCACCAGGTCTTCCAGGAATCGAAGGTGCGGAAGGCAGCGAAACTCGTCAGACGCGGATAGCGCTTGATTTCCATACGCCAGCCGGCTGCATCCGTCAGATGAAGATGAAGACGGTTCACCTTGTAGCGCGAGAGCACATCAATCTGACGCTTCAGATAAGAGAGGGGGAAATAATGCCGGCTCAGATCCAGCATGGCACCGCGCCAAGCATAGGCGGGAGCATCTTCAATATGGCAGAGGGGGAGGCGACCTTTCTCGTCTGCCAATTGCTCAAGGGTCTGACGCGCACGCAGACGACCCAAGGCTGTGGAGGCATCAATGCGGATGCCTTCGGCACTGACATCGAGGGTGTAGCCTTCATCGGAAGGGGAATAGGAGGCCGTGCGAACGGCTTGGAGAGCAGAGGCATCAAGACTGACCGCTGGCAGTGCATGCGACACCTGCTGACGCGACATTTCTGCCTGGCGAGGCAAGGGAACCACCTGCTGCGCTACGGAGGCGGTGGCACTTAAGAGGAGAAGGGATAAGAGGGCTTTTCTCATGGGTTTGGATTTTGGTTATCTGCAAGAATACACAGAGAGGCAAAAAAAGGACGATACAATCTACCCTCTTTGCCAACTCTATACGTTGCAAAGTTAGTTTTTCTGCCTAAAAAACCCAAATATAATTTTGATTTTCGCCTTTGAAAGTGTAAATTTGCTGCCAAATAAATAAACAATACACATGAAACTTTCTACAAATACGGTGGCTGACATAGTCAAAGCCATCGAACAAACAGCAGAACGACTGGCACAAACGGCAGACGAGGCTGTACTGACGGACCTCTACATACGAGTGAACCCTGCTGACGGGATGCTGACTATCAGCGATGACGATGACCGCCAGCTGGCGGCATGCACCGTCAAAGAATGGGGGGGCTTCGAGCATGATGCAAAATTACACGACGAGATGGTGAAATGCCTCAGACGCATACTCGAAGACAACCGCACACTGGTAGATGAAATCCGCATCCTGCGCCCCTACAGCTTCGTGTTGGAGGACAATGCGAATGAGACGACGGACGATATCTACCTCGTGGATGACAACACGTTCCTCATCTCTGGAGAGCTGATGGAGGGACTGGACGACGAACTGAGCGATTTTTTGAGAAAACTCATGAACGACTGAGCCAACAAAATGAAAATCAACGCGACCGATCTGGCTTTTCTAGCCAACGAAATGGCACGCCGTCACAACGGGCATACGGCTGAAGAATATACAGAAATGCTCTGCCGGAACTTCCTGTCTGCGGAAAGCGAACACTTCGAATGTCCGCAACATCTGGGCGAAGAGGGACGGGAAATCGTGGGAATGCTGGCGGAAATAGCTCTATCGAAGGGCAATGACATCAAAGAGCGTCGCCCGGAAGTGTTGGAGTGCGACGTCTGGCGTTTCCAGAACAAAAAGGAGAAATGGGTGGCATTCGTCGGACTCCTCGATGGGCGGCCTTACGAAATCTTTACGGGAATATTGGACGACGAAGACGGCATCGCACTGCCGAAGATGTGCAGCTCCGGACACATCATCAAGCACTACAACGCTGACGGCACCAAACGCTATGACTTCCAGTTTGCCAACCGACGGGGATACAAGACAACCATCGAGGGACTGTCGGAAAAGTTTAACCCGGAATACTGGAACTATGCCAAACTCATCTCGGGAGTATTGCGCTACAGAATGCCGATTGAAAACGTCATCCGCCTCATTGATTCGCTCGAACTCGAAACGGAAACAATCAACACCTGGAAGACGGGGGTGGCAAGAGCTCTGAAAAAATATACCGCCGAACCGGAGAATGAAGACTAATCCGGCCATATGACCATGACTCTGAAAGAAGTGACAATAGGCTTAGAGAATATGCGGTTCGAGGCCCACCACGGAGTGATGCCACAGGAACGCATCGTTGGGGGAAGTTTCACCGTCAATGCTACGCTGCGACTGAAAACCGATGTGGCAGAAACCGCTTGCCGCACAGATAATCTGGAGGCAACGGTGAACTATGCTGAGGTGTATGCTGCCCTGCGCGAAGAAATGCTGCAACCCTCACAGCTGCTGGAACATGCTTGCTGGCGAATGCTCCGCCGACTCTTGCAAGACTTTCCGCTGATTACAGCCGCCACCATCAGCCTGCGGAAAGACACTCCGCCGATGGGGGCTGACTGCGAGGGATGCAGCGTGACGCTGACGGCGGAAAGATAGCACGCATCTGCATTGTTTACAGTAATCGCAAATCGCACTGTTTTACTAAAATTCTGACAACATGAAACTATTTGTAGCCAACCCTATCTATGACAGTGTGTTCAAGTATCTCATAGAGGACGAACGCATCGCAAAGATTCTGCTCTCGGCACTGCTGAAGAAAGAGGTGCTGAAGGTGGAACCACGGCCTCATGAATATTCAAACATTACACGAAACAATATCTCCATGTTCAGAATTGACTTCGGCGCTACGGTGCGTGAGGCTGACGGTAGCGAGCGTCTTGTGCTCATCGAACTGCAAAAAACATGGTTGGAGACTGAAACGCTGAGATTCCGACAATATCTTTCAACACAATACAGCAGCAAGGCCAACATCGTAGAGGACAGTCAAGACAAACATGCCCTGCCGATGGTGGCTGTCTATCTACTCGGGCACAAAGTGGAGGACATCAATGTACCCGTCATCTACGTCAATCACAATATTTATGACTACAATGGAAACCTTGTGGAGACGAAGCATCCCAGCCCTTTCGTCGGGAGTCTGACCCACGAGTGCATCATCGTGCAAATTCCACTCCTGCACGGACGCATCAACAACCGGCTCGAAAAGGTGTTGAGCATCTTCGACCAAAGCAATATCTGCTCCATAGACCATCATGTGATTGAGGTAAACGAAAATTCGTATGCTGACGACCATGATATGCAATACATCGTCCGCCGCCTACAATCAGCTATCGCCAACCCACATACCAGAAAAGAGATGAACATCGAAGACGAGTTTTTCAAAGCCATCGAAGACCGCGACACGACACTCATGGCACGAGAAAAAAGAATACAGGAGCAAGACAAACAGCTCAGAGAACAGGAGGGACAACTCAGAGAGCAGGAAGGACAGCTTAGAGAACAAAACCAACAACTCAGAGAGCAGGAAGGACAGCTTAGAGAACAAAACCAACAACTCAGAGAGCAGGAAGGACAGCTCAGAGAGCAGGAAGGACAGCTTAGAGAGCAAAACCAACAACTCAGAGAGCAGGAAGGACAACTCAGAGAGCAAAACCAACAAATTAAAGAGCAGGACAGAATGCTACGTGCTATGATTACAATGATGTTGGAGAGTGGGACAACCATAGAGGAAGTGGCCCGGAAGACGGGATTAACCCCTGCCAACATTCACTCCATGCTCAATAATTGAGAAGACTGCCTTCGTGCGATATTTCATTGATACCCCCATCAAGCCCACGACTCCCCGATTGTATGAATGCAATCGGGGAGTCGTGGGCTTGATGGGTTCTACGAAAAAGAAGAACACTTCAAGAAGAGAAGAGCACGCTAATTCTGCACGCGCTGCACGGCATCGTCATCATAGACGGCATTGCGGATGGTCTCTGTGGTGGCACCCACAGGTTTGCGCGAGAACTCCGGAATGTTATAGCTCTTCATGCGGAGCAGATTGTGTTCGGGATCTTCCTGCGGGAGAAGGAAAGGCTTATGGTCATGGCCTTCCGCATCGAAATAGCAGATGTAGGGACGCGTATAACTGCCATCGTCGCGCCGCGAGGAGAAGACTATCCAGCGACCATTGCTGCTCCACGTATGATAACTCTCCACATTGTCGCTATTGGCAGCCGACAGTGGGCGCATTGCCTCGGCAGGCTGCTGTCCTGCGGCTATGGCCTGAAGGTCAATGACGTAGAGATCGGACGAACTGTGCCAGATATGGAACTGCCCAAAGTCTGCCATGGTGAAGAGCAACCAACGCCCATCAGGACTAACGCGGGGGAGCGTGGCAGATTTCGCCATGCTTGGACAGTCGAGCACAAGCGTCGGAGTGGAGAATTGACGGGTTTGCGGGTCAAAGTCGAGCGACATCAGCCGATAGCGCACATCACGATAGTTGGCTATCACACTGTCGGAGCAAGCTAAATCGCGGGCCTCGCCTTGGAGTGTGTCGGGCAAATGGGCTAAGGGTTGATAGGTGCAAGAGCAATAGTAGAGGCGTTTGCCGTCAGGAGCCCAAGTGGGGAAGGTCTCCATCTCTACCGGAGTTTTCAGCACGTTAGAGATTTTATTGTTTTCAACGTCATAGAAGATGAGGTCGGACGCGTAGTCCACCACCTCTATCTTATCGTGGTCAGCGATATGGAAGGACTGTCCCGTCTTGTTCGAGGAGAAGACAATCCAGGGTTTCTCAGGATGCCATGCAGGATAGACGGCATTTCCCAATGTGGAATCGCTGCGCATATTCAGTCGCCGGGCTTTGTCGCCCTGAATAAAGACGGTTCCGCCATGCTGGGCACGCACGTGGAAAAGGCTCAGCCCCGTCTCGCCGTACTGCTGTGGTGTATGGCAGTTTATGCAGTGATTGTCGTCCTCGGCATACACATCGTTGTTCTCATAGATGGGGCGCTCTTCAAAACGGGTGATGTCGCGCTCATAGATGCCCAACTGTCGATACAACTCGAACGAAGGCTCTATGAGACGATACGTCAGATAGGGGTCAATTTCCTCCTTCGCCACTGAAATGGTATAGGCAGGATGGTGCAGCCAAGCATCTCCACGGTGCGAATAGACATTGACCTCAATATCTCCACCTCGTGCCTCCAGTAAAAGTTCACGCCACGCCAAGGTGTCGAAGATGATTTTCCCGTCGTCGCCCGCAGCTGCCACGAGTTCTTTCGCGCCACGGGCAGTCTTCATCTGGCAGACGAAAGCATCGCCTTCACCGCGCACCATGAAGTTGAGGGGGGCGATGTTGGGCGGAACCATCACATCGCGATATTCAGGATAGATATCAGCCGCTTCTGAAACGGCAACGCTCTCGGCAGGCACTACAGCCTCAGGCTTGCAGGCTACGAGGAGAACGAGTACGAGCAAGGATAGGAATGTTGAACGAGATTTCATAGTTGCTTAGTTTACACCATGCTGTTCGGACTTGCTGACAGTCTGGTCAATGTTTCCACTGTAATAATAATAGTAATAGGTGCCGAGCCAGTCTTCACGGAGTTCCTCAGCAATGCGTCGGTACGACTCGCGTTTCGTCTCATCATCAGAGCCGGCTGGGGCTATGAAGGGCGAGATGTCTTGTGAAAACCGCTTGAACTCGCTGGCAAGCATGGCATTATCGCGCACTTGCGGATAAGCATCGAGGAGGTTGGGGCGCCGCAGACTGGCTATCAGCAGGGCTTGCTGAACGCAGAGCGGGAGCGACTGCTTCTGCGCAAGCACGCCGACTCGCATCAGGAAATTGTCCATGCTCTTGCTATACATGGCGGTGGCTACGCTCGTCACAAGGCTGGCATCGCTGCCTCGCATCATGATGGCGTTGTAGCCCAAGAAGACGGGCTGCCGACAATGCTGCTCCATCATTATATCCGTGGGGTAACGACTATATACGTTGGCAAAGACGGGGTCCTTCAGCAACTGGTCAATATGCCCCACAAAGGGCGAAAAGCACTCTACAAAATCTTGCTGGAACGGCATCTTACCGATGAGATGCAGATAGCGCCGCGCCAGATTCTGCTCATCGTTGAGTATGGCACAAAGGGCCATGCGCTTATATATATTCACGCGCGGCCCTACGACTACGAGGTTTTCCATCGAAGTCCGATAGGCACTATTGGGGAGCCCGGCAAAGAAATTACAGTCTGCTATGTAGTTCACGCCCTCATCGTCGCCTGCATTGTAGTCCAACTGCAGTTTGGGATAGTTAAAAGGAATATCGAAAATATGTTCCAACAATTGGTTTTGCTGCAGCAGTGCAATGGCATAATAGGCTGCCACGGAGCGTGTAGGATTATAAGCCGAGCGTCCCAATTCTGCTACGCTCTCCCAATCTCCCTCCGCCACACGGTTTTGCATGGCACAGGTGAGGCGCACATTTTCGCCTTTCACAAGCGCTTGCCACGTCAGGCCTCCGTAGGTTGCCAGAGCCACGAGGGCGCAAAGAGGCAGCCGGCGCAGGCCTCCTGAAGCCTCCGAGGGGGCATTGCGACGAAATGCAAGCCATCCGACGACAGCAACAACGAGGCTCACGAAGAAAAGAAGGAAGACCTGGATGACGAAGGTGGAGATTTCGCAACGGAAATACAGGTTATAGCCACGATAGACCATCCACGAAAGCAGTCCGACGACGGGCAGGAACCCAATGCCGCGCAACATTGGAGCGCAGCGGAAAGGCCGTGCCAGCGTGCGGTCAAAAAGCCATGCCGAGAGGGTGAGGAGCAGCGCCATGAGCAGACCGCCCACCCACTTGTTCAGAAAGACCAACAAGACATAACGGGCAGCCCAAAACACCATGCCGAAGGGCATCCTGCGCACATAGGTCATGGCTTCTGCATCAGCGCAGACAAAGTTTTCTGCCGCTATTTGTGCAAAGACTTCGCCATAAACTACGGTGCAAAAGACGAAGAGAAGCACGAATCCTACGGCATACACCGCCCAGGCTTGGCATTTTCCGGCAGCCGAGGACGTGGAAGAGGGGGAGGTTGTTTTCTTGGGAGGCATAATTTTGATATTCTCCATTTATGGGGTGTATGAAAATAAGGTTTTCACATTCGCTGAAAGGGAAGTTGCAGGCTATGACGACGACGGCTCTTCACATTCCCTTTGCCATTACAGCTTGCCCTCAGCGTTTGGGCATGGGGTAGGACGACTGCCAAACATCCATCCGAAGGCCCTGTATTGTCATTGAGAGAACGATAAGTAGGCAATAAAATTATTGTAGGTTGGTTCTATAAATTAGTTTTCAATGTAAGGCAGTGTTTCTGTTTTGCTTGGATGTCTTCACGCCTCTCGCACCGTATCTTTTTGTCTTTCATTCAGTCACGTAGCCCGCTACGCTCCCTCGTGAAAAACAAAAACCTGCGGCACGATAGTCGCAAATACATCGCAAGCTAATTTATAGAACCTACCTTTACAGTAAGATGCCTTACTTCTACTGAACTTTTCTTCTCAGAGTGACCATCTTGAAGGGGAAAATGGCCATTTTCTGGGGTCAGAATAATCACTTTTAGGGGTGAAAATGATTACTTGGGAAGCAGGAGCTCTGTAGAAGGGTTGAAAAACACAGATTTTTCACCACAGCTACACATTTGACGCTTGTCATAAACTGATTCTTACGACTTTATTTGGAGTAATTATTCATCGTACTCCTCATCGTCCTTGCCCGTTTGCGCGGACTTCTTTGACGGAGCGTCATCTACCACGATGATTTCGTCGTCGTCCTTGCCCGTTTGCGCGGACTTCTTTGACGATGTATCATCTACCACGATGATTTCGTCATCATCCTTGCCCGTTTGCACGGACTTCCTTGACGGAGCATCATCTGCCACGATGATTTCGTCATCATCCTTGCCCGTTTGCGCGGACTTCCTTGACGGAGCATCATCTACCACGATGATTTCGTCGTCGTCCTTGCCCGTTTGCGCGGACTTCCTTGACGGAGCATCATCTACCACGATGATTTCGTCGTCGTCCTTGCCCGTTTGCGCGGACTTCCTTGACGGAGCATCATCTACCACGATGATTTCGTCGTCGTCAGCAGACTGGGAAGGCTCGTCCTCATCGTAATACTCCTCTTCCCCTTCGGTCGTACCAGTCTTCTCGTCGTCCGTCGTCATTTCTTCGGACTCCCGAACGGACTGTTCCGCACCTTCCTCGTTGTTTTCGGGGAGATTTTCTTCAGGGTTC
Source organism: uncultured Bacteroidales bacterium (assembly GCA_945787885.1). GTDB lineage: Bacteria > Bacteroidota > Bacteroidia > Bacteroidales > Bacteroidaceae > Alloprevotella. The sequence goes on along the minus strand of CALZJF010000024.1, from coordinate 12,237 downwards.
AGATAGAGGCTGGCATCGGGAACGTTCTCCTCATAGTCTGCCGCCTCAGCCGCGTCATCGTCAGGCTCAAACTCTAAGGGGAGTTCGGGGTTGATGTCGAGAGGAACGAAGCAAGAATCATAGAACTGCCTGTAGTCTTCAAAGGTGTAGAGAGAGCCCAGTTTCTGCAAATTCTGCTCCGAAATCAGCTCGATACGCGTTTTTCGCAATACGTCAGCCAATTCCTTTTCGTGGAAAATTCGCTGCGCATAGCCATGCACATCATCGAACGAGCGGAAACCGCTGATGCGGAACTGCGTGATGTCGGGCTGCCTGTCCTTTACGATGTCGAAGCCTCGGAACACGTAAGCCGAGAAGTTGAAGCGTGCCAGATTGTAGAGCAGCATATCATCGTTCGCCGATGGCGCACTGCCCTCTGGCAAGTCGAACAAATTCATTCCCGTGGGATACGCCACAAGGAAAACGAAGGGAATGTCTCGGTCGGGCGTAAGAGCGCGGTCAGCGCCTGCCGCCGCATTGTCGGCCGCCGTCTCAGCCGTGCGTCTGTTCCAAAGGCTGGCTATGTCAAAGCTTCCGCTGCCAATGCCGCGCCCAGCCTCCAAGCCTTTGACGATCATGCCAGCCATCTCTGCGACATCGCTCTTCGGATATTCCTGTACCAAGTTTCGCAGCTCCGCACTTACGGTGTCGGCGTGGGCCACACCGAGTCTCGACAGGGCATGCACGAATATGAACTTCGGGCGGTTCAGACCTTTCGGGAAGGTGGTAGAAGCATATTCATACAACTCTTCCACACGTTCGCGGTTGCCTTTCCGATAAGCGTCGTAGGCGAGGGTATAGAGCGAATCCTCCAATTCTCTGCCATATCGGGCATTTCGCTCGAAATCAGGGTCGCAGATGACGGGGGTCATGGCATAGTCAGGATACGTTGTCCGCAACTGTTCGCGATAGGCATCAGCTTTCGCGCGATATTGCCCTGCCATTGCCGCATTTCCCAGCCTGCGCTCGCTCTCGCTCCAGCGGTTATAGAGCAGGAAGAGCTGATAGCACACCTCGTCCATCTTGGAGAATTGCGGGAAATCCCGCTGCAAACGTCCGAAGGTCTCTGCGGCGAGACTGAAATCCTCCAACTGATCTTTTTCGATGACGGCAGCTTCGAAGAGCGATTCCCGGATGATGGAGTCTGACTCTGCCTTTTGCTCCGGCGTAAATGGTATTTGTGCCAGATAGTATTCCATTTGGTGCGGATCGTTGACGGGGTCGTTCTTCTCCTCCTCGGCAGCAGCGCGTTCTGCCTCCGCCGCCTCTTCCTCGCGCTCCTTGAACCATCGTTTCACCTCTCGTTCGCTCATTCCCGTCGCAAGCAGGGAGTCGGCAGTGGCCTGTCGCAGTGCTTCCAGACTATCTTCTGCGGCATAATCGTATGCTTCATGGGCATCGTTGGCCAAGACGGTGCGGTTGCTGCGTCGCCAGTCGTCCTCGTTTTTACGATTTCCCCAGTTTTTCCGGAAGGCTTGCTTGCCCTCATTGACCAAGGGGATATTGTAGAAATACCACTCTTTCGAGCCGTTTCCGCCTGCCGCCGCCGCGTTACGATTGTTTCTGCTGCCGCCGTCGCTGCCGTCGTCGCCCATTTCTCCGCGTCTGGCCTCAGCTGCGGAATCGCGCTTCGCCTTCCGCTCTTCTTCCTCGCGCTTCTTCAGCTCCTCGATGACACGGTTAATGGCTGCCTCGCGCTCACTTTCGCTGATGCTCGCCAGCCATTGCAGCGAATCCTGAAGATGAACGGCAGAGGTGGGAGGCACGAGCGCATCCAGCACTTTCGAGCGCCGATTGATTTCGTTGTAATCTTCAAATTCCTTGTCTATCAATCCGATAGCTTCCGTATAGCAACCTTGTGCCTTGTCGAATCTGCGCTGGTCCCAATAGATTTCTCCCAGTCGCAGCAGCAACACCGCCGTTTCGAGTGTCCGCTGAGTGGCTTTCTTTCGTCCCGTCTCGTAGGCACTGACGGCCGCCACGGTATCTCCCTGAAGCAGATGGATATTGCCAATGGCATAATACACCTGATCCAGATAGTCCTTATTGATATCGCTCTTCGCCATTCTGCGCAGACGCTTCACCATCGATTTGGCATTTGCGGCATTAGAGATAGCCTCCGTCTGCAAGATTCTGGCGTGGAAAGTCATCTCGTACGAGGGGTTCTGGGCGATACATTTTCCCAGTGCCTTATAGGCATCGTCCTTGCGATCGAGTGCCATATAGGTTTGTCCGAGCAGATAGTAGAGTCGCGCCTTGCGCACTTTCCCCTTCATTTTCCTTGCAGCCCGCTGCAGATAGGGCAAAGCGTCCTCCAGCTGCTCCTGACGGATGTGCCAGTCGGCCATAGTGAGGTCGCGCTCGCTGTTCAGACGCTGCGGAAAGGTGTCGCGCTCCATTCTGCGCAACACATCTTCTGCATCGTAGAACCAATCGAGCTCGGCATAGCATCGTGCCAACCATACGCGCGCCTCTGCCACGACGGCAGGCTCTGGGGCATAGAAGCGCGTGATATAGGAAAAGGTGGCGGCAGCTTCTGAGAAATTTCCCTGCTGAAACTGCGCCTTTCCCATGAGCAGCCATGCGTTTTTCAAGAACGGGTTGAACTCCTTGCGGCTGAGCCATGCCTTTTGCCGGTCGGTCTTCGTCTTTCCGGCATCAGTGGCAGGCTTTTTCTTGATGCTGTGTAGCTGAATGGCCTTCTCACATTTCGTGACGGCGGTCTCGAAATTGCTTTTTCCGAGTGAGCGTTGCTTTTCGTAGCCAACGCCGAAGAGCGGCAGCAGGTCGGTATAGTTCTCCTTCAGTCCTTTGTCCTGTGCGCTTCTTCCTTCGATATAGGCTTGTTCGGCATTGAAATAGACGTTGTAGCGCGTCACGAAAGCTTGCCACTTTCGCGACGATGCCGTATTCTTCTTGGTGGAGCAGGACGCTACCAGCAAAGCAGCAAGCAACAGGAACAGGGGGAAACGCTTCATATCGAGCTATGAATCAAAAGAAACAAGGGGGAGGGGGGATGAAAAAAAAATTATTTGGGCAACGTGCGCCATGACTATTCGCGCCGTTCGCCAACGATGAGGATTACTTCGTCGCGGAGGGGGAGGGGCAACTCTATTTCCCTGAGCTGCAACGACCGCACCCATCCTGCCACATCCTCAGAGCGTAGCGTAGAAAGTATCTCTTCAAATTCCTCCACTTCGGCTGTGGTGTAGGCTTCTGCAGGGCGTCTGGCAAAACGGTCGAGCTCTTCATCATCGTAATAATCAACACCTTTGCTGACGGCAGCCAGCAGACTTTCTTTCTCGCACACCTCGTGCTGTCCGCAGCAGTCCGTCGGGCGTTGCCTCACCACGTGGGTTTCGCCCTCATCGCCACGATGCAACGAGTGCCACCACTGCCGTGCAATGCTCAGGATGGCAGCGAAAATACCTAAAGCCAAAAGGGAAAGAAGGAGTACGTTCACGTTTGTTGGGGATGAATAGAGGTGTGTTTCTCAAGACAAGGTATAGCTATGGGCGAAGATAGGATAGGAAATAGAACTAATCATCATCAGACTCCCGTAATATCATCAGACTCCTATAATAGGAGATCAGACTCCCATAATATAAGGAGTATTTTCCGCATTTCCCGCCTAATCTTCCTGCAAGAGGCATGACAAGTCGTGCCAGAATCGGGGATAACTCTTCGTGACTACCTGCGGCTGCATGATGGTCAAGCCTGGAAATTGCCAGGCAGCAGGGGCGAACGCCATAGCCATGCGGTGGTCATCGAAGGTGTCAATGCGGGGCGGGCTGGCAGACGGTCGATAGTCGGAGGGCGAGAATGACAGCGTTCCCTCATCCTCCTGCCTGACGATGCACCCCAACTTGCGCATTTCACTGATAAGGGCGGCTATACGGTCGGTTTCCTTGATTTTCAGGCTTTCCAGTCCCGTCATCCGGAAGGGAACACCGCGCAAAGCTGCTGCAACTACGAGTCCCTGCGCCAAGTCTGGGCAATCTCCCATGCTGAACGTCTGCACGCTCTCTGACCATGCCTGACGGAGAGCCGTTTCGGGTTCGGCATTTTTCGTCAGCACAATGCCTTCTGCCGTCTCCTGCATGTCCACGCCGAGCGTTCTGAAGAGTTCGGCGCAGACGCTATCGCCCTGTATGCTCCGGAGCGACAGCCCTCGCAGCCATACGCGGGCATTGGCATCGGGACTTAGGGCAACGAGCGAAAACCAGTAGGAGGCGGCACTCCAGTCGGGCTCGATGCGGTAGGTTGCCACGGGCTGATAGCCACCGGGCTTCACGCAGAGGCTTGCACCTCGCCTTTCCACCCTTGCGCCCCACTGTTCCATCAGGCGTTGGGTCATGATGATATAGGGCAATGATGCCACTGTGCCTTCCAGTTCTATCTCCAGACCACGAGGCAAGATGGGCCCGACCATCATCAGTGCCGATATGTATTGGCTACTGACGTGTGCGGCTATGCTCACCCGTCCGCCCAGCAAACGTCTGCCGCGTATGCGGAGGGGTGGAAATCCCGTTTCGCCTGCATAGTCAATGTCTGCTCCCAGACTTCTGAAGGCATCCACCAAGGGGCCGATGGGGCGTTGCAGCATGCGTGGCGTTCCCGTCAGCACATGCTCCTCGCCCTCGCGGGTGGCAAAGAATGCTGTGAGGAAGCGCATGGCAGTGCCTGAAGCTCCGATGTCCACCATTTCCTCTCGTCTGCCTTCGCCCAGAGCGCGCAGCATAGCCAGCGTGTCGTCGCAGTCAGACAGATTTTCCACACGCTCGCTCACCCCTGCCAACGCCTGTACGATGAGGGCGCGGGCAGAAATGCTCTTCGACGGGGGAAGACTGATGTCGGCACGGAGTTGCGGACGAAACCGCAGGACGAGGCTATCTGTATTCATGGGGGAGGGGGATGGGAAGGGGAGAAGGAGGGAAAAAACTTATTTGCTCTGCTTCCTCATCTTATATATTATAAAGAGGAGTACGAGGGCCACGATGCCGAAGATGACATAGCCAATCTCGTGGCTATAGCGTCCTGCCAATTCCACCACTTGCTCCTTCGTTTCCAATCCGGGAATCTTGCTGCAATAGTAGCCGAGGAGTGCGAGCACCGTGTTCCAAATGCCTGCTCCGAGGGTGGTGAAGAAGATGAAGCGGGGCAATCCCATGCGCGCCAAGCCTGCGGGTATGCTGATCAGCTGGCGCACGGCAGGCACCAGACGTCCTACAAAGGTGGAGATGGCTCCGTGGCGGTCGAAGAATGCCTCTGCGGTCTCCACTTTCTGCGCATCTATCAGGCAGAGGTGTCCCCACCGACTATTGGCAAAGGCATAGACAATGGGGCGGCCGAGCCAGAGGGCAAGGGCATAATTCACCAGCGCACCGATGAGGGCTCCGAGCGTAGCACAGAGAATCACGAGAAATATATTCAGGTCGCCGCTCACCGCTGCCAACCAAGCAGCCGGAGGCACGATAACTTCTGAGGGGAAGGGAATGAACGAGCTTTCAATGGCCATGAAAAGCACGATGACCCAGTAGCTCAGGTGCGCCAGCACCCATTCGATGATGATTTGCATGGAGGAATGTCTTGGGGAATAAGTGAAGTTGATGCAGGACGGACTAAAGAACGGCCTGCTTATTTGTCGAGTCGGAAGGTGGTAGCGGGCAAACCTGCTGCATTGACGAGATTCGCACGTGTGAAAGGTTGCCAGCCGTAGCGCACGCTGACGGGATTCGGCACTTCGGGAGCAGCAATCTCCAGACGGTTGGAGGCGATGGCGCACACTTTGGCAGGATAGAAGCGCCCGTCGGCACCGGCAACTTCAAACGTGGTGATGTCAGTGCCATCACTGCCCTGCATGCCCTCGCCATAGGAGAAATACACGAACACCTTGCCTTCGGTGAAGACGGCAGTCTCTGGCAGGGGGCCAGAGGGCACGATGTGCGAAAAACCATAGCGTTCGTGCAGCACTTGCCGCGCCAATCGCTCGCCGACCTCACGCTTCCGCCGCGGATGCACGTCTAAGCTGTCGCCCAAATCCGTGCAGACCACCATGCCCGTGTTGCGAATCTCCGACTGGAGGATGCGCTGCCCATCGCGAAACCATGGCCACGACGGGCGGTCAAGGCTGGAGAGCTGTACGAAATAGAAGGGAAGTCCGAGCTGATTCCACTGCATGCGCCATGAATCTACCAACAGCGTGAAGAGGCGGTCGTGGGCATCCTTGTTGTGGGCGTTCGATTCGCCCTGATACCATGCCACTCCCTTGATGGGGAAGGCATCGAGGGGCGCAATGGCTGTCTCGAAGAGATAGGCGGGAAGATAGGGGTGCCGCAAGCGTGCCGCATCGGCATTCGCCTGCTGCTCAATGCCTAAGTTCTTCGCAGCTCTTCCGCGCGCCCAGTCTTGTATAAAGTCGTTCTGCAGCCATGAGCGGAGTATGGTGGGAAATTCTTTCTCTAACGTTGTGCGCCCCACCCACGCCTCAGTGGTCGAACCTCCCACAGCGTTGCAAATCAGTCCGACAGGCATCTGAAGCGAGTCAGCCAGCACGCGTCCGAAGTGATACCCGATGGCAGAGAATGCTGCTGCGGTCTCGGCGTTGCAGGGAGTCCAGCGCGTAGGGTTGAAATAGCGCAGAGCCAACACTTCGTCGCGCGCCTCTTCAGGCCATACGCTGTTGTCCGTCGCCCATCGCTCGCGCATATTGAAAAGGCGGATGGTGGCACCCTCCGTGTGCTGCCCATAGAGGGGGGCTTGCAGCACATCGTTGCCAGCCGTGGCACACTGGTCGAGCCTGAACGCCATATTGCTCTGGCCTGAGCAGAGCCACACCTCGCCGGCGAGCACATCGCTGAGTGTGATTTTCTCCCCCCGCTCCGTGGTGATGTCGAAGGTGTAGGGTCCGCCGGGCTGCAGCGGCTCCAGCTGTATGCGCCAATGCCCATTGTTGTCCGCCGCACACTCGGTCTGCTGAAGGCGTTTCCCTCCTTTTTTGACGCTCACGCTGACGTGTGTGCCAGCATTGCTGCGTCCTGCCAGTGCGGGCGCATCGTGCTGCACGACCATGCCATCTGAATAGACCTCAGCGAGCGCGAGTCCGCCCCAGTCGCCCGTGATGCCGCCATAGACGGTCTGCGCCAGGATGCGTGCGCCTTCGGCATTGGGATGGAGATTGTCGGGGAAGAGGTCGGGGCGGCAGTGCAGGGGTGTGTAGAGGTCGAGCGGCTCCACATCGTAGCACATTGCCACGCGGCGAATTGCCTGCTGAATCTCGGCGTGCCAGTCGCGCGTGCCGCTCTCGAAGCGGTGATGACCATGGAAAATGGGGGTCATGAGGCATACGACGAGCTTTTTCAACTTCCCGCCGGGAGCTGCTGCCTGCAGGCTGTCTATGAGTTGGCGATAGTCTTGCTCGAACTCATCGCGATAGTTAGGCCAATTTCGTGGGTCGGTATCATTGAGGCCGAGGTGTACGACAACGATTTCTGCCCCAAAGTCCAAGGCTTTTCGATATTCTTCCTGCTCCGTGTAGGGGCGGTGTCCGTGACGCAGCAGGGTGGCTCCGCTCTTTCCGAAGTTCCCCACTTCATAGCCATCGCCGAGCATTCGCTGCAGCTGCACGGGGTATGCCGTACTATCGCGGTCCAGCAGCCCGTAGCCATAGGTCACACTATTGCCCACGCACGCCACCTTCACGCGCTGGGCCATCATGGGGAGCACGCTCATCAGTGCGACAATGAGGCTCATTCCCCTCATCCTCAAGGCATTGCGTCGGGTCTTCACTGGGCAGCCTGTATGTAGGTGATGGTATTGCTGCAGCCGTTTGATGTCAGCGTGACGTTTGCCGTACGCTCAGCCCCACTGTTGTTGGCGGCGACGTCAAACTGCAGTCCGTGTGCGCCCTCCTTGAGGGTCTTCGCATCGTCGGGAATGGTGAGCCATTCGGCATCGCTCTGCAAGGTGGCATCAGCATAGACGCGGCAGGAGAGATACGCCTTTCCGCCTTCTGCCTTCACGCTGGCTTTGAAGACGACCTCTGCCGTGGCGAGCTCTTGGGTAGTGAACCGTGGCTCTGGCACGGTGATGTTCAGCCATCCGTATTGCGTGACGGGCAGACTGATGCCATCTATCTTGTCGGTTTTCACATCCACTTCCACCTGTGCTTGGCGTGCCTTGCCCGTCTTGTTCGCGGAAAACTGGAACTTCATGGTCTGATAGAGCATTCCGCCTGCGGCAACGCTCGCCTTTTCAGGCGTAATCTTCAGCCATCCTTCATCGCCGATGAGGTTTCTGACGGCTGCCGTCCAGTCGTCGGTGGAGACGACGACGGTCGTGTCAGATACTTGGTCGGCATAAAACTCCATGCCGTTGGGGCGCACGGGATAGAAATAGGCGGTGTGCTGCCCTACTTCATCGTCGCTCACGCAGGAGGTGAAGGTGGAGGTCAGGGTGCTGCCGACGGTCATGGCTGCCAGCAGTCCGAGGCTAAGATGGTGTATCTTTTTCATTTTCAATATATTTCGTTAAAAGGGAGGGTGGATTAGTACCAATTTATATTCGCACTTCTCGAACTGCGCTTGTCGTATTTCAGAGCATCGGCCAATTCCTGGCTTCGGGCGCGGAAGGAGAAGTTGTAGCTGGTGTAAGGTTTCAGCACGACGGAGCACGACATCTCGAAGCAGTGCAAGTCGCGGCTCAGCGATATGGTGGTCATCGAAAGGTCGTGATAGTTGAAGTCGTAGCCGGAGGTGAAGGAGACGTTCCATCCCTCTGCCAGACGCACGAATCCCGAGAAGCTCAGCGTATGGGTGAAGGCATAGGGATAGCGCATCCGGCGCACGTTGATCTGTGCCTGCGTGTTCTCGCGCATCGAAATGCCATAGCTGAACGTGAGGCTCCAAGGGAGGGAGAAAAGGAGATAGCCATCTTCGTCAACGCCCGCCTTCACCGCCTTTCCTTCCTTTCCTTTCTTGAGGTCAGGGTCGATGTTGGCATCGTCCGAACCGTCGTCGGTGTCGAAGGTTTCATCGTTTTCCTCGTCCTCGTTCTCGCGGTCGTCCTTGTCCTTTCGTCCGCCGATGTTGGCGAAGAGGTCGCTCCATCCGCGTCCGCGCAGGAGGTTGAAGAAGGTCATAGCCTTCTGGTTGTTGATGGTATAGGAGAGGTTTTGGCTCATGCCTTGGAAACGTCCGAAGCGGCCTTGGCTGTACTCCGTCTTGTTGCCCACAAACACTTTTCCATTTTCGTCCATCTCATAGGCATAAGTGGCAAAGACGGCGTTGAGGGAGAAGGTGTAGCGTGGCGAAAGTTTCAGTCGGAATCGCATGTTCAGGTCGCTCCACGGCCTCACCTTGGCAGCCATGTTGTACGACATGTTGAAGGCAAACTCATCAATGAGGGATATCTTCCGGTAGCCCGTGGTGTCGCGGTCTGACTTCACCTTCATCTCCAAATTGTTCGAGAGGCCGAAGTTGATGCTTCCTGACTTCTTTCCGCTCGGGAATCCATAGAGGAGTCCCTGATAGGGCGAATATCTGACGGTGGAGACCTCGCCGTTGGCATCCGTCTTCACGTAGGTGTCGTAGTAGCCATAGCGGTCGGTGGTGAAGTCGGGCGAATAGCTGAAGCTGACGGTGGGCTTCAAGACATGGCGAATCACCTGGATTTTCTCTCCGAAGAGCTTTTTCCAAGGTTTGTAGAAGCCGTAGAGCGTGGTGTTCATGCTGAGCGATGTGCTCCAGTCGTAGAGGTTGTAGAATCCGAAGACGGTGTCGCACACCTCGCGCTGCTTCTTCGTGTCCCAGTCGCGCTCCACGCGGCTCACGTACATGATGTCGCGGAAGGAGAAGGAGGGGGAAATGTTGATGTATTTGAAGAGCTGGAAGGTGGCGTCGATGGGCACACGGTGCTGCATGCCGTTCTTCCAGTCAGTGGCGAGGTTGGAGTGCAGCAACTGGTTTTCCTTGCCGTTGTAGGAGTTGGAGAGCTGCCCGGTGTATGACATGGAAATCTTCTCATACCATCGCTCCTTGCCCGCTGCCTGCCTTCTGCGGAAGGGATAGAATCTGGAGACGGAGATAGAGAGGTCAGGCAGCGTCACTGCCAACGATGAGTCGCGCATGTTCTGCGTGATGTTGCCCGACGTGGCGATGCTCATGCCGATTTTGGGTATGCTGCGGCTATAGCTGACTGACGATGCTCGCGTGGATTGCGTATAGGCGAGGGGGTTGTACATGGAGTTGAGGTTCGAGCGCTCATAGTTTTGCGAGGCAAAGTTCACGCGCGCCGTAAACGACTGGTTGGGGTTCGCCTTGGCATCGCTCGAATGGCTCCATGTCACTTTCAGGCTCGTCTGCTTCGTATAGTCGGGCATGTTCTTATCGCCATTCACGGTGTTCTGGTAGGAAATCATGGCGTTGCCGCGAAACTTGTAGCGCTTGACGTAGCGCGTCTCGCCGCTTACGCCCCACGAGCCTTTCGTATAGATTTCGCCGAGCAGCTTGAGGTCTATCTTGTCGTTGATGGCCCAATAGTAGCCGCCCTCCCTGAGATAGAAGCCTCGCGCCATCTCGTCGCCATACGTCGGCATGATGATTCCCGACGAATAGCTCTTCGTGAAGGGGAAGTATCCATAGGGGACGGCGAGGGGCAGGGGAACGCCCTCCACCACAAGATAGGCCGGACCGAAGAAGGCTTCCTTGCCCGGATTGATCTTGCCGCGCGTCACCTTCAGACCGAAGTGGGGGGTTTCTGCATCGCAGGTGGTATATATGGCATTCTCCACGTAGAACATGCCGTCGTCCATGCGTTTCGATCGTTCGCTCTGCAAGAAGCCATCGCCCTGCTCCGTCTTCACGCCGGAGATAAATCCGCGTTTCGTCTTGAAATTGAACGCCATCTTGTCGCTCTCATAGCTGTCGCTGCCTTGATTATAGACCGGACTGCCTTTCACGTTGCCCAGCGAGTCGGTCACGCCGACGGCATGCACGAGCGAGGAGTCCATATTCATCGTGATACGCTCTGCCTGCAGCTCCATGTTCTGATAGTTCACCTTGGCATCGCCGTAGAGATAGGCGTTTCCGCTGGCAGCCTCATAGACGATGGAGTCAGTGGCGGTGTAGGTGACGGGGGCTTCAATGCCGGATTTCTTCGCCGTCTTCACCTTGGCGGTGTCTGCCGCCGTGCTGTCGCGCCGCAGCGTATCGCCGATGACGATGAGCGTGTCGCGGCGGCTGCCCGTCGCGGCTCTCAGGCTGTCCATGACGGCAAGGAGCAGACTGTCGTTCTCTGACAGTGCTCCCGTTGCGCCCTCGCGGTTCAGGAGGGAGTCAGCCAATGCTCGTCGCAGGCTGTCGGCCACGGCGGCATCGTGCTGCAGCTTCGCACTGTCGGCGGCGAGGCCGGCCGCATCGTCAGGGTTCACGGCTTCATGGTCTGTCACGACGTAGCTGGCATTCTGCTCCCGTTCCTCCTCCGCCATCTTGTTTGGCGTCGTCATCAACGTCGGTCCGCAGCCAGCCGTCAGACTGACCGTCAGGACTACGGCAAGCAGGAGCGTGAACAGGTGTTGTGGTATTCTTCGTATCATTGTTTATTTCTTCCGTCGGGATGCTCCGTGGGGCATTGGGCATATTCCCCTCCGGAGGCTTACTCATTATGCAAACGCGCAGGCACACAAGTGCCGCGCACGTACATACACGTGCATATTAGACGCGCAAATATACGCAATCCTTGCGACAAATGCCCTACCCCACCTCGCCAAAGCTCCCCTTTTCAGCAGAATAGGGGACAAAAGCGAAAGGACGGCATACAAAACGTGATGAAAACCGGGGAAGTTCCTGAGCCGAAAATCTTGCTGTGGGAACATGCGCCATGCTCCGAAGAATGCCGCAGAAGGGAAACATCGGGGGTAGGATGTTCAACAACACGATTGGGGCACGCGCATTTCCCATAGAGGCATGACATTGTCATGCGCAGGGCAAGCGGAACGCAGCGGAGCGACACGATGGGCGCAGCCACTGTCCGCACGCTTGCCGCCCTACTACACTTCGCGCCCAATCAACAATATCGATTACCCTACCCTTCGGGGCGCAGCCGTGCGGTTTATAGCAAATTGCCCAAAACATAAAAAAAAAAACGACTCAGGAGAAAACCTGAGTCGTTCAAGGTGGTGCCACCAGGAATCGAACCGGG
>CALZJF010000023.1 GCA_945787885.1 uncultured Bacteroidales bacterium | reverse complement strand
ACAAACGCCATTCTAACACATTCGTGCCATTCGTGTAATTCGTGTTCAACATATATCACACGGAACAATTTGATGGAATACGAATTGCACGAATCGCCCGAATTTTTCACAAACGCCATTCTAACACATTCGTGCCATTCGTGTAATTCGTGTTCAACATATACCACGCGGAAATTCTTCTTTCTGCTATCGATGCAAGAAGTGAGAGCAGATGCTCCTGTTGTAGCCATCATAGTGGCCAATGCAGCACTCCCCATAATTTTGAGAGCCGTGCGGCGTGTAATATTGTTTCTATCCATATTGTTCAAAGCATTATTTTGACGGTGCAAAGTAACATAGAATCCCCAAAACCTGCGTTACACAGATTTCGGGGCTTATTACCATGTTTACGGAACATAATATTATAATGATAAAAGAGTGCTAATTTAATTGGGCCTCAAACCATTATTTCACCAAAAGACTTTGGCAGTTTCAATTATAATATATAACTTCGCATTCAAATTAAATGGTGCAATAATAAAACGCAGCCAGATCTACAGACAATTGATATGATTTCCAAAGTGCTTGGCATTGACAAAAGAGATTTTTTAACCCCCTAATCCAATAAAGAAGATGAATGGAGCAACTCCGCATATAGTACAGTATCAGGGGTCCAAAAGAAATCTTGCGCCCCAAATATTACAGTATATTCCAAAAAGGTTTAACCGATTGATTGAACCTTTTGCAGGTATGGCTGCAATTACAATAGCGGTTGCCAAACAGAGAAGAGCAGACCATTATTTGCTAAATGATTTGAACGAGCCTCTTGTCAATGTGTTGAAGGAATGTATTAAGCATCCCCAACGCCTCATAGATGACTATACAAGAGTATGGAGTGAACAATTGACCTATCAAGGTGGTAGCGTTGAGCACTTCTATAAGGTAAGGGATGATTTTAACAAAGGTAATCAGAGTGCGGCAAATATGTTATATCTGCTTGCCCGTTGCGTCAAGGGGTCTGTGCGATATAGCAGTTCGGGGCAGTTCAATCAATCTCCTGATAAACGCAGAATGGGCACTAATCCTAAGAATCTTGCCCGAAATGTGTTTTTGATTTCCAGTTACCTAAAGGATAAGACCGAATTTTCATCTGTGGATTACCGTGAAGTAACAAGAAACGCCCGTCGGGGTGATGTGGTCTATATGGATCCCCCATATCAGGGAGTTTGCTCGTCACGCGACTGTCGCTATTTTTCTGGCATAGATTTCAATGATTTTGTGGAGTGTGTTGATGACCTCAACAGAAGAGGCATTGATTTTATCATCAGTTATGACGGTACATGCGGCGACAAACAATATGGAATTGACCTACCCGAAGAATTAGGGCTCAGAAAAATCATGTTAAATGCCGGCCTTTCAAGCCAAAGTCTCTTGTTGGGTAAAAAAGAGACTACAGTAGAAGCACTGTACCTGAGCCACCATTTACGCGAAGCTGTCGCTCCTATAGCACAAGAACAATTATTATTTGCTCTATGAAATTATCAAAAACAGATTTGAAAAAACTCAATTCAATAACAGACAAGCGTCCTTCTACCGTAATCCAGCATATCATCAGACATGGTTTCATAACAACAGAAGAACTTGCCAATGACTACGGCTATGAACATGCTCCTCGTGCAGCCCGTGATGTCAGAGAACGAGGTGTCAATCTTGTCACTTATCGTGTCAAGTCATCTGATGGCAGGAATATTGCGGCATACAAGTTTGGGCATCCTGTTTTTGTGGACAATAAAGTTTCAAAGGTGGCCGGCAGAACTGCATTGTCGAATGCTTTGAAAAAGGCTCTTGTTGACAAATATGGGGCAGTATGTTTTGTTTACCTTCAAGCAATGGAAGAAAGACTGTTGCAAATCGACCATAGAATACCTTATGAAATCGGAGGCGAACAAGAAGATAATGTTGATTGTTACATGTTGTTAAGTCCATCTGCAAACAGAGCAAAATCATAGACTTGTGAGCATTGTCCAAATTGGACAAAAAAGGATGTAGAGTTCTGCAGAAATTGCTTCTGGGCTCATCCAGAGAGTTATTCCCATATAGCTGGCAGAGAAGAACGCCAGATAGTCATAACTTTCACCGATAATGAGATTGAAGATTACAACCAGCTCATTGAATTGGTTGGACAAGAAAAGGCAGAAGATACAATTAAAGAACTTATTTCAAATTACATTAAGAAGTAAGAGTTCTATTTTGATGCAAAATAACAGGCATTGGTCATTGCGTCGCGATGAAACCTATGAGTGCTGAGGACAAGACGGCGGCGGATATAGTCGAAAATTTTTGATGGAACACGAATATCACGAATCGCCCGAATTTTTCGCAAACGCCATTCATCCACATTTGTGTTATTCGTGTAATCCGTGTTCAACATATACCACGCGAAAAATTTGATGGAACACGAATTGCACGAATCGCCCGAATCTTTCGCAAACGCCATTCATCCACATTCGTGCCATTCGTGTAATCCGTGTTCAACATATATCACTCGGAAAATTTTGATGGAACACGAATATCACGAATCGCCCGAATTTTTCGGAATAGCCATTCAAACACATTCGTGTTATTCGTGTAATCCGTGTTCAACATATACCATGCGGAAATTTTTTATTGAACACGAATATCACGAATCGCCCGAATCTTTCACAAACGCCATTCAAACACATTCATGCCATTCGTGTAATTCGTGTTCAACATATACCACGCGAAAAATTTGATGGAACACGAATCTGAATGGTGAGAGGGCGGCTGCACCAGTAGCATCAGCACTGCATGACACGAGATTCAAACTCCTCCTTCGGATAGAGGCTCTTATTGCGCAGCCGCGAACGATAGCTATAAATAGTGGGAAGAGAATAGTTGAGGAAGTGGGCAATACGGTTAGAATCCGTGATGCCCAGCCTGATAAGGGCGAAGATGCGGAGCTCAGTGTTGAGCAGCTCGTCGCGTTTCACAATCACTTGGTGCTCAGGCGGCAGGAGCGCATTGAAGTGGGCCACGAAATCCGGATAGAGAGTGAGGAAGGCTTCGTCGAAATCGGTATAGAAAATTTGTTCCTCCTCGCTGA
The DNA here is from genome assembly GCA_945787885.1 of uncultured Bacteroidales bacterium. Classification (GTDB taxonomy): domain Bacteria; phylum Bacteroidota; class Bacteroidia; order Bacteroidales; family Bacteroidaceae; genus Alloprevotella. The sequence continues at coordinate 34,171 of CALZJF010000023.1, read as the reverse complement.
GCGTCTTGTCAGATTTCAGCAGATTGACCACCTCGGTCTGCTGCCCGCTGCGCAGCATCTTGAGCAGACGCTTGCGGTTTACTTCCATGGAATCAATATACGAACGGCAACGCTCCAAATAGCGTGCGATGTAAGTGGCCTTCACCTGATTCGCCTGCACGAGCTGGGCGTTCGCGTCGGTCAGGGCTTCGTTCACCTCGCGCTGTGCGGCAATGGCGGCATCCAGCTGCTTATGAATTTCTGCCAACTGGCGGTTGCGACGATGGGCATAGAAGAGCACGATGGTAAGAATGATCAGCGAGAGGAGGATGGCGCAGGCGATGGCGATGGTGAGAGTAAGGCGGTCGTGCATTCGTCCGCGGTGCCCCTGCTCGATGATGGGGAAGATGTTGGTGGCCTCAATGGTGCGCAGCCGGGCCTTGCAATAGACGGCATCGTCCATCGCACATATCAGATAATTGTATGCCCGCTCGGCGCCTTCGTCGGTCTTTGAAAGCAGGATAGCCAGTTTGGGCAGGGCACTGTATTCCGTCGTGCCACGCTGCAAATCATTGATGGCGGTGATGGCCAGATAGCGAATTTCTTCGTCAGCATTCTGCTCCTCGTGGGCTATATCGCTCATGATGACATAGAGATAGGCGCGCTGAAGCTCATCGGCATTGGGTATGTTTTTCAGGCAGATGGCCTTAGCCTGATGTATGTCGCCCAACGTCAGCGCACGGTCGGCCTTGACGATACTGCGGTCGATGCCAGGCTGCTGGGCCTCGATGATGCTGTCGCGATACATCTGCGTCAAATCGCGGTAGTGCATTTTCTGGTCATAGACTTCGCCATAGTCTGACATCCAGCCATAGAGCGTGCGGCACACCTGATAGTAGAACAAGCGAACGCTGTCAGAACAACGACTTGCATCAATGGACTGAATGACGGGCAGCGCACTGCTATAGAGTCCCATCACGCCTAACACCTTGGCGCGGCCAATCTTGACGCGTGCTGCCAGCTCGGCATCCTCGTGGCAGAGGGGCAAGGCTTCGGTGCGGGCCAGAAAGGCCATGGCACTATCGCTCTGAACAGAAGAATATGCCTGAAATATCTGCATATACGTCTCGGCTCGCTGCGAAGGGGATTGGCTGCTTGCCAATCTCTTCAGGCTATCAATATGGCTTATCACGCGAAGGCGATAGTCCATCTTGTGGGCAATCACACGGTCAAGGCGATCAAGAAGCTGCTCTTTGGTGAGGTCTTCGAGCGATGCCGCATGCAACAGGGAATGGCCAAAGAGCAGAAGGACAAGGAAGAAGAAAGATTTAAGGTTAGGCATGAGGGAAAAAGATTCAAGGCATGGGGATGATTTATTCGGCAGTGTTTCCGGCAGCAGACTGCTGCTGCAAATCTTCGGGACGCAAGATTTTTCGGTTCGTTGAGAAGCGGTTTTTCGGCGATGTCCTGCGTTCTGATGCTCTGCCGTCAGCACTTCCGGCAGGAGCGTCCGGGGGAAGGATGGGGGCATGCGTTATCGCCACACGGCCGCCATAGTCGCGCCAACGCTGCAAGATGCTCTGCACATAATTCACCGTCTCGCTGCCAATCATATAGCCATATTTCACGACAGGATCCGTATAAAAAGCTTTTCGTTGCAAGGCCAGGACATAGGGCGCCACGCTCTCCCACGTGTGAGGGTCGGCCCCATGCTTGCGTGCAAGCGCCATGGCATCGCGGATATGAAAACTGCCGCCGTTGTAGCTCGCCAGCACAAACTTGATGCGCTCATCGGGGTCGCGAATATCGGAGAAACTGCGGGTGAGGACGGCGATATAGCGTGCTCCCGCATCCACATTCTTCTCGGGCAGGAACACTTCTTCAGGCTTCACACCCATCTCCTGTGCAGTGGCAGGCATCAGCTGCATGAGGCCCTGGGCTCCGACGTACGAACGGGCATTGGGGTCGAACGCACTTTCCTGATAGCACTGCGCGGCAATGAGTCGCCAGTCCCATCCTGTCACGCCTTGGGCATCCTTGAAAAGGTTGTCATAGATAGAGATGACACCGCGGTCGCGACTGAGATAGGCAGAGCGGGCATGACGCGTCACCTGACGGCTTTTCTTCATCCGCGCGATGGCGGCCTGCTGTATCTCGTCCTCCAGCCCTTCATGATACCATGCGTCCAAGGCTTCTGCCAAGACGGGGACGTCTGCCCTGACTGCCCAAGATCCTGCGCGACGATAGCCCGCAGACTTCAGATGCCGCGCTGAAAGCGTATGGCGAGAAAGGGGATAAGCAATCACGTCGGCACTGCCGTCACACAGCATATCCAGCAGTGACAGCGTGTCTTTACACACCTCTACGCGGACGGAGAGTCCTTGCGAGGAGGCAAAATTCTCGGCAAGGGCATACTGGAAACCCATCGGCATGCCATGATAGTCATAGTAACTGTCAGGACCGGAAAGAGTGGCAATGATGAGTTCGCCGCTTCGCAGAATCTGTGGCAAATCGTAATGCCCATCGTCCTTCACCTCCCGTTTCTCAAAGATGCCGCTCATGGACGACGCTTTTTCCTCCTGCTTCACACGGCAGGAGGAGAGGAGCAAAGAGAGGGAAAGGAGGAGGAGGAGCAAGGGCATGGCAATTCTGAAAAAAATGGATGGGGGGTATCGTCAGCAAATCAGGACGCGCTCCACGGGCTGGTCGTGGGCATCAGTGGGAATGGAGTCAAGCAGCTGGAAATCATAGCACACGCCCCATTTCCTCACGCTCTGCATCTGCGTCTGGGCCAGAAAGCGGTCGTAATAGCCTTTTCCGCGCCCCAAACGATGGCCGGCAGCATCAAAAGCCATGCCCGGAATCAGTGCGAGCTCAATGTCTGACAGATGAGTGAAGAGGCATCCTGTAGGCTCCGGTATGCCGAAAGCTCCAATCGAGAGGTCGGCAGCCCCGGTGTATTCGCGCAACTCCATCGTGGAAGGCCCCGTCACACAGGGCAAGACGATGCGATGACGGGCTGAGGCTTGCTCAAGCAGGCGCAGCGTAGGCACTTCGTCTGGCAGGGAGGCATAGAGCAACAGGCAATGTGCATGGGCATAACGATCATCTTCTGACAACTGCCGAAGCAAAGCCTCTGCCGCCATAGCCTGACGTTGAGGGGTGAGGAGCGATTTCCTCTGGCGTATCAGCCGGCGTAACTCTTTCTTTTCCATACGGTTATTTCACTGCATCGTCTTCCTTGGTGGGAAAAGTCTTTTTCTCCTTGATGATTTCCAAAGCCTTTTTCACCGCGGCATCTTTCTGATTGACATATTCCACAACATCTCGCGTATCGAGCAAATCGGAAATAATATAGAAAGCAAGGAACTCGAATATCAAATCGTGGGAAGTGCGAATCATGAGGTTTCTGCGCTTCACGCCCTTTTGCTCAGCATAGCGCACAAAGGTCTGCACGATGTCCTGACGACGCAGATAGCTCACGATTTCCCGATAGGAAGCAAAGGCACTCATCTGCTGACGATGGGCATCTACAAAACGATACGCAAATTCGTACATGAGCGAAGTGCTGACGATTTGGCGGTAATAGGAGGTGTAGCCCGTCGTATCACGACTGACAAAGACATCAGGGATAATGCCGCCGCCGCCATAAACGATGCGTCCGATACGGGTGTGGAACTGTTCGCCCGACGTCTTGATACTATCTGAATTGAAATATTCGCCATCTTCTGCACGCTTCATCAGCTCATTCTCATACGCCTCTTCATCGCCGGGCGTATAAGGCTTCTGCACGCAACGACCCGAAGGCGTATAATAGCGGGCCCGAGTCAGACGCACCATACTGCCATCGCGGAACTGGATGGGCACCTGCACGAGACCCTTGCCGAAGGTTCGTCGCCCAATAATCATGGCACGATCGTTGTCCTGCATGGCTCCGGCAAAAATCTCACTGGCAGAGGCACTGGTTTCATCGACAAGGACTACGAGCGGCATGCGCTGAAAACTGCCTCTGCCATCGCTCTTATAGTCTTCGCGGGGGAAACGCCGCCCCTTGGTATAGACGATAAGGCGATTCTTCGGCAAAAACTCGTTTGCCACCTGTACGGCAGCGTTGAGATAGCCACCCAAATTGCCTCTGAGGTCGATAATCAGACTCGACTGCTTCGCACCGAGCGAGGCGATGGCTGTGAGAAACTCTGAATAGGTGGCATCGCCCCAGGTTGTAATGCGGATATAGCCCGTTTCATTGTCAAGCATATAGCTGGCGTCAATGCTCTTCACGGGCACATTGCCACGCTTGATGATAAAGCTCAAGGGCTTCGCCTCACCAGCTCTGAGAATTTGCAACTCCACCTCACTGTCAGCGGGTCCTTTCAACTTCTTTTTTACCTCGTCCTCATTGATTTTCTTCCCGACGAAAGGCTTTTTATCAACGGCAACAATGCGATCGCCCGCCTTCAGACCGACACGCTCGGATGGGCCGCCTTCGATGACCTGAACGATGCGCACGGTGTCGTCCAGCAAGATGAACTGCACGCCAATGCCTGAGAAACTTCCCTTCAGCGATTGCATCTCAGACTCTACATCGTCCGCACTGACATAAGTGGAATGGGGGTCGAGCTCACGCAAAATAAGCGGCAGGGAGTTCTCAACGAGTTCAGACATGGAGACAGTGTCAACATACTGGTCATCAATAATATGCAGAAGGTCGCTGAGCTTATTGCTGGAAGTGTTGATAAGATTGATGCGACGTCCTGCAAAATGATTTGCATAAAAGTTTCCGACAAACATTCCCACAACGACTGCTATGGAAATGTAGATGGGCAGGAAACGTGAAGAATTGCGTTTCATGATATTTTCTATAGAGGCTATAGGTTATCAATATTTTTCATTACCAACTTACCGACTTTCATCAATGGGCAGGAAAAGGGTCTCTATGCCCGCCCTTTCCAAAAGCTCTATGCCATCGCGCAACCGATACTCCCGGGCATAGACCACACGACGAATGCCAGCCTGAATGATCAGTTTGGAGCATTCGATGCAGGGGGAATCCGTGACATAGAGGGTAGCCCCATCAGAATTGTTGCTGCTGCGAGCAATCTTCGTAATAGCATTGGCCTCAGCGTGGAGCACATAGGGCTTCGTGATGTCGTCCTCCTCGCAGATATTCTCAAACCCCGACGGCGTGCCGTTGTAGCCATCACTAATAATCATCTTGTCTTTTACTATCAGTGCTCCCACCTGTCGGCGTTTGCAATAGGAATTTTCTGCCCATATCGTGGCCATGCGCAGATAGCGTTTGTCAAGAGTCGTCGTGTCTTGCATAGAATAGTGTAAGTTGATAGTAAGTAGGCAACAAAAATTATTTCTATAGTAAGAATTATTATGGTTTGTATGTCTGAATATTCTCTCTAGTGCATTCAAACATATAAGGTAGGTTCTATAAATTAGTTTTCAATGTAAGGCAGTGTTTCTGTTTTACTTGGATGTCTTCACGCCTCTCGCACCGTATCTTTTTGTCTTTCATTCAGTCACGTAGCCCGCTACGCTCCCTCATGAAAAACAAAAACCTACGGCACGATAGTCGCAAATACATCGCAAGCTAATTGATAGAACCTACCATAATAGTTTTCATTGCCTACTTATATATTTATTTTGCAATAGCTATTTGTGAGCCTCGCTCATTATGCTAACCCATCGCGCCGAAGCATGGCATCAATGGTGGCCTCCTGTCCGCGGAAATCACGATAGAGTTCGCTTGGATGGCGCGTGCCGCCCTGAGAGAGGATGGTGTCTCGGAAACGCTGAGCAGTGGCAGCATTGAAAATGCCCTCTCTGCGGAAACATTCGAACGCATCTGCTTCCAACACTTCTGCCCACTTATAGGAATAATAGCCAGCAGCATAACCACCGCTCATGATGTGGCCAAACTGCGCAAGCATGCAGGTCTCGCGCGGCGGACGAGACAGTCCGATGCGTCGCCATACCTCATGCTCTATCTGCAACAGCGGATGTTCGCCTTCGGCGGCAGCTTCGATGGGGGTGATACGTGTATAAAGTTCCATATCAAGAAGCCCGAAGCTCACTTGCCTCATACAGTCATAGCCTGCCATGAAATTGCGTGCTGCCCGTATGCGCTCTATCCATTCTTCGGGCAGGGGTTCGCCCGTTTCGTAGTGGTAGGCGAAGGTGCGCAGGAACTCTGGCTCCAAAGCATAGTTCTCCATGAACTGCGAGGGAAGCTCAACAAAATCCCACAGTACGCTGGTGCCGGAGAGGGAGGTATAACGCGTGGCAGCAAAGATGCCATGGAGCGCATGGCCAAACTCATGGAGGAAGGTCGTGACTTCACCAAGGGTGAGCAAGGCTGGATGAGCCGGAGTGGGCTTTGCAAAATTCATCGTCACGCTGACATGGGGGCGCTGACTGCGAAGACTGCCGTCTGCCTGACGCTTCATGCAAGCATCGCGATAGGAAGTCATCCATGCTCCGCTCTGCTTTCCTGCTCTCGGGAAGAAATCTGCATAGAGCACTGCCAAGAAATCGCCATTTGCATCCAGCACTTCATAGGCTTTCACCTCTTCATGATAGACGGGAATCGAAGGGTTCGGCCGGAAGGTGATGCCATAGAGGCGGGTGGCAAGACCGAAGACCCCAACAATGACTTTCTCCAAGGGGAGATAAGGGCGCAACATTTCAGGATCGACATCGTAGTCGCGGCGTTTCAGCAGGAAACTGTAGTGGGGTAAATCCCAAGGCTCCACCTTCTGGGCATCGGAAGCCCCGTCTGCTCCACCCTCTTCATTCATAAATTGCCGCACGCTCTCCAAATCTTTCTGCGCAGGCATCAGATAGTGGTCGCAGAGATTTTGCAGAAAGTCCGTCACTCGCTGTGCCGTACCTGCCATTCTGTTGTCGAGAGCATAGGCTGCAAACGTCGGGTAACCGAGCAACTGTGCCATTTCCGTCCGCAGATTGACGATACGCCGACAAATTTCCAGGTTGTTCTGCTCATTGTCGTGCGCACAGCGCGTGGCATACGCCATATACAATTGCTTCCGAAGTTCGCGTTTTTCAGAATAGCGTATAAAAGGAAGATAGGATGGGGCATGAAGCGTAAACAACCATCCACGGGGCTTACCATGTTCCTTTGCAGCGATGGCAGCAGCCTCAATGGCAGTTGCAGGCAATCCGGCAAGGTCGCCCTCCTGCTCTATATAAAGCTCGAAGGCATTGGTCTCCTTGATATTATTTTGATTGAACTGCAGAGTCAGTTGCCCCAGTTCGGTCTTGATTTCCTTTAACCGCTGTTTCCCAGCATCGTCGAGCCCCGCTCCCGCTCTAAGAAAGCCCTTGAGAGTCTTTTCGAGCAGCATTCTGTCTTCAGCATTGTCAGGCTGTGGCAGACTTGCCACTACCTTGACGCGCTGAAAGAGTGCAGGATTCATGCTGATGGCACTCTCGTGCGCCGTCAATTTCGGCGTCATCTCCTCTGCCAAAGCCTCCAGTTCATCAGATGTTTCTGCTGAGAGCAGGTTATACAGGACAGTGGTAGCCCTTCCGAGCACCTCACCGCTCTCTGCGAGCGGCACTATCGTATTGTCGAAGGTGGGAAGTTCAGGGTTATCTATGATGCTCCGTATCTCAGCATCCTCCATCTGCATTCCCTGATGAATAGCTTCTGATAAATGCTCAACCGTAATATCAGGAAAAGGGATGGTTTCGTAGGGGGTGTGGAAGTGTGTTTGAAGTAATGGATTCATACAGCAGGAGTAGTTTACGACACTGTAACAGAAGGCTTTATCTGCCTGTTCAGGGCAAATGCTTCAGTATTTCCTTAAATTCTTCTCCGAGATTCAGATAGAGATAAATCTCATAGAGGAGAGGAGCCCAGAAGCGCGCTTCTTCAGGATTGTGTTTGCGATAAATTTCCATGTGAGGGCGTGCCATTTCAAGCAGACGGTCGCGCTCCTTGGAGTTTTTTGTATAGTCAGAATCCGTGACTGACTCTGGTATTTTCACCGCCTCAGCCATTCTGAAATAGCTGGCTCCGATGAAGAAATCAGCTCGTGTGTGCTGTGGATTCCATTGCAACACACTATTCGACTGGGTGATACAATCGCGGAATTTTCCCTGGTTATGGCTTGCTATGGCCAGTGTCTCATAAAACTGTCCGATGTTTTCATGCGACAAGCCATGCTTTACGAGCGTATCTTCCTCCACATCAGGGTGCAGCAGTCCCTCTGCTTCAACCTTATCCAAAGTATATTTCACCGCTTCAACGACATCGTTGTATTGAGCATGACGCAGGAAATAATCGTTTATGCGACCAAAGAAGAAAATATTGTAGGGATATTGATGATGACCCGCAATCAGCTTTGGCAGATAGGCAGCAGTGTCGCCACGCTCTGTCTCGGCATAGACCAGACGTTCCAAGATGCTCTCATGGGCGGCACTATCCTTCAGTGCCCAATCTCCGAAGCGTTCGATGGCTTCATGTTTCTTCTGCATATAGCAGGCATTGGCGTGTATGACCGCCAGATTGATGATGCTCGCCGTGTCAGGGCGATAGTTCTTCTGCGATTTCAGCATCGCGGACTGCATGAGGTCAATACCCATAGCCGCAAAACGCTCGGTATCATCCCATTTAGCTTTAGCGGCGAAATAGCGCGATGCTGTCAGGATATTGCCTAAATGCTTCGACACCAAAGCCGCGTTAGGCTTTCTAAAGCGATATTTGGCCTTCCTGCCCTCCATGCTATCAGCAAAGGCAACAATGCTTTCCGCGCTGTCAGACTGGAGGGTATATTGTCCGATACGGTAGAGTGCATTGAAGAAGGCAGTCGTGTCAGGATTGTTCTTTAGATATAGACGCATATTCTCATCGTCGGCCATAAGTCGGCAAGCATCTACGCCATACTGCACGATGATGGGATTCCATTTCTCTGCCGAGTCAGTTCGTAAATTTTCCACTCCCTTCAACGCGTCTGCCCCTTTTTTGTTCTTCAGTGCTTCCTTAATGCTTTTTATCTGTGCCCGCTTTTCGCGTTGCCGAGCTTTTTCGCTCTTTTCAGCAGACTGTTCTGAGGGAATGGCCGATGTGCTGAGTGCCATAGACATCATAAGGAGAACAGCCGACAGATAAATATACAGTTTTTTCGTCATTTCTATAGAAGGTTGTAAGATAGAAGCTCACTTGCGAGTACGTTCGTCTTCTTTTATAAGATGTGTTTCTGTGTCAAACACCATATTGTTCGGAGCATGGGCATATACTTCCCCATGCCATGTTCAGTTTCCCAAATGTGCCAAATGCAGAGGCGCTTTCCAGCGTCCCTGCATTGGCTTATGGGTCACTATTCGCCCCTCACAGACCTCTGGCCTATAGTGCGCCATGTGGCAAAGTGCGGGCGTATGTTCATCGGGCTGACTTATTAGCGATTGGCCTCCATCACCTCGTCCATATGCTTGGCTTCAGCCTCCATGCCGAGGTTGGAATAAATCTGCTGGAGCGCAGGAGCCCATACCTTAGAGCGGTCAGGGGCGAGGTCGCGCACCTTCTCCATATACGGACGTGCGCTCTCATAGAAAGCACGCACAGCAGCGAGTTCCTTCTCGTACTCTGCCTTGGCCTTCTCGCCAGTGACGGTCTTGCGGTCAATGTATTTGTACTCGCCGTTCATACGACGTGTAGCCACATCATTCATCCAGGCATAAGCCATGTTGGCATTAGCGAGCAGATGCTCAGGATCTTTCTCCAGCACCTTGCCGAAGCAGTCGCGGGCACTGCTATAGTCCTGCTTGAGGTTGAGACCGATACAGCCCTTGATATACCAAGCACTTACGCTCTCAGGATTCTTTGCCAGCAAGTCGTTGACGGTGGCCTCTGCGCCTGCAGCATCCTTACGGTCGTAATAAATGCTGAGCAGCGATTCTGCGAAGCTCTGGTTTTTCTCTACATGGCTGATAGCATCCTTCAGCACTTCCATATAGGCAGTGGTGTCCTTCTTCGACTGCAACACAGCCTCAGCCTTGATGAGATAGAGGTCGTGGTTGTATTCCTTGTTGGTCAGGCCCTTATCTACAGTAGCGAGAATATCATCCCACTTCTTCAACTCGTAGTTGATGAGAGTGTTATAGTAAGCGCACTGCTCATAGCTATCCTTCTTGGCTGCAAGAATGGAGTCCTTCTTGCTGGCGAGGATGGGATTCTCAGGGAGCATCATGTGCTTCTTGAACTGCTCGCTGGCACCCGCCTTATCGCCACGCTCATTGAGGAAGATAGCAGCATAGAAATAGTAGTCAAGACAGCTCTCTACGAAACGCTGGTTGTCTGCATTAAACTTAGCCTTCACCTTTCCCTTGGCATCAGGCATATTGTCGTAGGTATAGCTCTTGGTGTAAAAGTCAATCATATTGTCGAGCGACTGTACGAAGAGCATCGTATCGAGCGGCTGCTGATTGGCAGCCTTCATGAGCTCGGGGTTAAAAATCTGAGCATAGCAGGTAGCACCCTGATTGTAGAGGGCTGCATACTTCTGGTGCTGCTTGTCGAGCACGACGGGCTTGCCCTTGGCCTGAGCCTTTTCGGTAGCTTCCTTCACGGCAGCATCGTTGTCAACGATGGCTTCCTGAACAATCTGGAGGGCTTCAGCAAACTTGCCCTCATCCATCTTCAACTGCGCCTTTGCGCTCTGGGCCATGCCAGCAGCGGCAAAGAGGGAGAAAATGGCTAAAGAAAAGATTTTCTTCATAGATAATAAATTTAATGAGTTATTCTATATCAGGTAATTAGTCTGTTTCAGATAGTTATTCCACATCAGTGCCTTCGTCCGTTCCAACGTTTTCCTGCACTTCAGAATCAATGTTTTCTGATGTTTCAGGCGTTTCGGCGGTAGTCTCAGAGAGAGTCTCCGTCAGACTCTCATCAAGCGTTTCCTCTTCATCGTCGGCAGGCACGAGGCATACACTGGATATGGCATCGTTGCGCTTAGTAAGATTGATGAGTTTCACACCCTGCGTGGCACGTCCGCACTGGCGGATGTCAGTGACATGGAGACGAAGGGTGATGCCGCTACGATTGATTATCATGAGGTCTTCATCCTCCTTCACACACTTTATAGCGATGACAGCTCCCGTCTTGTCCGTGATGTTCAGCGTCTTGACACCCTTTGCAGAGCGTCCGGTACGACGATAGTCTTCCACTACAGAACGCTTTCCGAAACCATTCTCGCTGACAACGAGCACCGTCTCCTTTTCAGGATCGTTAATGGCCACCATTCCTACGATGGCATCTTCAGGCCCATCAAGCACCATGCCGCGTACACCCGTGGCAGTGCGTCCCATCGGGCGGATGGCACTTTCGGGGAAACGAATGGCACGTCCACCACGATTTGCCATCAGAATCTCGTCGTTACCATTCGTCAGGACTACACTGACAAGGCGGTCGTCTTCATTGATATTGATGGCATTCACACCGTTCATTCTCGGACGACTATACTCCGTGAGGCAGGTCTTCTTGACGATACCGCGCTCCGTAGCAAACACTACATAGTGCGTACTGCAGAAATCGGCATTCTTCAGGTCCTTAATGTAGAGGCAGGCATTCACGCGGTCATCGGGCTCAATATTGAGCATATTCTGAATAGCGCGTCCCTTCGCCGTGCGACCGCCCTCTTCAATTTCATAGACGCGAAGCCAATAGCAACGTCCCTTATCCGTGAAGAAGAGCATCGTATTGTGCATTGAAGCCTGGTAGATGGCCTCGATAAAGTCGCTATCGCGTGTGCTACCGCCCTTGCTGCCTACGCCGCCACGACCTTGCGCCTTGAACTCATCCAAATTCGTGCGCTTGATATAGCCCATGTGGCTAAGGGTGATGACGACATCGTCGTCGGCATAGAAGTCTTCGGCATTGAAGTTGATGCCTCCCTGCAGGATTTCCGTACGACGGGCATCGCCGTATTTCTCCTTTACCTCGGCGAGTTCGTCCTTCATCACCTTTTTACAAAGCTCGGGGTCAGACAGAATCTGGGTATAGTAGGCAATCTTCTGCTCCAGCTCGGCATATTCCGTATGGAGCTCCTGCTGCTGCAGTGCGGTGAGCTGCCGGAGACGCATCTCAACGACATAGCGCGCCTGCACATCGTCGAAGCCGAAACGCTCCTGCAACCGCGTGATGGAAACAGCAGGAGTCTCGCTCGAACGGATGATGCGTACCACCTCATCGATATTGTCAGAAGCCACAATCAGGGCTTCAAGCAGATGGGCGCGTTCCTCAGCCTTGCGCTTATCGTATTCTGTACGGCGGATAACTACATCATGACGATGCTCCACAAAATAGCGAATGCAGTCTTTCAGCGTAAGCAGTGCAGGACGCATTTTCACGGGCGACGTGCCAGGAATGGGCACGAGGGCAATCGTATTGACAGCGAAGGATGCCTGAAGTGCAGTGAGTTTGAAGAGCTTATTCAGCACAACATTGGCATTCTGACCACGGCGCACATCGACTACAATGCGCATACCCTCACGGTCAGACTCATCGTTGACGTTCGTGATGCCGTCTATCTTTCCTTCCTTAGAGAGTTGTCCTATGTGCGAACAGAGTTCGGCAGTATTCGTGCCATAGGGAACCTCGCGAATGACTACCTTATCGTGAAGCGGTCCTGTTTCAATCTCTGCCTTGGCACGCATGATAATGCGTCCGCGTCCCGTCTCGTAGGCACTTCTGATGCCTTCCGTTCCCATGATATAGCCACCTGTGGGGAAGTCAGGACCTTTGACGTACTGCATCAGTCCGTCCAAATCGATGTCAGGATTGTCAATATAGGCAATAGCTCCATCGATGACCTCGCTGATGTTATGCGTCGGGACATTGGTTGCCATACCGACGGCAATACCCGTAGCACCATTGACGAGGAACGACGGAATGCACGTGGGCAGAACACTGGGCTCGGTGCGCGAGTTGTCGTAGTTCGGCACCATATCCACCGTCTCCTTCTCGATGTCTTGCATCATCATCTCTCCCATGATGGAGAGCTTTGCCTCCGTATAACGCATGGCAGCCGCACCGTCGCCGTCCATCGAACCGAAGTTACCCTGACCAATGACGAGGGGATAGCGCATTGCCCAAGGCTGGGCCATACGTACCAGTGCACCATATACAGAGCTGTCGCCGTGGGGATGGTATTTTCCGAGCACTTCGCCCACTACGGCCGCTGATTTCTTGGTAGCTTTCTCATGCGTAATACCCATATCCCACATACCATAGAGTATGCGGCGATGTACGGGTTTGAAGCCATCGCGCACATCAGGGAGCGCACGGCTCACGATGACGCTCATCGAATAGTCGATGTAGGACGATTTCATCTCGTCCTCAATGTTCACATGCTTAATCTTGTCTGTGTCCTGTATCATCTTTACAGTTAGTATTGTACCTCGGGAGCTTTTCGGGGAGAGGCTTTCTGCAAGACTACATCGCCTGCCTGAAGCCAGCCCCGAGCTACCCTGAACGTGGTTGGGCAGTGGGGATGCTATAACGCCCCACTCTATTTTTTATGTTTGGATATCCTTTGTCTGACGCCTTCCGCTTACTTCGTTGCACAGGCAAGCCTTCTGCCAAAGTGGCAACGCAGCATTCAAACGGCATGGTTCGTTGGGCAAAGTCATTCGTTTTACTTGCCTTTATTCTGCAAAATTAAGCCCTTTTGGAGGATGATACAAGATTTTTTGAAAAAATATAAATGCCAAGACCTCGTAAAAGGGCATTTTCGCGCGTTCTGAGCCATTTTCTTCACCTTTGCAGTACTTTTATCGCGTTTCCTCCATCTCGCCTTTTTTCTCACGCGCGCGCGTATATATATAATGTGTATGCCCGTCGGTATCAATCAGAGTCATGGATTATCAGGAATCTCCCACCGTGCGGGGACGAAGCAAGGACAACTCGATGCACGGCAGCATACAAAAGCATCGCTGCCTCCCTAATTTCACAGGGGAGCAGCGATGCCTTAGCAAAGGTGGACCTGGAGGGGATCGAACCCTCGTCCAAACGGGGAAATCATACGCTTTCTACATGCTTAGTTCTCTATTGGAAATTGTCGGGCAGAAGTCTGAGGCGAGAACATCCGTGACGATTGCCGTATCCTCTACAAACTTCATCTGCGGCACGAGGCTACCGCCGACTATCTCCGATATGCCGCACCACGCTAATCAAGAAGCCTCGGGGAAAACGGCTCTTGGGTGATGTCTCGTTCCCGCGCCTTGCGCAGGAATAAAGCCAATCTACTATACTTCGATTAGGCAGCGAGAGCGTAAGAATTTTCGCCAGATAAATTGTCGCAGGCCGTGATTAAGGTGACCACCTGCAGGCTCACCGCATGCTTACGTACCATCTCGTCCCGCTGTCAAATCCAGTCAGGCCCGTATCGAAGGAACGTCTGATAACGCTGATTGTGGCTGCAAATTTACGTCTTTCCGGCAGATTGCCAAAACTTACTACTCTCAAAATTGCTGTTCCACGCGCTATTTTGCGGTTATTTCACACTTCCACGATAGCTTTTGCCATTTTCATGCTGATACGGAAAGGCTCTACAGCCGAATCCGGAACTTTGCGCTGAAATATACCAGCAGGGCTATCAGCACCATGATGGAATAGAAGAAGCCTGCGAAACGATAGTAGAAAATGCCAAAGAGGGGGATGCAAGCCATGACGAAAAGAAGCAGGACCTCAGAGAGGTCATATTGTGTGCGATGCGACGAGCGTATCAGCAGCAGGCCTATGAGGGTGAAGCAGACCACCCACACCATCATGCCCACAGGAGAGAGGTCAAGCATAAGGTCGCCTACGAGCGAGGCAAAGACACTGATGAAGAACCCCTGACGCCCGGAACGCTCCTCACGACGTTTGGCATTGGAATCTATCTTCTTCACAAAATGGCTGTATGCAGGAAAGACGCGCTCCAAGGCCACTTCATCGTAATTGGCAAATTTCCAGAAATAGCAGAAATTCACATAGCCCTGCCCGGCATACTGAATATTGCGGCCTGCGGCTCCGCCGTTCTGGTCTTCAAAGCGCGACTGGCTGACCGCGGCCACATAGACCACGCCTGCCACGACCACTGGCAGCAGGGATAGTATGGCATTGCGGCGCAGTTTTTTCCCTGATTGCGGCCAAAAGAAGACGAAGCAATAGAGCAGCATCATGCCCCAAAACACGAAGTCTGTGCGGTCTGCACTCTGAATGCCTGCCACGGGCAAACTCATGCTGGCAAAGAAGAGCATCAGATTCCACCACCAGGGTTTCTGCCGGAAACAGAGGTTGTAGCCCAATATGGGCAGACACAGCAGGGTGGAGACGTTGAAATACGTGAGCAAGCGGAAGATATAGCCCATCGACTCCGCCTTAATCTGTGCGGGGGTCTCATCGCCTGCATAGACGCTACGGCGAATGGCGGCCAAGTCGCCCGAAAGGATGTCGAGCGTGGAGTCTGCCACCAAATAGAGGTTCACCAAGCTCTCAACTACCAAGAACAGACTCAGCACATCTATGAAGAGGGGCGAATGGCACGTGATACGCTTTATCTCGCGCACATAGACAAGATGGAAGGGCACTATGGTCAATGTCAGGAAGATGCAGTAAACCAATGTTGGCAGCACGCCAAACTCTGCATCCTCGTTATAGAACAGGATGCCGCCCTCGCCCATCATATCGCCTGCCACAATCACGATGGCCAAGAAAGAGGTAAAGGCATAGAGCGCACTCATATAGACGCTGATGTCTGCTCCTTGGTGCTTTCGCCAAAGGAGTACCGTCAGGAGTGTGAACCACAGAAATGGGATTACAAACATAAGGGGTGTTCTATCAATGGGAGAGGGAGATTGCAATGGGGGGCTGCGCCGGGGTGCAAACGCGGGGATTTATTCCTGCGCAGTCCCCTTCAGTTCTGACAATCTGAAGAGCGACTTCCAGCCAAAGAGCAAGGCTCGCGTCTGCATCCGGAAGAGATGGCGATAGGGGGGGATGAGCAGATTGGCCAACCAGCCGGCGGCGACATTACTGATGATGGCCACACAGGCTGCTGCCACAATGCCATAACGCGGAAGCAACAGATAGTTGAGCCCAACGCAGACGGCGCACCCCAAGAGGTCGCGGAAGATGGCCCAACGCTGCAGACCTTCGACGACGAGCATCGTGCCGGCGGTGTTCGACAAGGCGACGCTTGCAGCCTTGAATGCCATGATTTGCAGTACGGCCACTGCGGGAAGGTAGGCGGGCCCAAGCAGGATGGAGATAATCCAATAACTCAGCATCGAGGTCACGGCTCCCGCTCCCAGACTTAGCCATAAGCTGATGTTCATAAATGTCTGCGCGCGCTCTGCATAGACTGCGCGGTTCGTGGTGCGGATGCGGGTCAGGACGGGGGATATGGTCTGGGCGAGCATCATGGGGATATAGACCAGCACTTCCACAAAACGGCTGGCCGTGCTGAAATAGCCCACTGACTCCTTGCTCACCATACGGCCTATCATCACCTGATCGATACGCTGATAGACGATGACGGCTGCCGTCGTGAGCATCAGGGGCAACGATTCACGCAGCAACAGTCGGCGCCATTTGGCATCGTAGCTCCAACTGCTTATCGGACCTACGCGACGACGATACGCCATGACATAGCCCGTGGCAAGCAGGACAAAGTCGAACGCACAGGCGGCGATGAACCAGGTCAGGCTGGCATGGGCAAAATACAGACAGATTTTGAGGCTCATGCCCAGCAGCGTACGGGCGATTTCTGATTTCACCACATACTTGTTCTGGACGATGGCCATGAAATAGTTGCGGATGACGTTCAGCGTGCTGCACAGTATCGTCAGCGCATAGAGGCATATCATGGCAGAAACGTAGGCGTCTTCTTCAAACGCCCACGCCCATCCTGCCACGAGAGTCATGGCAATGAGGGCGAGCACGAGGCGTATGGCAAAGGCCGTACCTATGATTTTCGGGCATTCCTGCGGATGACGGGCTTCCTCGCGCACTTCTATTTGGTCGAGTCCGAAGACGGAGAGGGTCTGGAAGAGGAAGACGATGCTGATGACATAATTCATCAGGCCGTAACGCTCGGGACCGAGATAGCGCGCCACGATGAGACCCACGAGCAGACTGCCTCCGAGGGTCGTCAGCTTGCCTACGACGCTCCACCCGAGATTCTGGAGGATATTTTTGCGATTATCAGAAAGTTTCATCGTATGATTTGTGCCCACAGCTCACGCCGTATATAATAAATGATACTAAAAAGCAGACCGAGCACCACGAATGTGCAGCAGAAAAACACGCGGTCGATGCCCGTCTTGCGATTGGCGACGGCGGGACTTTCCAAGACGATAAATCCAGGCGTCATGTCGTGAAGGCGATACTCTGACACTTGGCACTCCACTTTCACGCCTTCATACAGATGCCGGGCATTCTGCAATTCTGCCGCCAACTTTGCTGCCTGGGCTTGCGAAGAGGGCGACTGCTGCCCCCAATGGCTATCACAGTATGCCACGTAGGCTCGCTCGGCAGCTTCCATCTTGGCTTTATGCTCCTTCAGCACTTGCCTGAAGTGCTCTACCTCGCTGCGCTGCTTCGAGAGGCGATAGTCGCGGATGAACTCCTGCAGATAGTCGCTGATGCTTTGGCACACTTGCTGGCTCACTATGGGGTCGGAGCTGCGTACATCTACCAAGACGCTCTCCTTGCGGTGGTCGGCGCGCATTCTAATATAGTCTCTGCCCTCGCGCAGCAGGCTGTCGAGCGTGGCCGACGGACGCTGCAGATTGCGGTCGGAGGGCTGCAGGGGGGTGTGGTTGCGGCGGAGAAATTCGCCGAACAGCAACTTTTCGCCTTGACAAGTGGTGACGGGGGTGAACAGGGCATGGCCTATCAGACGGCTGTCGCGCATCAGTTCGGGAAAAAGCAGGGCATAATAGGCATCGAGGTTTTTCAGTCGGCCCACGTTGATGCCTAACCGAACGCCCATGCTTTTCAGACCTTCGGAAGAATACGTGTCGTGGATGAGCTTCACGCTGGTGCGGCTATGATAGGAGCGGTCAGAAAACAGGCTGAAGACAATGCCGCACGCCAAAGCGAGCGACAGACACCAGAGTATCTGCCGCCTATGGGTAGCCATCGCACGGTAAATCAGCGCGAGGTCGATGTCGGGAACATCCTTATTCGCTCGCGGATTCCGAGTCATCGCTAAGATATTGTTTAAGCTCTCTGCGGAACAGCCATACGACACTGCCAAGCAACGTCAGCATACACATGCCGCCAACGAAAATCATGCGTTTGGGGCCTGCGGGCTTCACGGGGACGGTGGCAATTTCCAAGACCGTGAAGGCAGGAGTACGCTCCTGCACCTTGGCCTGTGCGCTCTGCAACTGCGTGCGCAGGGCATTGTAGGTGGCATAGCAGCCTTCCATTTCATTTTCAAGCTTGGTCTCCTCCGTGCTGACCATCGCCAGCACGCTCTCCTTATGCGAATCGGCATAGGTTGCATATTCGCGCTGGGATTTCACATAAGCATCCAGACTCTGCTTCACGAGTTGCTCATAGTACGCCACATCTACGCGGGCTTTGCTGGTGCGGTAGGCGGTGATGTATTCCTGCAGACGCACGCGCACACTGTCTGCCATCGAAGCGGCAATCAGCGGGTCTTGGTCCGTCACTCGTATGGACAGCACATTGTTTTTCTTGTCAATCTGGCAAGAGATGTTTTCCTTCACCGTCTTCACCAGCATGGTCTGCCGCATCGTAAGGCAGAAGGGGTCAAGCCCTTCCACGTATTTACGCCCATTTTGGGCAAGGCGCTCGCCTTTTCCCTGGCTCTTTGCCGCACTCACATCGGGGGCGGAGGGCTTGGGCAGCAGCGATTTCAGCCATGATACGACGGGATGCCACGGCGTGGTCTGCTGATGGTGCAGCATATAGTCATAATAAGTGGTCTTCAGGCTGCCATCTGCCTTACAGACTTCGATACTCAACAAATCGACAATGAAGTCGTTGCTCTCGAAAACGTCGGGGTACAATTCGGGCGATATGGCGTCCGTCGTACTGGCACCTCCCAAATCAACACCGAAATTAGAGGCTATCGTGGCGAGCGAACTGACACTGCCGCCGGATGTCTCCTCGGGAGCTACGCGCACCTGCGCCTTGTAATAACGCGGGATGCACAGGATGTAGGCGGCTGATACCACAAATGCAATGGCAAAGTTCGTCAGGAGCAATTTCCGACGCTTCCAGCAGCGGCCTGCTATATCTGACAATCTGATGGTCGTTTGTTTCATATCGTTTGCTGATGGGAATGATTGGTTGGCTTTGGATTCTGGTTATGGAATTAGTAGGTGTGCAAAATATTTTTATAGGTGGATTTCTATAAATTCGCTAATTTTCCTATTTCTGTTTGCAGATTTTGGAGTTATTTCCGAGGTCAAGACTTGCGTTAAGCCTAATGAGCAAAGCGGAACTTGTTCAGCTTTTCCATGGCGAGGGAACGAAGGCGCAGCCTATAAGTTCAATTGTAAACTATAGAGGGAGCGTAGTGGGCATCATCGTTGTTGGGGTTTCGCTCGTTCGATGGCCGCACGGTCGCGCCCCATAGAGGTAGCATCACGTAGCCCAATGCGCAGCGAGCGGCTCCCTGCAGAGCAAAGCGTCACACCACAAATGTTAATCTTTTGATGGTGGACATTCATAGAACCCACCTATAATAATTACATCGGATGGTGATGCAGGATTAGCATGCGACATAAAGGAGTGGAGTGACTCCTACTCAACTGTCATCATATAGGTAGGTTCTATAAATTAGTTTTCAATGTAAGGCTGTGTTTCTGCTTTACTTGGATGTCTTCACGCCTCTCGCACCGTATCTTTTTGTCTTTCATTCAGTCACGTAGCCCGCTACGCTCCCTCATGAAAAACAAAAACCTACGGCACGATAGCAGCAAATACATCGCAAGCTAATTTATAGAACCTACCTATACTGATAATGCGCAGCAGGCAATACAAGGATTATATGAATAATCTTGTACACCTACTCAAAAACCCTGCTTTCATGCTAATGTTTGCCGAACAGCAGACTGCTTTTGTCGGGCAAATGTACAAAAAAAATGCTTAAAAACACTCTTTTGCCCAATTCCTCCCATCTTTTTATAGGCTAATCCATCATGTTTTGTCATCTTTCTGTCTAATTTGGAGGAGGTTCAACAATTTCGCCTTTTCTGATTTTGGGATTATTCCCGAAGCCAAAAGGAGAATCGGCGAGAGCGGAGCCCAGCCTAATTGTGCTATGCCGTCCATTTTGTCCCCAGCTCAAGAGTGTCAAACAATCACCTCCGGCGGTATATCGTGACAAGGGAAAACCAATTTATAGAACCCACCTTATGTGGGCAGTGCGGAAGCCACAGAGCAGGCGGAACAGGTGGATACGGGCGGGATTACCTAAAAAAAACAGATAAGGAATGAAAGATTTCCAACGCCAATCTTGCATGCCTTATCTGTTTTTTTGTATTTTTGCGCCATCATTCCCTCATAAAAATGTAGCAGCACATCTTTTATTCCCTCATAAAAATGTGTCAGCCCCGTAATTATTCCCCCATAAAAGCGTAGGACATGAAGAGATTTATATATGACGAACTGAAGAAATGGAAGCTGTCAGAGACACGCAAGCCTCTGATGATGTATGGCGCACGGCAAGTGGGCAAGACGTATATCATCAAGGAGTTTGGCGAACAGGAATACGACAGTCTTGTGTATATCAACTGCTATAAAAACGACCTCGCCAGAATCCTGTTCAGTGGCAATGCCGACATCGACAGGATATTGGTGGGATTATCCTCCATGTCACACAAGACTATAATCCCTGAGAAGACGCTCATTTTCCTTGACGAGATACAGGAAATTCCTCCCGTCATCTCCACACTGAAATACTTCTACGAGAACCGCCCTGACATTCACATCATTGTAGCAGGTTCTCTGCTTGGCGTGATGAATATGCAGGGGGAATCATTCCCCGTGGGCAAGGTGGATATAATGCACCTCTATCCCATGTCTTTTGAGGAATTTCTCGATGCTATGGGCGAAGGGCAGCTCGTCGATATACTCCATTCCGACGACCATCAGCTAACCGACGTGTTTGCACCGAAGTTCATCGACCTGCTGCGTCAGTATTACTTCACGGGCGGTATGCCAGAAGCCGTGAAGACCTATTGCGGCACGAAGGACCCCATAGCCGTGCGCACCATCCAGAAGAATATCCTTGCGGCATACGAAGCTGACATTGCCAAGCACACTGCCTCTGAGACTCAGAGAGTAAGGATGGTGTGGCAATCGGTGCCGGAGCAGTTGGCTCGTGAGAACAAGAAGTTCATCTATGGGGCGGTGAGAAAGGGTGCACGTGCTAAAGATTTTGAGATTGCCATACAGTGGCTTGTAGATGCCGGCTTGGTGTACAAGGTCAATAGGGTGCGCGACCTGAAAGTGCCATTGCGCTTTTACTCCGACTCAAACGCATTTAAGCTGTACCTGCTTGACGTGGGATTGTTGGGGGCCATGACTGATGCTCCCGCAGCAAGCATTCTCATCGGCGACCATATCTTCAGTGAGTATAAGGGGGCATTCACCGAAAACTATGTATTGCAGCAGATAGTCACCATCCCCAACCGTCCTACATATTATTATAGCAAGGACAATTCCACTCAGGAACTGGACTTCGTTGTGCAGAAGGATGCTATCGTGCATCCTATAGAAGTAAAGGCTGAGGAGAATGTGAAATCAAAATCGCTTGCGGCATGTATCACCCACGATTTCAAAGCCTACAGCCTCCATGGCATCCGCTTCTCCATGAAGGGTTATAAGGAACAAGATTGGATGTCAAACATTCCCCTTTATGCCGTAAGGGCTTTCATCATCTGAAAAGATTATCAACCTTAACGCCGCAAGATTGATACATTTTAGGGACGACAAAACAACATTGCCTATTGTTTTCCCTCTATCTCAACCACGCAGCATTCCCCTTTCACATTCACGGCAGAATTGCCCAGTGCCTCCATGATGACAAACGGTTCAATCTCTATCCAAAATTCTTCCCCTTCCAACAAAGAGAAAGGGAGAAAACAAGGATGACAAATTGGAATTGACTCCCTTCTGCCTACATGCCTCCCTGCTATTCAAGGGTCGTGCGACAATCCAAAATAGAAGTCCACCAAGTATCTCATAGCGAGGAAATTTTCTTACACTTTTTCACCACAAAACAAATAAATGTGTGCAGTCAATTCGTATCGGGCTGGACAAGAAAAACCGAAGAAAAAGCACCCAATATTGTCATCCACGGCAATCAAAGTCGGGACTTTTGATTGAAAGCACGGAATCCTTCGCCTAATTTTGACTCGAAATTCGCCATTTTCACCACGATTTTCCTCTTTTCACGCCAGTTTTTTCCATTTTTCCACCGCACTTTTGCCCCAAAATTGACCACAATCAGGGGGCGAAATGATTACTTTCAGTAGTCAAAATGGCCACTTGTGGCATAAAAATGCCCTGTTTCTACCTGTTTCTGCCCCTCATTTTCCGCCATCTCTTCGCACACAGGGAAAAAAATCTCAGAAGAATGGGATTTTCGGGGGCTTTAGAAAACAAGAATCGTCATTTCTTCCCAAAACAAATTAAGATATATTAACGCGAAGCATCACGCAAATTCTTAAAAAAATTAACATTTCAGCACCTTCCCTCCTGCTGTCCCCGAATTTCTGCCCCCATCGTCTATGCCTCGCTCCCTCATTATGCTCAAGCCCACTCCGCAGGCGCTGCGCCCTCTTACCGCAGGCTTTGTGTTCTCTGTCGCCGACTGAGAGTAAATTCCGCAGGCCCTCTGTCCCCTTCCGCAGGGTCTGTGCTCTCAGTCCCGACTAAGAGTAAACCGCGTCCCAATCAAAAGCCCGAAAGCTCAGCGCGCACCAAAATCTCAGGCATACGGAGGCTTCTCGCTTTTCAGGCTTCCCCTTTTACAGGAAGTGGCAAAACAAAGCACAAAAGAAACTAAAATGTGCGATTGTCACCTAAAGTCTTGGTCAAACGGGGGTTTTCGTGTATATTTGCGCATCTTCCTATATATCCATATCATACAGACAGCGTGTAAAGACACGGCGTGTCCTGAAAAACAGAAGGCAAGCACAACTGCCACGAAAGAAACATTCCACCCTTCCTCTGAACAAAAAAATTCATCAAGAACCAGCATAATGAAACCCTCTATCCAAACCCTCAATTCTGCTGCCGACAACATTCGTATCCTGGCGTGCAGCATGGTGGAAAAAGCAAAGTCCGGACACCCCGGTGGTGCCATGGGCGGAGCTGACTTTATCAACGTCCTCTACAGCGAGTACATGACCTTCGATCCGGATGCCCCTACGTGGGAATGCCGCGACCGTTTCTTCCTCGACCCCGGACACATGAGCCCCATGCTCTATGCACAGCTGGCGCTGACGGGACGTTTCACCATCGAAGAGCTCAAGACCTTCCGCCAATGGGGAACCGTATGCCCCGGACATCCTGAAAAGGATTTCACTCGCGGCATCGAAAACACTTCAGGACCGTTGGGACAAGGACACACCTTTGCCGTCGGTGCTGCCATCGCCGCCAAGGCCATGTATGCTCGCACGGGAAACCCTGGGTTCAAGAAAGAGAAGATTTATGCCTACATCTCTGATGGAGGCGTACAGGAGGAAATCAGCCAGGGTGCCGGACGTCTGGCAGGCACGCTCGGACTCGATAACCTCATCATGTTCTACGATGCCAATGAGGTACAGCTCTCTACGATGACCAGCGAGGTCAGCTGCGAAGACACCGTCATGAAGTATCGCGCATGGAACTGGAACGTACTTGAAATCAACGGCAACGACCCTGAGCAGATTCGCGCTGCACTGGATGCCGCACTGCAGGAGACCAACCGCCCCACGCTCATCATCGGACACTGCGTGATGGCGAAGGGCGCACGTCAGGCAGACGGCAGTTCCTACGAGGCCAACTGCAAGACGCACGGTGCACCACTTGGTGGAGACGCTTATCGCAACACCATAACCAACCTCGGCGGTGACCCCGACGACCCCTTCCACGTTCGTCCGGAAGTGGCTGAACTCTATGCCAACCGCCTGGAAGAACTGCGCGGAATCGTGGCTGAACGCCATGCCGAAGAGAAGGCTTGGGCGGACGCCAACCCCGAAAAGGCTGCCAAGATGGCTGAATGGTTTAGCGGAAAAGCGCCGAAGCTCCCTTGGGACACCATACAGCAGAAGAGCAACGGACCTACCCGCGCTGGCAGCGCAGCTGTGCTGGCCATGCTATCCGAACACTGCGAGAACATGATTGTCAGCTCGGCAGACCTTTCCAACTCTGACAAGACCGACGGATTCCTGAAACACTCCTATAATATTACGCGCGATGACTTCGGAGGCGGCTTCCTTCAGGCTGGAGTAAGCGAACTCACCATGGCTTGCGTATGTATAGGCATCAGCCTGCACGGCGGATTCTTTACCGCCATGGGCACCTTCTTCGTCTTTTCTGACTATATGAAGCCTGCCATCCGCATGGCTGCACTGATGCAGCTCCCCGTCAAGTTCGTCTGGAGCCACGATGCCTTCCGCGTTGGCGAAGATGGTCCGACGCATCAGCCCATCGAGCAGGAGGCACAGCTCCGACTCATGGAGAAGCTGCACAACCATGCAGGCAAGCCTTCCATGCTCGTGCTGCGTCCGGCCGACGTGCATGACACCACCGTCTGCTGGCAGATGGCGATGGAAAACATCGACACACCGACCGGACTCATCTTCAGCCGACAAAACGTAAAAGACCTGCCTGCCGGCACCGTATATGACAGCTGGCACGGCGGATATGCTGCGCTGCCCTGCGAAAACCCTGACATCGTCCTCGTTGCGAATGGTTCGGAAGTGAGCACACTCGTTGATACGGCAGAACTGCTGGCTGCTGATGGCATCAAGGCCAGAGTAGTCAGCGTGCCGTCAGAGCAACTCTTCCGCGACCAGCCCGCCGAATATCGCGAGAGCCTGATTCCTGCGGGTGCAAAGGTGTTCGGCCTGACCGCCGGACTCCCCGTGAACATGGAGGGACTGTGTGGCACGAACGGAAAAGTCTTCGGACTCGACCACTTCGGAGCATCTGCGCCTTTCAATGTTCTTGATGAAAAGTTCGGCTTCAACCCCACGAACATCTACCACGAAGTAAAAGCCTTCCTGGCTGAATAAGGATTCTGAAAGTTGGTGGGGGAAAACTGCTTTCCACCAACTTTCAGATTGCTGCCAACCCGCTCTTCTCCAATAGTCCTGCGACAAACGTTCTGCAGAACTTACCCATCACACCCTTACATACACATATATATTATATAGCACTGCCTAATAATGAAAATAGGATTAGCAAGCGACCACGCCGGATTTCCACTAAAGGAATATGTCAAACAATATCTGACGGAAAAAGGCATTGAATACGTAGATTACGGCACTGACTCTGAAGCATCTTGCGACTATCCTGACTATGGCCACGCTCTGGCTAACGGTTTAGAACGCAAGGAATGCCATATCGGCATAGCTGTCTGCGGTTCGGGCGAGGGCATCTCCATGACGCTCAACAAGCATGCACAAGTGCGAGCAGCATTGGTGTGGATGCCCGAGATTGCTCATCTTGCAAGACAGCACAACGATGCGAACGTGCTCGTCATGCCTGGACGTTTTATCAGCACAGACACCGCACGGGAGATTATGGAGGAATTTCTCAACACGCCCTTTGAAGGAGGCAGACATATCCGCCGAGTAGAGAAGATTCCAATGACAACCGCAAACGACAAATAAAGCTTCTTTTCCGTCGATTTGTAAAAAAAATAATGCTAAAACTTTGCTAATCAACCTGAAAGCATTAACTTTGCAGCAAATTTGAGTATGCTTTAGAGCATCCAAATGCCTGAACTTTTGGGCTGAAAAACCAAGAATAAAGGTGCATGCCCATGCACTCCAAATTGGAATTTCACCAAAACGAACGCACAGAAACTGAACCAACACAGAATAAACGTGCAAAGGGTATGCTCAAAACATGGATGAACCTATCCATGCAGCATTATTTTTCACACTAACATCCAGGGGCTGACAGACTGACTTCTCCCCCCATGACCTTTACAACCCTACTCTCAAAAACAAACAATGACAAAAGCAGATATCGTAAAGGAAATCGCAAAGAAGACTGGAATAGAATCTTATACCGTCTTGACTACCATTGAGGCCTTTATGGAAACCGTAAAGGAAAATATGGCCAAAGAGGAAAACATCTACCTTCGCGGTTTTGGAAGTTTCATCATCAAACAGCGTGCTGAAAAGACTGCAAGAAACATCTCGCGAAACACCACGCTAATCATCCCTGCTCACAACATTCCTGCATTCAAACCTGCAAAATCATTTATTGCCAAGGTTGCCGGAAAGGATATACCTGAAGAGGAAGAGGAATAATCTGAATTTCATTAAGTCACACACAAATAATATTCACCACTATGCCTAACGGAAAGAAAAAGAAAAGACATAAAATGTCTACGCACAAGCGCAAAAAGCGTCTGCGCAAGAACCGTCACAAGAGCAAATAATCGCTCTGAATCCTGACGGATGAAAACTCTGACCTTTATGTGCCTTGCGCACGCATGCTTGCGTTGCGAAAAATTCATAAGGGTCAATCAAAAAGAGACAAAGTCAAAAGCCGGCGAGTGATTCCTGTAACTCAGGTGCTGCCGGCTCTTGACTTTTTATTTAGGTGGGCCATACAACGGCCTGCGACACGCTACAACAACACTACAACCATGACAAGCGAAGTAATTGTTGATGTTCAGAAAAACGACATTTCCATCGCACTTCTCGAAGACAAGAAACTCGTGGAATTTCAGAAGGAAGGTCGGACGGAACAGTATTCCGTAGGGAACATCTATCTGGCACGTATCAAAAAAATCATGCCAGGGCTCAATGCTTGCTTTGTCAATGTGGGACACGAGAAAGACGCCTTCCTGCACTACCTCGACCTCGGCGTAAGATACAAGCAATACGAGCATTTCCTCTCATTGTATGCCGGAACCGACAGGCAAGTAACTCCTATTCACAAGCTGGCCAAACAGCCTGCCACGGAGAAGGACGGAAAAATTCAGAACACGGTCAATAATGGCGATGAAGTTCTCGTACAAATCGTCAAAGAACCTATCTCAACAAAGGGACCCCGACTGACGTGCGAAATCACCTTCGCCGGACGATTCCTCGTACTCATACCCTTTTCTGACAAAGTCAATGTCAGCACCAAAATCAAAAGCGGTGCGGAACGGGCAAGACTTAAACAACTCGTCACAAAACTTAAGCCAAAGGGGTTTGGAGTCATCATCAGGACGGTGGCTGAAGACAAACGCGAACAGGAACTGAAACAGGAAATCGAAATCCTGACACAACGCTGGAACGACGTCGTCAGCCGCATCAAACACAGAAAAACGGAAGACAAAGTCACACTCGTATATGAGGAGACGAGCCGAACCGTCGGACTCTTGCGCGACCTCTTCAACCCTTCATTCGAGGCTATTCATGTCAACGAACGAAATGTTTATGAGGAAGTAAAAGACTATGTCAGGATGATTGCCCCTGAATGCCAGAACGTTGTAAAATTCTATGAAGGGAAAGTTCCCATCTTCGATAATTTCAACGTCACCAAGCAGATTAAGACCTCTCTCGGACGCATCGTCACCTATCACCACGGAGCATACATGTATATTGAACATACGGAGGCTATGCACGTGGTAGATATCAACTCGGGCAATCGCTCGCGATCGGCAGAAGGACAGGAGGTGAATGCGCTCGAAGTCAATCTGGCTTCTGCTGACGAACTGGCACGACAACTTCGACTGAGAGACATGGGCGGTATCATCGTCGTAGATTTTATCGACATGGCGCAACCTGAAAGCCGGCAAGCACTCTACGAGAGAATGGTGGAGAACATGAAGAAAGACCGTGCGAAGCACAACATACTTCCGCTCTCCAAGTTCGGACTCATGCAAATCACTCGACAAAGGGTGCGGCCCGTCATGGATATTAAGGTCGAAGAGACTTGTCCGTCGTGTGGAGGCACCGGGGTTATCAAAGCCAGTATTCTCTTTATCGACATTTTGGAGGGGAAGATACGCATGATGGCAAAAGAAATGGGCATCAAACGTTTCTCCCTGCATGTACACCCCTTTGTAGATGCTTACATCAAACGAGGATTCTTCAGCATTGCGCGACGCTGGAAGCTGCATTACAGCATGGGCATTTCCATTATTCCTAATCAGTCGCTGCCATTCTTGGGCTATCAATTCTACAACGCTAAAGGAGAAGAAATTGATATGCGCGAAGAACACGAAAACATCTGAAAAATTCCGTTCTTTCACCCTACCCCTTCCTCATCACGGGCGGAAAAGCTTCATAGCCTCTCTGAAATCAGAACAACAATTTCTCCTAATTTCTGTACTTTTAGCCTTAGGATAAGCTATAATTTTGTCGAACAAAAGTTTTTAACCATCTGATTACAAGACTATTGCACTCTAACAGAAGAACAACTACAGTAAACGCTTCTGCCCGTTCACTACCCTTTTCGGTTTCACCCTTATAAAACCTGCCCAAAAGATGCGTAGTACTCTCGTCTAATCAACCCACAAGACAAAGCAAAAAAACGACCCCGAAACACCATCTATGGAGTTTCGGGGCTTTTTATGGAAAAAGAGCAGATTCTGCATTGCAACTTGACTATTTCCATACAGCACTGCGCAATAAAACAAATATATAAATGATGTAAACGCTTCTACATCCAATTACTAACGCAGGCCGACCAATAACGGAAATACAAAACATATTAGGCTCATCACAAATAGAACCTGCTCCTATGATAGGTCGAACAGGGGAATCGCCACTCGTACTGTATTTCTCTCGCACGTGGCAGTCGTCGCAGCAAAAGCTCTGAAGGACTGCACACCTTAAATCGGTGCAAATATAGACACATAATCTGATATAAAAAAACTTTTCTGGGATTTTTTGAACGAAGTCGCTATTTTCCCTATCGACCTTGCGCAATCTTCAATAGGACTGTGCATAAAACACTTCACTTATGGGCATAAAAAATCTCCTACATGCTTTTACAGCACGCAGGAGATAAATATCAAAAGAGGTTCTTCCCAAGATTCTCTACAACGAACTATAAAAGTCCGCCTTTATCATATACGAAATCAGTGATTCATCGTGACATAGGTGTAAGTCTTACACCATTTACACCTATAGTTCACGTTTGTTATTATCATCTAAGTCCATTCCTTCCTATTGTCATCACCGTATATCTCCCCACGATAGTTCTTTGTCTCGATTGCTATTATGCCATACTTTGATACAACAACATGGTCAATCTGAGTCGTACCGTGTTCTGTAAGCAGTATAACGTCATCGATTATGGTGTATTCGTCAGATAGTTGCATCAAAACATTATGTATATACGCTTCTCCTCTCTTTCCTTTCTGCTTTGGAGAATTGTACCAAGCCAGAAATATGGAAAGGGAAACGAATAATACAACTACAATGATGAAAAGCAACTGTGACATAGACTACAATTTTACACCGAACTCTCTAATAGTATCTTCGCTATCTCTGCCAGATACAGACTTACCCATAGCCTTTTCTATTAGGTTGAGTAGTTGTTGGGCACGATCAATAAAATATGCGTCAAAGTTGTCTGATGCAAGATGCGAATAGTTAATCTTGTGAGATACAATTGCCTCTTGGATTTTGGCTTGATTTAGTCCTTTGTTAGCCATCGTACCGATGTATATGCTTGGCGCATGGCCACCTATTGAGCGATTAGAAGAGGCATAGATAGGGGTCTTGTTGATGACAGAGTTCCATTTATTTCTTGGGAAACCTTGTTTCTCACAATATGACGCCGGGAAGATATGGTGTATGTCAGCCTCTTCATCAATATAAGAAGCAATATCCATACGATTGCCTGTCATAAAGTCAAGTGGAGAATCCTGTAAGATTAGTGCCATGATTCCCTTGTATGCAGCACTATTTCTTGTCTGCATAGTCAGCAAGCGTGTTGGCTGAATGCTTGACCTATATACGGTATCAGGCATATCACCTCCATCAATCCAACGGAACATACCGAGAATATCAAGAGCAAAACGAGCCTCATTCGCACCGCCATAAAGCTCGCCCATAACGCCACACCAATACCACTTTGCCAGCAAGTCTTGGTTACATCCAAGGTTTAGATGTTTAGCATTAAGGTTGTCGTATGCAAAGATGGCTGCAAGTGGAATTAGCTGTGAAGAATATGGCAGGTCTCTTGAACGGAAGATACCTTGATGCACTAAAAAGTCAGCAGCGTCACAAAAGCCTTTTACCAGTGCGTCATGGTACTTCGTGTAATCAGCAAGTTCAAGTTTAAGAATGTCTCGCTTCTTACAAGTTACAGCCACACGTTCGTCATCACCAGAGGCTATACGCTTATAGTAAGAGACGAGCAGAGTCATTGCCGCAAGGAAGTTCGCGCCTGTAATCTCCTTCAACAATTCACCATTAACCTTATGAGAAAACGTACTCTTTATCTCTTCCCAATCTTTACGAAGCTCATGTCCATCTGCTGCAAAGGTTGCCGTTACCAGTTCAAATACTGTCAGAGGAACACCGCCTGTATTGACATTCTCGAAAATTTGGCATACAGCTTCCTTTGGTGTTTCCTTGTCGAGTTGAATCACAGGCATACAATAGGCAAGGATTGGGCGTAATATCTTCTGGGAGAACTCTCTGAACAGCAAACTATACTTTCTGTCATTGTTGTAGAACTCTTCCATGTCATACCTCCAATCATCTGTGTCATTTGGTGAGAAGGTGATATTCAGAGGGAACATAAGATTCTCAAACTCCTTCTCGCGTGTTGATAAATCCAGCGTTACAGTACGACCGATGTCTGTTGTTCTTTGCTTCTTGTCTGAAACAGATACAATGGCATCCAGACGGTCAGCATCAGGATCAAGGCACTTGTTTATATCAAGGTAGTAGAAACGCTTAATTGTTGTATCACGATTAGTTTCGAAACGTGTATTTGTCGCCTTTTTGCTTTTGAGAACCTGATACAAAGTGGTTAATCTCTGCTGTCCATCAAGCACAAGCCATTCAGGAGTCACTTCAGCTGTTGACTCTACGCCTTCAAACTTACGGTACTTAAAACGAACATGCTCGCCGCCATTAGCAAGGAACATGGCTGCACCCATTGGGAATCCTGATGTGATACTTTCTATGAGTTTGCATATCTTAGTGTCATCCCAAACCCAACTACGCTGAAAGTCGGGTAACTGAGCTTTACCATCCTCGACCATCTTCAAAAGTTCATCAAGTTTTTTATCGTGTGATTCTACTGCCATATTTAATGTTCATTTCCAATGATTTGTACTATATAATCAACTGTAGATGCTTTGTATATAGAAGGAACGCCTTTGGCACAATGCCAGTTTATTCAAAAGTTTCTTCCTGCCTTTTGTTTCTAAAGTTGTAAATAACGTGAGTTCGACGAAACATAAGTGCTTGAAATTTTGGCGATTAGCGAAAATTTTTGTAACATTATTGTGTTGAAGTTCAAAGAATTACAAACAATAATCGCTATGATCACCGAGGACAAAGTTACAGAATTATTTTGTATTGCAGATGACTTTTGCAAGTTTTTTGAGACCATAATGGAAAAATATACACTGAAAACAGATAAGAAACGGCAATATCATCGCAACTCAACCATGTCAAAGGCAGAAGTTATGCTTATCATGATACTGTTTCATGATTCAGGCTATCGTTGCCTGAAACATTTCTTTTGGACAAAACACACCGATATACAAAGTTTTCCCATTTGTTGTTTTGTTTGTGCAAAGCATATCAGATAAAAACACAGGTAATTACCCTATTCTCAGGTGCCACTTTTTCACAAATACCAAAGCTGACACCAAATTGGCACCTGAAAACTAATCTTGCAAGACATTTACGCATTACAACAAACTCAGGAAAACGATAGGAGAAGAGCAATAGAAACAAATATAAAATAAATCCACTGCTTATCATTCCCTCAGCCATATAAATTCAAAAATCTCCTGCAACCATTACGATCACAGGAGACTTTATTATCTTGTAAATGTTTTACTTACAGATTACTTCTTGTTGAGGGCGAGGTCTACGTTTACGGCACATGCAACGGAGCAACCTACCATGGGGTTGTTACCAATGCCGAGGAAGCCCATCATCTCTACGTGAGCAGGAACGGAAGAAGAACCTGCGAACTGAGCGTCGGAGTGCATACGGCCGAGCGTGTCTGTCATACCGTAAGATGCGGGACCTGCAGCCATGTTATCGGGATGGAGGGTACGACCCGTACCACCACCAGAAGCTACAGAGAAGTAAGGCTTACCAGCGTGGATGCGCTCCTTCTTGTAGGTTCCTGCCACGGGGTGCTGGAAACGAGTGGGGTTGGTGGAGTTACCAGTGATGGAAACATCAACGTCCTCCTTCCAAAGAATTGCAACGCCTTCACGAACATCGTCAGCACCATAGCAGTTCACAGCGGCACGAGGACCATTGCTGTATGCCACACGCTTCACCTCTTTCAGTTCGCCAGTGAAATAATCAAACTGGGTCTGCACATAGGTGAAACCATTGATGCGGCTGATAATCATGGCAGCATCCTTACCCAAACCGTTGAGAATACAACGCAGGGGCTTGTCAGCAGGCCTTGACTTGTTGGCCATCTGAGCAATCTTAATAGCACCCTCAGCAGCTGCGAAGGACTCGTGGCCGGCGAGGAATGCAAAACACTTCGTCTCAGGAGAGAGCAGACGAGCAGCAAGCTCACCATGGCCAATACCAACCTTACGGTCATCAGCTACAGAACCAGGGATACAGAAAGCCTGAAGGCCCTCGCCGATATACTTAGCAGCCTCGACAGCATCCTTAGCCTGCTCCTTGAGTGCAATGGCGGTACCTACCACGTAAGCCCACTTTGCATTCTCAAAGCAAATCATCTGCGTCTCCTCACAGGTCATGTAAGGATCGAGACCAGCCTTTTCACAAATTTCATTTGCTTCTTCAATAGAAGCGATACCGTGTGCGTTCAGACAAGCCAGAATCTGTTTGATACGACGGTCTTGGGATTCAAATTTTACTTCACGAATCATAGCTGTGTCTCTTTAGTTTTTACGGGGGTCAATAAACTTAACTGCGCCATCTTCCTCCTTCGTGCGACCGTATGTTCCGGTAACACTCTTCAGAGCCTCATCGGCGGGAACGCCCTTCTTCACGGCATCCATGAACTTACCCATGTGTACGAACTCATAACCGCACACCTGATCGTCAGCGTCAAGATACATCTTAGTGATGTAGCCCTCAGTCAGCTGGAGGTAGCGAGAACCCTTGAGCTTCGTACCATAAAGCGTACCAGTCTGCGAGATAAGGCCCTTGCCCAAGTCCTCAAGACCAGCACCAATGGTCAAACCACCTTCAGAGAAGGCACTCTGGGTACGACCATAGACAATCTGGAGGAAAAGCTCACGCATAGCGGTGTTGATCGCATCACAAACGAGGTCGGTGTTCAACGCCTCGAGGATGGTCTTGCCAGGAAGAATCTCACTGGCCATTGCAGCCGAATGAGTCATACCGGAGCATCCGATGGTTTCTACAAGGCACTCTTCAATAACGCCTTCCTTTACATTCAGAGTAAGCTTACAGGCACCCTGCTGAGGAGCACACCATCCAATACCATGGGTAAGACCGGAGATGTCCTTGATTTCCTTTGCCTGAACCCACTTTCCCTCCTCGGGAATGGGAGCAGGACCATGGTTGGGGCCTTTGGCCACGCAACACATGTTTTGAACTTCGTGTGTGTACTGCATATTTTATTTAAGAAAAAATATATGATGTCGGCTTTCAAGCAGGAAACATCCAGCTCTTCTACACGACGATTCCCTGCATATAACGCAATGTCTTTACATCTCTATAAACGCAAAGGTCAGCAATGCACGAATTTGCCAACCATCAATACTTAGTTAATTTTTAGTTTAGAGACTCATTTATAATATATTACGTCATA